>DASYXA010000018.1:0-6527 GCA_035935465.1 Candidatus Limnocylindria bacterium | reverse complement strand
GATCGACGCGATTCGTTCGGGCGGCGTGGTCGGCGCGACCATGAAGATCGTGTCGAGCGAGGCTGCGCGGAACCAGGCCGTGACCGGTTCGGCCTCCTCGATCGGGAGGTCCGGCACGATCACGCCCGCCACGCCGGCCTGCGCGGCCTCGGCCGCGAACTTGCGCGCGTCGTGCTGCAGGATCGGGTTGATGTAGGACATCAGGACGACCGGGATACCGTCCGCGGCAACCGCCGCCGCGACCTCGATGGCGGCCGCGACCGTCATGCCCGCCCGCAGGGCCTCGTGCCCCGCTCGCTGGATCACGGGTCCGTCGGCAAGGGGGTCGGAGTGCGGAATGCCGATCTCCAGCGCCGCGATGCCAGACGCCGCGAGCCTCTTTCCCACGTCAATCGACCTCTTCTTGCTCGGGTGCCCGGCCATGATGTACGCGATCAGCTTCAGGTCGCCCGTCGCCCGGACCGCGTCCTCCAGCCGGGTCGTCCGCTCAGCCACCATCGACTGAATCCATGTCCTTGTCTCCCCGCCCGGAGAGACACAGGAGGATGCGGCCGCCCGGGCCCAGCTCCTTCGCGATGACCCCGGCGTGGTGGATGGCATGCGACGGCTCGAGCGCCGGCATGATGCCCTCGAGCCGTGTGCACAGCTTGAACGCCGCCAGCGCGTCCCTGTCCGTCACCGCAACGTACTCGACACGCTCGATGTCGCGCAGGAACGCGTGCTCGGGTCCGACGCCGGGGTAGTCGAGCCCCGCCGAGATCGAATGCGTCGGCAGGATCTGCCCGTCACCGTCCTGCAGCACGTATGAGTAAGAGCCGTGCAGCACGCCGGGTCTGCCGCCCACGAGCGACGCCGCATGCTCGCCGGTCTTGATCCCTTTGCCCGCCGCCTCGACCCCGACGAGCGACACGTCCCTGTCGTCGAGGAACGCGGTGAAGATGCCGATCGCATTGGACCCGCCCCCGACGCAGGCCACGACCACGTCCGGCAGCTTGCCGTCGAGCGACAGGTACTGCTCGCGCGCCTCGTCGCCGATCACTCGCTGCAGGTCGCGCACCATCTCCGGGTACGGGTGCGGCCCGACCACCGAGCCGATGATGTAGTGGGTCGTGCGGACGTTGGTGACCCAGTCGCGGATCGCCTCGGTCGTCGCGTCCTTCAACGTCTTCGACCCGCTCGCCACCTCGACCACCTGCGCGCCCAGGAGCTTCATGCGCCGCACGTTCATCGACTGGCGGTGCATGTCCTCGGTGCCCATGTAGACCGTGCACTCGAGACCGAATCGCGCGCACACCGTCGCCACGGCGACGCCATGCTGGCCCGCGCCGGTCTCCGCGATGATCCGCTTCTTGCCCATGCGCAGCGCGAGGAGCGCCTGCCCTACCGCGTTGTTCAGCTTATGCGCGCCGGTGTGGCACAGGTCCTCACGCTTGAAGTGGACGTGCGTGCCGCCGAACTGCTCGCTCAGCCGCGTCGCGGCGTAGAGCGGAGTCGGCCGGCCGATGAAGGCGCGCCGGTGGCCGGCCAGCTCCAGCTGGAACTGCGGATCCGCCTTCGCCTCGTGCCACATGTCTTCGAGCTCGTGGAGCGCGCTCATCAGCGTCTCGGGGACGTACTGCCCGCCGAACGCGCCGAAGCGGCCGTCGACCGGATGGGTAAGACCGGCGCGTGCCATCAGGCGAGAAGCTCGGCGAGCCGCACCGCGCGGATGAACGCGCGGATCTTCTCGGGATCCTTGACGCGGACCCGCGACTCGACGCCGCTGGAGACGTCGACGCCGTACGGCTTGAACCCGCTCACGACCTTGCCCACGTTACCCGGTTCGAGTCCACCTGCGATGAACACCTTGCGCTCGGCGAGCAGGGGTCTCGCGAGCTCCCAATCCCACGTCCGGCCAGTGCCGCCGCGCTGGTCCCTCGACCAGGCGTCGAGCATGATGGGGTCGGGCCAGGCCTGTACGTCGAGCACGCCGGGGACCTCGCCACCGCGCACCTTGAGCACCTTCATCACGGGTCGACCGGCTTCGAAGCCCGGCGCCTCAGAGCCGTGGAGCTGGAGCAGGTCGAGGTCGACGTAGTCGGCGATCCGGCGCACCTCGTCGGGCGACTGGTCGATGAACACGCCCACGATCTTCGGGTAGACGACCAGGTCGTCGAGGATCGCCCTCGCCTCCTCCGGCGAGACGCGGCGGTCCGAGTCGCAGAAGTGAAACCCGATGAGGTCCGCGCCCGCCTCCGCCGCGGCACGCGCACCGTCGAGGTCGCAGATGCCGCATATCTTGATCCGGATCATGCGGCGCTCATCTCCATTATTCGCGCCGCGGGATCGTCCGACCGCATCAGCAGCTCGCCCACCAGGATCGCGTCCGCGCCCGCCTCGCGCATCCGCCGCGCGTCCTCGACGGAATGAATACCGCTCTCCGCGACCAGCACCACGTCCTGCGGCACCAGCCCGCGCAGCCGCTCGGTCAGGCCGAGATCGACGGAGAACGTGCGCAGGTCTCGATGGTTGACGCCGATCGCCCGCGCGCCTGCCTCGAGCGCGACCGCGGTCTCGCGCTCGTCGTGCACCTCGACCAGCCCCGCGATACCTCGACTCCTCGTGAGCGCGAGAAGCTCGCCCAACTGCACCGGCTCGAGAGCCGCAACGATCAGCAGCACCGCGTCGGCCCCGCACGCGCGCGCCTCGGCGACCTCGTAGGGGTCGGTGACGAAGTCCTTGCGCAAGATCGGCAGGTCGGTCGCCGCGCGCACCGCGCGGATGTGCTCGATGCGGCCGCCGAATCCCGCCATGTGGGTGAGGACGGAGATCGCGGCCGCGCCGCCTTCCATGTACTCGTGGGCGAGATCGGCGGGACGGTAGTCCTCGGCCAGCACGCCCATGCTCGGCGTGCGCTGCTTCATCTCGGCAATGACGGCGAGGCCGGGCCGCCGGAGCGCGGCGATGAAATCCCGCGGCTGGTAGGCGGCGACCGCGAGCTCGAACCGGTCTGAGCCCACCAGGTAGCGCCTCCGCTGCAGGTCCTGCCGGGCTTCCAGCACTAGACGACCCAAGAGATCGTCAGAAATCCTCGGTCACTCCTGCGAGATTGTGGCCCACCGATTGAGCACCTCGCCCGCCCGGCCAGAGTCGATCGCTTCCGCCGCCAGGCCGAGTCCGTCCTTCCAGTCCCGCGCCAGCCCGGCCGCGCGCAAAGCCGCCGAGGCGTTGAGCAGGACGACGTCTCGGCGCGGCCCGGTCGCCCCGCCCAGCACCTCGCGCGCCAGGCGTGCGTTCTCCTCCGGTCCACCGCCGCGCATCGACTCCACCGGCGCGTGCGCCAGCCCAAGTGCCGCGGGATCTAGCTCATATTCCTTCCGTTCTCCATCGACCTCGATCACGAGCGACGGCGACGCCACTGACAGCTCGTCCATCCCGTCGGCCGCGTGGAACACGATCGCCCGCTCCACCCCGAGCCTCTGCAGAACGTCCGCCATCTTGCCGGCCAGCGCAGCGTCGGCTACCCCGAGCGCCTGGTACTTCGCGCCCGCCGGGTTGCAGAGCGGGCCGAGCACGTTGAACACTGTGCGCAGCCCGAGCTCGCGGCGCGTCGCGCCCGCGAAACGAAACGACGGATGGAACACAGGCGCGAACAGGAAACCGATGCCCGCCTCGTCGATGCAGCGCGCCACGCCTTGCGGCGTGAGGTCGATCTTCACGCCGAGCTGCTCCAGCACATCCGCCGAGCCGCACAGCGAAGACGCCGCGCGGTTGCCGTGCTTCGCCACCTTCGCGCCGCAGGCAGCGGCCACGATCGCAGCGAGCGTCGAGATGTTGAAGGTGGCGAGGCCGTCCCCGCCCGTGCCGCAGGTGTCGAGCAGCGCTCCGTCGACCTCGATCGGAGTCGCCATCGCCCGTGCGGTGCGGGCGAACCCCGCGATCTCCTCGGCGGTCTCGCCCTTCATGCGCAGCGCGATGAGAAAGCCCGCGATCTGGGACGGCGTCGCGTCGCCGCGGATGATGATCTCAAACGCTGCGGCCGCCTCCTCCTCGGTGAGGTTCTGGCATCTGACGAGCTTCGCTATAGACTCGATCATCGGGCCCCTCCGGCGCTGCGCGCCACCTCCCCACGCGGTGGGGAGGAGGCCCTGCGTATGAAGTTGCCGAGGATCTTCTTGCCTTCCCTGGTCAGCACCGACTCGGGGTGAAACTGCACACCGTACGTAGGGTGCTTCGCGTGCCGCAGGCCCATCACCATTCCGTCGTGCGTCCACGCCGTGACGATTAGGTCGTCGGACAGGCTCGACCGCTTCACGATCAATGAGTGGTAGCGGGTGGCCTCGAACGGCTCACTGACGCCGGCGAGCACACCGGAATTGTCGTGGTGGATCCATGCCGTCTTGCCGTGCGACGGCTCGTTGCGGACGACCTCGCCGCCGAACACCTGCCCGATGCACTGGTGGCCAAGGCAGACCCCAAGAATCGCGACCTTGCCGCTGAGAGCTCTGATCGCGTCGTTGGAAATCCCCGCGTCGTCGGGCGTGCCCGGGCCGGGCGAGACGACGATCCCGTCGAACTTCGCCAGCTCGTCGACGCTTACCTCGTCGTTGCGAAACACGATGGGTTCGCCGCCGAGCTCCGCCATGTACTGGACGAGGTTGTAGGTGAAGGAGTCGTAGTTGTCGATCACGGCGAGCTCTGCCATCTACATCGCCTCCGCCATCTCGATCGCCTTGAACATCGCGCCGGCCTTCTCGAGGGTCTCCTCGAACTCGCGCTCGGGCTTCGAGTCGGCCACCACGCCGGCGCCCGCCTGCACGTAGGCGATCCCGTCAACTACCACGACCGTCCGCAGCGTGATCGCCATGTCGAGGTTGCCGCCGAAGCTGACATAGCCGGCGGACCCCGCGTAGACGCCGCGCTGGTCCGGCTCGAGGTCCGCGATGATCTCCATCGCGCGGATCTTCGGCGCGCCCGAAACGGTCCCGGCCGGGAACGCCGCGCGTAGCGCGTCGAGCGACGTCCTGCCGTCGCGCAGCTGGCCGCTAACAGTCGACGAGATGTGCATCACGTGCGAGTAGCGCTCGACCTCCATCAGACGATCGACGGTTACCGTGCCGGGTTTCGCGACGCGCCCCACGTCGTTCCGTCCGAGGTCCACGAGCATGACGTGCTCCGCGCGCTCCTTCAGGTCGTGCAGCAGCTCCTCCTCGAGCCGCCTGTCCTCAGCCTGGTCCGCTCCGCGCCGGCGCGTGCCGGCCAGCGGGCGCGTCTCGACGCGCCGATCCTCGACCTGGACCAGCTTCTCGGGGGACGTGCCGACGACGTGGCGGTCGCCGCCCAGCGCGACGAAGAACATGTACGGCGACGGGTTGATCGCGCGCAGGCATCGGTAGACGTCGAACGGCGTGGCCGCGAGTGGCTTGTGAAAACGCTGCGAGACGACGACCTGGAACGCGTCGCCTCCCATGATGTGCTCGCGCGCCGCGTCGACCATCGCGTGGAACTGACCCCTCGTGACGTTTGACTGCCACGCCGCTCCGTCGACTCCGCGAGGCCCCGCGGGTAGCTGGTCGCCCGCGAGGCGATGCTCCATCGCATCGAGACGGGCCACCGCCTCGTCGTAGTCCTCGCGGTCGGGGCGGTGGATGGTCAGCAGCTGCAGGCGCCTCGTGACGTGGTCGAAAACCGCCAGGTCCTCGGCGCGCACGAAGGAGCTCTCGGGCATCGGCGGCGGGGCGCCCTTCGCGACCGGGAGCTTCTCGAAATGCCGCGCGGTCTCATAGCCGAGGTAGCCCACCGCGCCGCCGTGAAACCGGGGCACGCCCTTCACGGGCGCGGTCTGCTCGCCGGCCACCGTCGCCAGTGCATCAAGCGGATTTCCGTCGCCGAGGTCAAGAGGCCTCGAATGCACCCCGATGAACGAGTACCGAGCGAGGCGCTCGCCGCCCTCGACGCTCTCCAGCAAGAAGCCGGGCTCACCCGGCGGGCAGAGCAGTGAGTAGGCGCGGACAGGGGTGAGCATGTCGGCGAGGACCTCGCGATAGACCGGGACCAGCGCGTAGCCGGCGGCAAGGGCCCGCGCAGCATCGCGGGTCGGGGTGCAGTCCTTCATCCGATACCTCTCATCTAGCCGCCCCACTCTCTACGGCAGGGCCGGAGGCCACACTCTATCAGAAGGAGCCCGTCCAGACGGCGGGCATGCTCGGCTAGCCTAAAGCGTTAGGCAGCTCATGGGGGAGGGATACCGCCCCGGCTCGCCGGAGGATTTCGACCGGCTGTACCGGACCGCCTACCCGCGGGTCTTCCGTACGTTGTCGGTCATCCTCGGAGATCCGGAAGAAGCCGAGGATTGCGCGCAGGACGCTTTCGTCCAGGCGTTCAAAGCGTGGAAGCGATGGCGCCCAGACGCCCCGGCCGAGGCATGGGTGCACCGGATCGCAGTCAACCGCGCCATCTCGTTTCGCCGGCGCGCCAGGCTGCGCACCGTCGGAGAGGTGCTCCGCCGCCTGGGCAGACCCGCCGTTGGCGCGGACCCTGCTGAGGTC
>DASYXA010000017.1:0-12031 GCA_035935465.1 Candidatus Limnocylindria bacterium | reverse complement strand
CACGACCTTCGCCCTCAGCGTGTTCGGGCCGGGCATCGCGCGCCAGCCCCTGCGCGACCACGCGCGGCTCACCCGCATCGGTGTGCGCTCGGCATTCGCCTGGGCATTCGTCGGCGTCGGGATCCTTGCCGCGGCGAGCATTGGTATCGCCGGCTCGTACCTCCAGATATCCGCGGCGCGCCACGCGATGGCCCTCGGCTTCGTGACCCTGATGATCTTTGCGGTCGGGGCCCGCGCCCTGCCCGCGTTCCTCGACCGCCGCCTCTGGAGCACGTCCCTGCAGGTCGCGACGCTGCTCGTCGCGAACCTCGGTGTCGGCCTGCGGGTCTTTCCCCAGCTCGTGCGGTCCGCGGAGCTCGATGCCGTCATCGGCATCTCTGGGATCCTCGGCTACGCGAGCCTGCTGCTCTTCACGGTGAACGTCGTCCGCACGCTTCGCGGTCCGGCTCCACCGGCCGCGGTCGCCGGTGTCCCGATCCAGCTCGACCCGCGCCTGGGCACGCGCTAGGGGTCGGGACTTCCGGCCCTATCAGATGAGGACCCTCGGCAGGCTATCCGCGGCAGCCGCGCCGGTACCGTGCCCGCATGAACGATGGACGGACCTCCGCGCGATCACGCGATGCGTTCGATCCGGCCGGCGAGGGATACCGCTACGCGCTGTTGACGATCATCACCGTCGCGGTGCTGTTCACCTCGACCGTGCTGGTCCTCGCTGCCGCGAGCCAGCCGAGGGCAGCCACCGCGGTGCCGATGCCCGCGGACATGCCCGGCATGACCACAGCGGGCGCCGGCGCGGTCCCGGTTGTGGTCCCGGTGGTGGCCCCGGCGCCCATCGCGAGCGCGAAGCCGGTCACGGTCAAGGAGATCTCGCGCCCGGCCGCCGACGTGCCGCCGCCGATCACGCGGACGACGCCGGAGAAGGTCGTCATCACCCTCGAGACCAAGGAAGTGACCGCGACCCTCGGGGAGGGCCAGACCTACAGCTACTGGACCTTCGACGGCACCGTACCGGGACCGATGCTGCGGGTCCGGGTGGGCGACACGGTCGAGCTGCACCTCAAGAATGCGGCGAACGACTCGATGCAGCACTCGATCGACCTGCACGCGGTCAACGGCCCGGGCGGTGGCTCGGGCGCGACCGCCGTCTCGCCCGGGAAAGAAGCGGTGCTCACGTTCAAGGCGCTCAACCCGGGGCTCTACGTCTACCACTGCGCCACGCCACCGATCCCGATGCACATCATCAACGGGATGTTCGGGATGATCCTCGTCGAGCCGGTCGGTGGGCTGCCCAAGGTCGATCACGAGTACTACGTGATGCAGAGCGAGCTCTACACCAACGCCGCGTTCGGCACGCCCGGGCACCACGACTTTTCGAATGACAAGATGCTGAACGAGACGCCGGACTACGTGCTGTTCAACGGCCGGGTCGGCGCCCTGACCGGCGCGGGCGCGCTCACGGCCAAGGTCGGCGAGTCGGTCCGCATCTATTTTGGCGTCGGCGGCTTCGTCGACTCGAACTTCCACGTCATCGGCGAGATCTTCGACCGCGTCTACCCCGAAGGCGCGCTCGGGCAGCCGCTCCAGAACGTGCAGACCACGCTCGTGCCCGCGGGCGGCGCCGCCGCCGTGGAGTTCACGGTCGAGGTGCCAGGCCGCTACCTCCTGGTCGACCACGCATTGCCGCGGGCGCTCAGCAAGGGCGCCGTCGGATACCTCGAGGTCGCGGGAGCGCCGAATCCATCCGTGTTCGACGGCACAGGGACCGGAGGCCACTGACCGAGCGCCTGCTTGGCGCGGCGCAGGGCGCGGCTGGACTGAGAATGATCGCGCGATGCGTCGCCCGTGTCCGTTCTGCGCCGAATGGATCCAGGACGCGGCCGTGGTGTGCCGGTTCTGCGGCCGCGACGTGTTGCCGCTCCGGCCCGCGAGTACGGAGATGCCGCGATCGTCGCTGACCTCTGTGGTCTGGGTCGCTGCGGCCGCGGTGCTGGTGCTGCTGTTGGGTATCGGGCTGCTGTACGCGTATCGCGCGCAGAGCCCGGCGGCGGCCATCGCGAGCTACGACCGGACGGTCGCCGAGATCAGGGCCGGGCACGTGTCCAGGGTCACGATCAGCGGCGACACTGCCACGATCGAGAAGACCGATGGGTCGCGGGAGACGACCGCCCTCGGGAGCGACCACGGCGCGTTCGAGAGGGTCGTGCTCGAATACAACGCGACCCAACCGAACAACCGGATCGCGCTCACGACGCAGCAGAGTCCTCCGAGCGCCGGCGTCGTCGGCTCGATCATCCTCAGCCTGTTGCCGCTCGTCCTGCTCGCAGTGCTGATCGTCTGGGTCGTGCGCGCGGTGGTCCGCGCGATCGATCGCCGCTAACGCGTCGGACGCCCCAACGCAGACCGTCGGCCAAGAGGGCCGGCGATGAGCGCGACGAACGCCGCGCCGACGAGCCGGGGGCCGCCGAGCCACTCCGCGCTCGCAGGCGGGACCTGCGCATCGATCCGGGGGATCACGTAGCCAAGCCGCATGACCGGTTCCCGCTAGTGCTTGAAGTGACGCCGTCCGGTGAACAGCATCGCCATGCGGTGGCGGTTCGCGGTGTCGATCATCATCTGGTCGCGCATCGAGCCGCCGGGCTGGATGATCGCCGTGACCCCGGCCCGAGCGGCGACCTCGATGCCGTCGGGGAACGGGAAGTACGCGTCCGACGACATGACCGCGAGCCGCGCGTTCTCGCCGGCCTTGCGCACCGCGACCTCGACGGCGACGACACGTGAGAGCTGACCCGGCCCGATGCCGACGCTCATGAGGTTCTTCGCGAGCACGATCCCGTTCGACGTGACGTGCCGCACGCACCGCCAGGCGAACACGAGGTCGGTGAGCTCGTCGAGGGTCGGATGGCGCTCGGTGACGACCTTGAAGTTCGACTCGTCGGCGACCGACTCGTCCGGCGTCTGCACGAGCATCCCGCCGGAGACGCGCTTGTAGTCGAGCATCCCGTCACCGCGCCGGCCGCGCAGCTGCGGCGCCCAGCCTTTCACGGCGAGGATCTCGAGGTTCCTGCGCTCCTTCAGGATCGGCAGCGCGTCCTCGGCGTACGCCGGCGCGATGATCGCCTCGTAGAACGTGTCCTTGAGCGACTCGGCGAGCTCGCGGTTGACCGGACGATTCACCGCGACGATCCCGCCGAACGCCGACACGGAGTCGCAGAGGAACGCGCTGCGATAGGCCTTCGCGATCTCCGAGTCGGACGCGATCCCGCACGGGTTCTGGTGCTTCACGATCGCGGCGGTCGGCTGCGTGAAGTCCGAGGCGATCCGCCATGCGGCGTTGATGTCGAGCATGTTGTTGAAGCTGGTGGCCTTGCCGTGGAGCTGCTCCATGGTCGTCATCGCGCCCGACTCGCCGCGAACCGCGTAGAACGCGGCCTGCTGGTGGGGGTTTTCGCCGTAGCGGAGGTCACGGACCTTCCGGAGCGAGAGTGTCAGCTCGTCGGGGAACTGCACGCCCGCGTCGGTCGCGACCTGCGCCGCGATCGCGGCGTCGTACGCCGCCGTGTGCGAGAACGCCTCGGCGGCGAGCTGGCGGCGCGTCTCGACCGACACCGACCCGCGCTCGCGCAGCTCCTCGAGGACCGGGCCGTAGCGCTCGGGCCGGGACAGGACGATCACGTCGGAGTGGTTCTTCGCCGCCGCGCGCAGCAGCGTCACGCCGCCGATGTCGATCTTCTCGAGGAGCGCGTCGCCCGACGCGCCGGACGCCGCGGCCTCCCGGAATGGGTAGAGGTTGGACGCGACGAGGTCGATCGGCTCGATGGCCTGCGCCTTCAGCTCGGCCATGTGCGTGTCGCTGGAGCGGCGGGCGAGGATCGCGGCGTGGATCTTCGGGTGCAGCGTCTTCACGCGGCCGTCGAGGAGCGTCGGCGAGCCGGTCAGGTCCTCGACCGACCGCGCCGTGATGCCCTCGGCCGCCAGCGCCGCGCGCGTGCCATCGGTCGCGACGAGCTCCCAGCGAAGCTCGACCAGCCCGCGTGCGAGCGCGATCAGTCCGGTCTTGTCGTCAACGGAGAGAAGTGCGCGCATGTGTCTCCATCACGAGGCGTCGTCGGGATTCGCTCGGTAGTATAGGTAGCCCGTGCCATTCGACTTCGGGCATTTCGCCCACCGTTTCATCGAGCCGTTCAACGGCGAATCCCGCTTCTACTGGCCGGCGGTGATCGCGCTCGGGGTCGCGCTCGTCGCGAACATCGTCTGGTACTACCTGCCGGTGCGTGGGGTGTCGCCCGCCGAGCACGGCGCGCGGCCCTGGGCGTTCTGGATCAACGTGATCACGCTGATCGTCGTCTGCGTGCTGTTCATCGCGAAGGCGCCGTTCCTCCTCACGGGGATCGCGTTCGCCCTCGATCTCGCCGCGCTCGCGTACCTCTACCTCGCGTACGTGCCACCGCTCGAGGCCGCCTGGATCCGCGAGCGCAAGCGCGCGAAGTACCTGCCGAAGCCCAAGCGCAAGCGCCGCTAACCGATCCCGAAGCCGCGGTAGCGCGGCTCGCCGCGCAGCTCCTCCGCCTCCACGGCCTCGACCTCGGCGTAGCCGGGCCCTCGATGCAGCCACGCCTCGAACGTCGCGAGCGCGGTGGCGTCGCCCTCGGCCTCCGCCTCCACGGCGCCGTCCTCGCGGTTCCAGATCCGACCAGCAAGACCCAGCCGGCGCGCGTAGTCCGCGGCCGTCGCGCGGAAGTTCACGCCCTGGACGCGGCCGCGCACGACGAAGCGGCGCCCGCTCATGTCACCTTGCGCGTGAGCACCGCGTCGAGCCCGCGTGTGTTGCCGACGCGGTCCGCTGTCGCCCACCCGCGCCGGGCGGTCGCCGTGCCGTACACGGTCCACTCGAGCTCCTCGACCGCGTGCGCATCCGAATCGATGACCAGCGTGGCCCCGCGCTCCATCGCCTTCCGCACGGCCCAGTCCGGAAGGTCGAGCCGCTCCGGCCCGCCGTTCACCTCGAGCCGCGTGCCCGTCGCGACGGCGGCGTCGATGACGGCATCCATGTCGACGTCGTACGGATCGCGGCGCTCCAGCAGGCGTCCGGTCGGGTGCGAGATCGCCGTGACGAGCGGGTGCTTCATCGCGCCCACGAGCCGCTGCGTGATCTGGTCCCGAGGTTGATTGAACGCCGAGTGGATGGACGCCGTCACGATCTCGAAGCCGGCGAGCACATCGTCGGGGTAATCGAGCCGGCCGTCCGCGCGGATCTCGACCTCGGTCCCGATGAGCACCCGGAACGGGGCGAGCTCCTGGTTGAGCTTGGCGATCACCGTGTTGCGCGCCGCGATGCGCTCGAGGTTGAGGCCGTTGGTCATGCCAAGCCCCACCGAGTGGTCGGTCAACGCGACGTACGCGTAGCCCTTGGCGCGCGCGCGCCGGACCATGTCGGGGAGCGGGTCGCGCCCGTCGGTCCAGTCCGAGTGCGTGTGCAGGTCGCCCTTCAGGTCCTCGACCCGGACGAGGGCGGGGAGCGCGTGCGCGAGCGCGGCGTCGAGCTCGCCGTGGTCCTCGCGGAGCTCGGGCGGGATCCAGTCCATCTCGAGCGCGCCGTAGATGTCCTCCTCGGTACGTGACGCGATCGGCGTCCCCGTCTTCTCCTCGCCCACGCGATAGAGGCCGTACTCGTTCAGGAGGAGCTTCTTGCGGAGCGCGTAACCGCGGAGCCGGACGTTGTGCTCCTTCGACCCGGTGAAATAGAGCAGCGCGGCGCCCCACGAGACCGCCGGCACGACGCGCAGGTCGATCTGGAGGCCGCGCTCGACGATGACCGAAGACTTCGTGTCCCCATGCGCGAGCACCCGCTCGACGTTCGGCGCGCTCGTGAACGCGGCCATGACCGGCGCGGCGTCGTCGCTCGCCACGAGGAGATCGATGTCGCCGATCGTCTCCTTCCACCGGCGAAGGCTGCCGCACACCGAGATCTCCCCCACGTTGGCGCTATCCCGCAGCTGCGCGACCATCCGGTCCGCCGCGGTCCGCGCGAAGTTGATGAGCGATCGACCGGTGCGCTGGCGAAGCGAAGTGATCGACTTGAGGATGTTCTCCTCGGTCTTCGCCTGGATCTTCGGCAGCGTGCGCAGGCGGCCATCCTTCGCCGCCGCTTCGAGCTCGTCGATGGTCGTGATCTTGAGGTGCTGATTGATCAGCCTCGCGGTCGCGGGCCCGACGCCCTTCACCCGCAGGAGCGTCAGGAGGCCATCGGGGACCGCGGCCTTCAGCTCCTCGTGCCGCCTCGCCTTGCCGCCCTGGAGGTACTGCGCGATCGCCTCGCCGACCGACGCGCCGACCTTCGGGATCGACGCGAGGTGACCGGCCTCGTAGATCGCGCGGATCGGCTCGCGCAGGTCACGGATCTCGCGCGCGGCGGCGCGGTACGTGACGGCACGGAAGACGTTCTCGCCCTTGAGCTCGAGGAGGTCGCCGATCTCGTCGAGCAGGTCGGCGACGCGCGCGTTCTCTTCGGAGGCGTACTCGCGGGGCACCGTGCGATGCTAGCTAGCGCCGGGTCTGGGCGAGCTCCAGCATCGCGAACGCGTCGTCGATCGCGCCGCGGGCCCGGAGGACCTTCGAGTACTCGGAAGCCGCGAGCGCCAGGTCGGCACGGTCGTCGATGGACGAGAGCAGCTCGATGGCCTGCTTGAACGCGCGGTCCGCGTCGGACGGCTCGTTCAACGCTTCGCTCGCGGCGCCGACCACGCGCAGCGCGTGCGCCCGCTGGATCTGGTCGCCCACCGAGGCGAGCACGCGCTCGGCCTGGCGCGCGGTGCGCTTGGCTTCCGCGGCGTCGCCCTCGCTCAGCCGGACGCGCGCCCGAACGACCTGCGCAACAGCGCCCCAGTGGTCGTCCCCCACCTCCGCGGCGCGCACGATCGTGCGGTCGGCGAGGTCACGCGCCTGGGCCACGTGGCCCTGCTGGAAGCTGATCGAGGCGAGCGACTGGCGGACGTGCAGCTCGAAGCTCGTGTCGGCGACGCGCTCGAAGAGATCGAGCGCCCGCTCATAGCTCGCGATCGCCGCGTCGAGGTCGCCGGCATCGAAGTGCGAGACGGCGATCCCCATGAACCCCTGGGCCGCGAGCTTCAGCTCGTTCGCGCGGGACGCGGTGGCGAGGGCCAGCTCGTACGACGCGATGGCCTTGGTGGTGCGACCGAGGCGCCGGTACGTCGTGCCGAGCGCGACCGCGACGCGCGCGCGAAGCCGCGGATCGAGGACCTCGTAGCGCTCGACGATGTCGCGGACCGTCTCGAACGCCTCGGTCGAGGCGACGAGCTGCCCGGCGTCGCCGTACGCGAGGCCAC
The DNA here is from genome assembly GCA_035935465.1 of Candidatus Limnocylindria bacterium. Taxonomy (GTDB): domain Bacteria; phylum Chloroflexota; class Limnocylindria; order P2-11E; family P2-11E; genus UBA4735. Next base: position 4,688 of record DASYXA010000017.1, on the reverse strand, counting down.
GCACGTAGAGGAGGCGCGCGACGTCGAGGGGCTGCTTGGCGACATCGAGGAGCGCGAGCCCTTCGGTCACGCGATCGAACGCCTCTTCACGGCGACCCTGGTTCAGCGCTGCGCTGGCGAGCAGCCGCAGGAACGCCGCGCGCTCCGCGGCGTCGGTCGCGACCGCAAGGCCCTGTGTCGATTCGCCTTCCACCGCTTGCCAGTCGAGCCGTTCGGCCGCGGCCTCCGCCGCGAGATGATGGAACGTCACGCGCTTCGTCGCGGCGAGCGGCTCATCGGCGATGAAGTAGTCGAGTGGCCGTCCGAGCGTGGAGGCGATGTGCTGGAGCGAACGGATGGACGGTCGCACCAGCCCGGATTCGATCTGGCTGATGAATCCCTTGGTGAGCTCGTCGCCGGCAAGCTGCGCCTGGCTCAAGCCGGCGTCGCGCCGCGCCGCCCGCACCCGCTCGCCCAGGGTCTGACCCGCATTCGACACCGAAGTGCCGCCCGCGCGGATTGACCGCTTGGGTTCAGTCGCCATAATCAGCGAGCACGATACCGAACGTCGATGGCCGTCGACAATGGGGAGTGTGGTGGAGATGAGAGCGTTCCGCGCGGTCCTGCTCGCGGTCGTAGCGACCCTGGCCCTGCTCGGCGGGATCGGGTCGACCGCCGCTGCCGACAGCGGCTCCTATGCGTCGAGCGCGAGCCCAGCCGCGACGGATCCGGGGGACCCAGGCCTCCCGCCGGACTGACTAGCGGGTTCCGATAGGCTCATCGCGTGCCAACGGCCTCAACCGATCGCCGCCAGCTCATCGAGATCGACGGCAAGACGTTCCTGTTCCAGCACGGCTACCGATTCGGCAAAGTCACGTACGTCACGCGCCTGCCGCTCGGGCTGAGCCGGACCGTGTGGGCGCCCGGGCATCTCGGTCCGAGCGAGGTCGAAGCCGTCGTCCGCGGCGACAACCCCTGGATGCTGGAGTGACGGTCTAACGCGCGCGGTCGTGCAGCGCGTGCGCGCCGCGTCGGTCGAGGTCGGCGACGAGCGCGCCGGATCCATCGGTCACGGGCTCGTCGTGCTGCTCGGCGTCGGGGCGACGGACACTGCCATCGACGGCGAGCGGCTCGCAGCGAAGATCGCGGCGCTCCGGATCTTCGACGACGGCAGCGGGAAGCTCCAGCACGGCGTCGCCGACGCGAACGGCAGCGTCCTCGTCGTGCCGCAGTTCACGCTCTACGGCGATGTCCGCCGTGGCCGGCGCCCTGACTTCACGGCCGCCGCTCCGCCGGAGATCGGCCACCGGCTGTACGACGCGTTCTGCGGTGTGCTCCGCGCGAGCGGGCTCACGGTCGCGACCGGCGTATTCGGCGCCGCGATGCGTGTCCAGATCGACGCGGACGGACCGGTGACGATCGTCGCGTCGACCGATCGGTGGACCGAGGGTGAGCTCTAGGCGAGTTACGGGGCCGTCGCGAGATCCAGCGCCGCCGCGAGCGTGAGCTTCGCGGCCTTCAGCCACAGCCGGCGGTTCGAGACGTTCGCCGGCGTGTCGTTCACCGTGTGGAACGTGTCGTTGCCGGGAAAGGTCGCGTCGCTCTCGCCGTAGCGCTGGACGAGCGCGACGGCGGGAATACCCGCGAGCCCGAACGGCGCGGCATCGAGGATCGTGCTCCCGTCACCGGCGAACTGCGCGTTCAACGGTGAGATCCCGATCGCGTAGCGCTCGTTCGCGGCGGCGATCTTGTCGCGCAGCCCGGCCGACGCGTTCGTGTACCAGATGAGATCGAGCCGATCCGCGATCGGGTTGAACCCGACCATGTCGATGTTGATGACCGCGCTGTACGGATACGGCTTGGGGAGCGACGCGACGTAGGCGCCGCTGCCTTTGAAGAAGAGCTCCTCGCCGTCGAAGAACGCCAGGACGACGCGGCGGGAGAGGCTCGCGCGATTCTGCGAGAGGATGCGCGCGTACTCGAGGAGTGCGGCGGTCCCGGTCCCGTTGTCGTCGGCGCCCGGCGCTGCGGTGAGCGTCGGATTCCAGCCCGGCGAGCGATTCGAGATCGAGTCGTAGTGCGCGCAGATCATGATCCAACCGGCGGCCGGCGGCGCGTCGAGCGGATCGATCGTGACCAAGAGGCTCTCGAGCGGGATGCCCTGATACACGCTGCGGGAGGTCTCGACCCGCAGCCCCATCGCCCCGAGCCGCTGTCTGAGGTACGCGAGTGCCTTCGCGTGTCCCGGATGGTGGACGTCGCGCGAGACGACGGACGTGAGCGCGACCAGGTGGTCGTTGAGCTTCGCCACGTCGATCTGCTGGATGAGCGCGGCGACCGAGGAGCTGGACGTCGTAGCCGATGGCGTCGCGCTCGCCGTCGGTGAGTCCAGGACCGTCCTGGAGGCGGCGGGCGCGGATGTCGCCGGCGCCGGAGGGATCCGGCCAGCCGGTGCCGGCGCCATACCGCACGCCGCGGACGCAAGGGAAAGCGCCAGGCCGACGGCGACGGCGGCACGCCAGCGCACCATCGAACGCGGGACCGTGGCCGTCGGGGTGCCTAGTTCAGCGCGCCGACCGGCTGCTTGCGATCCTTGCGATCCTTGCGATCTGTGGCCGTCTTCTCGGCGAACTCCTCGGTCCAGAACTGGATCGAGCCGTTCGCCGCGTCGACGAAGACCGTGTCGCCCTCGCCGTACTCGCCGGACAGAAGCTTCTGCGCGAGGGGGTCGAGGATCAGCTTCTGGATCGTGCGGCGGATCGGCCGCGCCCCGTACACCGGGTCGTAGCCCTCCTTCGCGACGAGCGCCTTCGCGTTGGGCGTGAGCTCGATCGCGATCTTCCGCTCCACGAGCCGCTTGGCAAGGGCCTTCGTCTCGAGCTCGACGATGGCCTCGAGCTGCGTGGTGACGAGGCCGTGGAAGATGACGATCTCATCCACCCGGTTGAGGAACTCCGGCCGGAACTGCCCGCGCAGCGCGTCCATCACGTGCGTGCGCATCAGCTCCTCGTTCTTCCCGGCGAGTTCGCTGATGAAGGTCGAGCCGACGTTGCTCGTCATGATGATCACGACGTTCCTGAAGCTGACCGTGCGGCCCTGGCCATCGGTCAGGCGGCCGTCGTCGAGGATCTGGAGCAGCACGTTGAACACGTCCGGATGGGCCTTCTCGATCTCGTCGAGCAGCAGCACCGTGTACGGGCGTCGGCGGACCGCTTCGGTGAGCTGCCCGCCCTCGTCGTAGCCGACGTAGCCCGGAGGCGCGCCGACCAGCCGCGACACGGTGTGCTTCTCCATGTACTCGCTCATGTCGAGACGGACCATCGCCTTCTCGTCGTCGAACAGGTACTCGGCGAGCGCCTTCGCGAGCAGCGTCTTGCCGACGCCGGTCGGACCGAGGAACAGGAACGAGCCGAGCGGCCGGTCGGGGTCCTGCATCCCGGCGCGTGCGCGGCGCACCGCATTCGCAACGGCCGCCACCGCCTCGTCCTGGCCGACGACCCGCTCGTGCAGGCGCTCCTCCATCTTGAGGAGCTTGCCGACCTCGCCCTCGAGGAGCTTGGTCACCGGGATGCCGGTCCACTTGCCGACGACCTCGGCGATGTCCTCGCCCGTCACCTCCTCGGTGACCATCTTGTGGCGCTGCTGGAGCTCGGCGAGCTTCGCCTCCGCGGCCGCGACGTCCTTCTCGAGACGAGCCTGCGTTCCGTACTTGAGCTCGGCGGCCTTCGCGAAGTCGGCCGCGCGCTCCGCCTGTTCGATGTCCACGCGCACCTGCTCGAGCCGCTGCTTCGTGTCGCGGATCTCGGTGAGGGCGGCCTTCTGCTTCTCCCAGTCGGCGCGCATGCCGGAGCTCGCTTCCTTGAGGTCGGCGAGCTCCTTCTCGAGCTTCGCCAGACGCTCCTTGCTCGCGGCGTCGGACTCCTTCTTCAGCGCCTCGCGCTCGATCTCGAGCCGCCGGATGTTCCGCTCGACCTCGTCGAGCTCGACCGGCATCGAGTCGATCTCCATGCGTAGCTTGGACCCGGCCTCATCCACCAGGTCGATGGCCTTGTCCGGCAGGAACCGGTCGTTGATGTACCGCGCCGAGAGGACGGCCGCCGCGACGAGCGCGCTGTCGAGGATCCGCACCCCGTGATGCACCTCGTAGCGCTCGCGAAGACCGCGCAGGATCGAGATCGTGTCCTCGACCGTCGGCTCCCCGACGAAGACGGGCTGGAAGCGCCGCTCGAGGGCCGCGTCCTTCTCGATGTGCTTGCGGTACTCGTCGAGCGTCGTCGCTCCGATCGTGTGCAGCTCGCCGCGCGCGAGCATCGGCTTCAGCATGTTCGCGGCGTCGACCGCGCCCTCGGCCGCTCCGGCACCCACGATCGTGTGGAGCTCGTCGATGAACAGGACGATCTGGCCCTCGCTCGCGGCGATCTCCTTGAGCACGGCCCTCAGACGCTCCTCGAACTCACCGCGGTACTTCGCGCCGGCGAGCAGCGATCCGATGTCGAGCGCGAACACGCGCTTGTCCTTGAGCCCCTCGGGCACGTCGCCGCGGACGATCCGTTGGGCGAGCCCCTCGACGATCGCGGTCTTGCCGACGCCGGGGTCACCGACGAGCACCGGGTTGTTCTTCGTCCGCCGCGATAGGATCTGGATGACACGCCGGATCTCCTCGTCGCGTCCGATGACCGGGTCGAGCTTGTGCTGGCGCGCGAGCGCGG
>DASYXA010000016.1:0-12004 GCA_035935465.1 Candidatus Limnocylindria bacterium | reverse complement strand
GCGATCCCGCACGGCGACGTGCCGATCGGCGCGCTCGTCGTGCACGACGGCCGCGTCGTCGGCACGGGCCACAACGCGCGCGAGCGGGATCAGGATCCGACGGCACACGCCGAGCTGATCGCGCTCCGCGCGGCCGCGAAGACGCTCGGCCGCTGGCGGCTCACCGCCTGCGCGCTCTACGTGACCCTGGAGCCCTGCGCGATGTGCGCCGGCGCGGCGGTCCTCGCGCGCCTCGATCTTGTCGTGTTCGCCGCACCGGACCCGAAGGCCGGCGCGGTGCGCTCCGTGGCGGAGCTGCTCGACGAGCCGGCGCTCAACCACCATCCGAAGTGGCGGCTGGGCGCTCGCCGCGCCGAGGCAGAGGCACTCCTCTCAGGCTTCTTCGCCGGCCGCCGGCGGGAGGGGGGCTGAGGTCCCCTCAGCGTCGCGCATCGCGCTGGGGTGGCCTGGGCCGGCGCTAACCGGTCGCGGCCTCGCGCGAGCCGTACACGGTCCACCACGGTGAGGCGGTGCGAGCGAGGATCGCGTTCAGGGCCTGGATGTTCGCCACGCCCTCCGACGCGAGCCAGGCCTCGAAGGCCGTGAGGCCCTCCTTCGCATAGACCGGGATGCCGCGCTGCCAGGTCGCGCGGCCGCACAGCACGCCGGCGAACTTCGCGCCCGCCTCGCCGGCCCACTCGATGGACTCGTTGAACACCTCGTTCGTCACGCCGGCGGACAGGTAGATGAACGGCAGCCGCGCCGCGTCGGACGCCTCCTTGAAGTGCCGGAGCGCGGTCTTCCGGTCGTACGCGATCTGGCCGGTCAGGTTGGCTTTCGAGCCGCCGACGAACGCCATGTTCACCGGCACCTCGACCTTCAGCACGTCGACGCCGAACCGCGGTTCGGAGAGCTTCTCCATGTACGCCTGCACCGCCTTCGGCTTCAGCTTCGCGAACTCGAAGCCCTTCTCGTCCAGGTCCTTGTCGTACGCGAGCGGCTCGAGGAAGAACGGGACGTCGAGCCCGGCACACTCCGCCCCGATGCGCTCGAGGAACGCGTGCTTGCGGTCGTTCACGGCCTCGTCGTCGAACGGGTCGTAGTAGAGGAGGATCTTGATCGCGTCCGCGCCGGCGTCGACGAGGCGGCGCACGCTCCAGTGCTCGAGCAGGTCGGGCGCGCGGTCCTGCGGGTCGGCGTCGTAGCCGGTCTTCTCGTACGCGAGGAGCACCCCGCTCCCCGGGCGGCGGGCCCTCAGCGCGGGGAGGCCGTACTCGGGGTCCATGAGGACGGCCGTCGCATGCTGGGTGAGGATCTTCGTGACCGCCGTCTTGAACTCCGTGAGCGACTCGTTCGTCGGCTGACCACCCTGCCGGCCGATCTCACGTTTGAGCGAGCCACGCTGGTCCATCGCGGCGGCGCGGATGACCCCGCGATCGTCCGCGCAGGCGGCGATGCCCGCCGCCTTGCCCGCGGTGACCTTGCCCCTGGTCAGGACCGCCATTCCGTTCACCCCCTGCGCGACGCGGTGCCGATGTTAGGCCGCGGCCGCGGCGGTCGCGGCGCGGGCGGGCGCCTGGATGCGGAGCGCGAGGCCCGCGGCCACGACGCCGAACAGCGCGGCCGAGATGAACATCAGGTGGTAGTTCCCGAGGATGGTGTGGACATAGCCCGCCGCGTATGCCGCGATCGCCGCGCCGGTCATGTGGCTGAAGTAGACCCAGCCGTAGATCGTGCCGAGGGACGCGCGGCCGTAGATGCGGGCAACGAGGTTCGCCGTCGGCGGAACGGTCGCGATCCAGTCGAGGCCGTAGACGAACGCGAACAGGTACAGGCCCTGCACGTCGAAGATCAGCGGCAGCAGCGAGAGCGACAGCGCGCGAAAGGCGTAGTACGCGGCAAGGAGCTTGCGGTTGTCGTAGCGATCGGAGAGCCAGCCCGAGCCGAGCGTGCCGACGATGTTCATCGCGCCCATCAGGCCGACGGCACCCGCCGCCGTCACCTCGGTGAAGCCGTGGTCGATCGCGTGCGGGATGAGATGGGTGCCGATCAGTCCGTTCGAGGTGTAGCCGCAGATGAAGAAGCTGCCCGCGAGCAGCCAGAAGTCGCCCGTGCGCACGGCAACGCGCATCGGCGTGCCGCGCGCATCGTCGGCCCGATCGGCGTCGCTGAGAACGAGCTGCTCACCGAACGCCCGCACGCCGACGTCCTCGGGCTTGTCGCGCATCAGGACCGCCACCGGCACAAGGACCAGCACGCATGCCGCGATGAGCAGCTGGATCGCGGCGCGCCAGCCGATGCCGACGGTCAGGCTGGCCATCGCCGGGATGAAGATGAGCTGGCCGGTGGAGGTGGCCGCGCCGAAGGCGCCGATGACCAACCCCCGATGGCTGCGGAACCACCGGTGGGCGACGGTCGCGCCGAGGACGCTGCCGACCGCGCCCGTGCCGACCCCGACGATGACGCCCCAGTACACGAAGAGCTGCCAGATCTGGTGCAGCGTCAGCATGGCGAGGAGGCCGGCCGCGACGAGCGAGCAGCCGAACAGGATGATCTTCCGCGGCCCGAAGCGGCTCACGAGCGTGCCGGAGACCGGGCCGCCGAGGCCGAACGTGAGGATGCTCACCGCGATCGCGGCCGAGATCGCCGCCCGGTCCCAGCCGTACTCGCGCTCGAGCGGGGTGATGAGCACGCCCGGCGCGGCGCGGACGCTCGATGAGACGAGGAGCGCCAGGAACGTGATCGCGACGACGACCCAGGCATAGTGGATACGGGTCAGCCGCATGCCGTCCAGAATAGAACGCGTGCCGGTGGATCGAGCGACGTTCCGCGAGCTCGCAGGCTCGTTCCCGAGCGGCGTCAGCGTCGTCACGACGGTCGACGACACGGGGGCGCCGCGCGGCCTCACGACGCAGGCGTTCATCAGCCTGTCCACCGAGCCGCCTCTCGTTCTCGTCAGCCTCGATCGCTCGTCGCGCACGCTCGCCGCGCTCCGCGCGTGCAAGCGCTTCGCGGTCAACGTGCTGAAGGCCGGGAGCGAGGACCTCAGCACGCGCTTCGCGACGAAGGCCGAGGACAAATTCGCCGGCGTCCGATGGGCCCCGTCCGCGGTCCTGTCCGGCGTCCCGATCCTCACCGACAGCGTGACCGCGTTCATGGAATGCACGGTCGTGCAGGTCATCGAGCAGGGGGATCACGTCATGCTGGTGGGCTCCGTCGAAGGTGGCCAGGTCCTCGGCGGCACTCCGCTCCTGTATTACCGCCGCACCTACGCCGCCTGGCCGGAAGAGAGACCGGGACCGGCCAGCCTGTGAGGCTCTGCACGTTCGACGAGGGCGAAGGCCCGCTCACCGGCGTGGTCCAGGGTGACTCGATACTGCCGCTGCGCGACACGGTCGAGATGGTCGAGCTCATCGAGCGCGGCGCAGGCTGGATGCCCGCCGGGCCGCCGCTTCCGCTCCACAGCGTCCGGCTGCTCGCGCCGATCGTCCCGAAGCGCAACGTGTTCTGCGTCGGCTGGAACTACGCGGAGCACTTCGCCGAAGGGAAGGACTTCCGGCCGGCGTCCGCGTCGCAGGAGATCCCCGAGCATCCGGCCCTGTTCTCGAAGAACCCGTTCGCGATCGTCGGCCCTGAACGAGCGATCCGGCACCCCGCCCCGCTCTCCGATCAGCTCGACTACGAGGTCGAGCTCGCGGTCGTCATCGGGCGCGCGGGCCGGGACATCCGGGAGCGCGATGCGCTCGAGCACGTGTTCGGGTACACGATCGCGAACGACGTGAGCGTGCGCGACGTGCAGCGCACGTGGCATGGCGGTCAATGGTTCAAGGGCAAGAACTTCGACACGCACCTGCCGCTCGGCCCGTGGATCGTCACGACCGACGAGATCGCCGACCCGCAGGCGCTGCGCCTGACGACGCGCGTCAACGGCGTCACGAAGCAGGACTCGAACACGAAGCATATGGTCTTCCCGGTCGCGCGGATCATCGCCGAGCTCTCGGCCGGCCTGACGCTCTACCCGGGCGACGTGATCATCACCGGTACGCCGGAGGGGGTCGGCATGGGCCGGAAGCCGCCGGAATGGCTGAAGCCCGGCGATGTCGTCGAGCTCGAGATAGAGAAGATCGGCGTCCTGCGGAATCACGTCGAGAGGAGCGCGTAGATGGGGAGCATGGTCACCTTCACGAGCAACGGTGGGACGGCGAGCGGCTACCTCGCGAGCCCGGCGTCCGGCAAAGGGTCCGGCGTGATCGTCATCCAGGAGTGGTGGGGGCTCATCGACCAGGTGAAGCGCGTCGCCGACATGCTCTCCCGCGAGGGGTTCAACGCGCTAGCGCCGGACTTCTACCACGGGAAGAGCGCGCAGATCGGAGAGCCTGATGCCGCGCAGAAGCTGATGATGGAGCTCGACATCGCCGAGGCGGCCAAGGATGCCCGGGGTGCCGCCCTGTACCTCGCGTCCCACCCGGGCACCGCCTCCACGAAGGTCGGCGTCATCGGGTTCTGCATGGGCGGGATGCTCGCCATCATGACCGGCACGGTGGCGTCCGACGCGGTGGGCGCGGTCGTCGATTGCTACGGTGTCCCGCCGCAAAAGAAACCGGACTACGCGAGGCTCAGAGGCATCCCCATGCTCGGCATCTTCGCCGGCAAGGACGAGTGGGTCATGAACGCGCTGCCGACCCTGGAGGCGGATCTAGCGGCAGCCGGCGTGCCCTTCGAGAAGGTCGTGTACCCGAACGCCGACCACGCGTTCCTGAACGAGCAGCGCAGCGACGTGCATCGGCCCGACGACGCGAAGGACGCCTGGCCGAAGATCATCTCGTTCCTGAAGCGGCATCTCGCCGGCTAAACTTCGTGGCGGAGAGGTGTCCGAGTGGTTGATGGTGCCGCTCTCGAAAAGCGGTTGGCGAAAGCCACGGGGGTTCGAATCCCCCCCTCTCCGCCGCAGCGCAAGCTGGGCTGACCATGAACAAAGGAGGCTAGGCGAGGGCGGGCTTTGCCCGACCGAGCCTCGCGGGGCCCCCGAACGCGCAGGGGTAGGGGCCCCTGAGGGCGAAGCCCGCCGAAGGCAGCGCAGCGTTCAGGGTTTGTCAGGAGAGGTCGCCTAGTGGCCTAGGGCGCTGACCTGGAAAGTCAGTAGTCGAAAGACTCGCGAGTTCGAATCTCGCCCTCTCCGCCGAATGACCGTCATCGCCTTCGACGTCAACGAGACGCTCCTCGATCTACGCGCTCTGGACGCGCCCTTCGCGGCGGCGTTCGGGGACGCGGCGCTGCGCCCACAGTGGTTCGCGCTCATGCTCCAGGTCGCGTTCGCGGGCGGCCTGACCGGCTCCTACGTCGACTTCACGACCGCGCAGCGGAGCGCGCTCGCGATGCTCGCGACGCGCCAAAAGGTCACGCTCTCATCCACGCAGACGGATGCGGTCGTGAACGGGATGCGCCGGCTCCCGCCGCATCCGGAGGTCCGCGACGCGATGACCCGCCTCCGGCCGCGCCACCGGCTCGTCGCGCTCACGAACAGCCCGCTCGAGGTCGCCGAGGCGCAGCTCCAGCACAGCGGGCTGCGCGGCCTGCTCGAGGCCGTGTATTCGGCCGATGAGGTGCGCGCGCTCAAGCCGGCCGCCGCGCCGTATCGGATGGTGGCGGAGCGCGCCGGTGTCGCGATCGGCGACGTGCGGCTCGTCGCCGCGCACGGCTGGGACATTGCCGGCGCGCTCGCGGCGGGTTGTCGGGCCGCGTTCGTCGCCCGGCCCGGTGCCGCGCTCTATCCCCATGGCCCCCAGCCGGATATCGTCGCGCCGGATCTCACCGGGATCGCGGACGCGCTAGAACGGAGCGTGCCATGACCGCCGACCGATCGCACGAACCGGAGACCGACGCCGAACGCGCTCGCTTGCGCGCGCTCGTCGCGCGGCTCTCGGACGCGGACCTCGCGCGGCCGATGCCGGGCGGGTGGACGGTCGCGGCGGTGCTCGCCCACGCGGCGTACTGGGACGCCCGCGCGATCTACTGGATCGACAGATGGGGCCCCGACGGCGAGCCGACAACGTATGAGGACGAGGACACCGACGCCGCGAACGAGGCCGCCAAGCCGCTCTGCCTCACCATCCGGCCCCGCGACGCCGCGGAGCTCGCGCTCCGGGTCGCCGACGAGGCGGACCGCAAGGTGAGGGCCTTGAGCGACACGATGCTCGCGAAGATCGCCGCGCAGGGCGGCGCGCCGTTCGACCTGTCGCGGGCGAACCACCGAAGGGAGCACCTCGACGACATCGAGGCCGCGCTGCGCGGCTAGCGGGACCGCCGCCCCCTGACGATGGGCTTCACGACCGAGCGCGCGACGATCATCCCGACGATCGGGATGAGCATCCCGCGCAGGGCCAGCCGCGTCGCGTCGATCGCCGGCTCCCAGTGCACGTCGCCGTCCGTGATGACGAAGGCACCGACCGGCCGCGCGCGCACGCCGGAGCCGCCACCGCCGCCGCCGTCGGCTCCGGCCCGCCACCGCCGCCGGACTCGCTCGCGGCCGGGATGATCGATCTCCTGCGCGTTCATCGCTGTCTCCCCATGCGTGTCGCCCACGATCATCCGCCTGCGCGCGGTGCTAGCGTTGTTCCGCTGTGCTAGGCGGGGAGCTAGCGGTGCCCTGTACCCGCAATCCGCTTCAGCGGGGCTGAATTCCCTCCCGAGGTCCGTCGTCCCGGCCCCTCGTTCGCGCGTCGAGGCGTTGACGATCGGGTCCTGTGCAGCAGCGGCCCGCGAACCCCGTCAGGTCCGGAAGGAAGCAGCGGTAAGCGGTCGTCGCTGAGTGCCGCAGGCAAGCCTGGTCCGAGCCAAGATGCGCGAGCGCGACCGAGAAGGCGTGATCGACGGAGGGTGCACGGCGTACCACGCTTTATCCTGACCACGTGCCGGAGCGCGCCGCCCTCTATCGCCGTTACCGCTCTCAGACGTTCGCCGAAGTGATCGGCCAGGAGCACGTCACGCGCACCCTCAAGAACGCGATCGCGAGCGGCCAGGTCGCGCACGCCTACCTCCTGTCGGGCTCTCGGGGGATCGGGAAGACCTCGATCGCGCGGATCATCGCGAAGGCCGTGAACTGCCCGAAGGCGAAGGACGGCGACCCGTGCGACGCCTGCGAGAGCTGCGTCGCGATCCGCGACGGCCGGTTCCTGGACCTCATCGAGATCGACGCGGCGAGCAATCGCGGCGTCGACGAGATGCGGGATCTTCGCGAGAAGGTCCGATTCGCCCCGTCGATGGGCCGGTACAAGGTGTACGTGATCGACGAGGCCCACCAGCTGACGAACGACGCGTTCAACGCCCTGCTGAAGACCCTCGAGGAGCCGCCGGCGCACGTGATCTTCGTCCTCGCGACGACCGAAGCCCAGCGGATCCCGGCGACGATCGTGTCGCGGACCCAGCGGTTCGACCTCCGCCGGATCCCGCACCAGAAGATGGTCCAGCAGCTCACCGCCATCGCGAAAAGCGAGAGCTGGCAGGTCCAGCCCGCGGCGCTCGAGGCGATCTCCCGCCACGCGCAGGGCTCGCTCCGCGACGCGGAGAGCATCCTCGACCAGGTCGCGACGTTCGCCGAGGGCAAGGTGCGCGTCGAGGACGTGGACGAGCTGCTCGGCGCGAGCGACTGGGAGGAGACGACCGCGCTGTTCGACGCGATCGCCGCGAACGACGCGGCGAAGGCGGTCGGCCTCGTACGCACGCTCGTCGACGACGGCCGAGACCTTCGCCTTTTCGTGCGCCGGGCGATGGACCACCTGCGCGCGCTCGTCCTGGTCCGCGCATCGGACACGCTGCCGGAGACCGCGACCGAGAGCGTGGCGGCGGTCCTCCGCGCGCAGGCACCGCGGTTCTCGCTCGACCGGCTCGCGAAGATCGCCCACCGGCTCATCGAGACCGAGCAGCAGCTCCGCACCGGCGAGGGCACGCCGCTGCCGCTCGAGCTGGCGCTCCTCGATCTCACGACCGAGGGCGCCTCGCCGGCGCCCGCGCCGAAGCAGGCGGCGCCGCAGGGCGCGCCGGCGAAGGCCACTGCGCCCGCGCCTGCCGCGCGTCAGGCGCCACCGTCGGCGCCGCGATCGCAGGCTGTCGTCGATCTCGCCGAGCGTCGTGCTCAGCAGCCCGCGCCGGCTCCGAGCGGGCAGGGTCCCGTCGGTGCGGCGTCGCCGGGCGTCACGCTCCAGCGCGTGCGTGCCGCGTGGGAGCAGCTCATCGAGCGCGCGCAGGAGCGGAGCCTCGGCAAGGCCGCGCAGCTCGTGAAAGCCGAGCCCGTCGCGATCGAGGGCGGTACGATCGTCCTCGCGTTCAGCGACGAGTTCGCGCGTCAGATGTGGGACGGCCGGCGGCCTGAGCTCGAGCGCGACCTCGGGGAGCTCGTCGGCGCCGCGATGCGGGTACGGTGCGTGAAGCAGCCCGCGACCGCGGCGTCCAACACGCAGCCCGCGACCGAGGACCCGATGCTCCGCGCGGCGCTCGAGACGTTCCGCAGGCCAGATCGCATCCTGGAGGTCGAGTGACATGAAGAACCTCGGCGACCTGCAGCGCATGGCGCGCGAGATGCAGGCCAACATGGAGAAGGCCCAGGCCGAGCTCGGCGCGCTCACCGTCCAGGGCACCGCCGGCGGCGGCGCGGTCACGGTGGTCATGAGCGGGACCCAGGAGCTGCGCGAGGTCAGGATCAGCACGGACGCCGTCGACCCGACGGACGTCGAGACGCTGCAGGATCTCGTGCTCGCCGCGGTGAACGACGGGCTCACGCGGTCGAAGGAGCTGGCGGCGCAGAAGCTCGGCGGCGTGACCGGCGGCCTCAAGCTCCCGGGGTTCTAGGGCTGACCCAGGCGCTCGCGCGTCCGCTCGCCCGGCTCATCGACGAGCTCTCCAAGCTGCCGGGCGTCGGCCCGAAGACCGCGCAGCGGCTCGCCTACTACATCCTTCGCGCCTCGATGGCCGACGCCGACTCGCTGGCGAGCGCCGTCCGCTCGGTGAAGACCGACCTGCGCTATTGCGCGACCTGTTTCAACATCGCCGAGACCGACCCCTGCGCGGTGTGCGCGGCCGACGACCGGGATCACAAGATGGTCTGCGTGGTCGAGGAGCCGCTCGACGTGCTCGCGATCGAGCGCACCGGCCAGTACAAGGGCGTCTACCACGTGCTTCACGGCGCGATCTCGCCCGTGAACGGTGTGCGCCCGGACGACCTCAAGATCGCGCCGCTCGTCGACCGTATCAGGGCCGGCGGGATCGAGGAGCTCATCCTCGCGACCAACCCGAACCTCGAGGGCGAGGCGACCGCGATGTACATCGCGCAGGCCCTCGGGATCAACCCGGTCCGCGTGACCCGCCTCGCGCGCGGACTGCCCATGGGCGGAGACCTCGAGTACGCCGACGAAGTGACCGTGAGCCGGGCCCTCGAGGGCCGCCGGGCGCTCTAGCCGGCCCGTTCGCGGCGTTGCCTGCCGGGAGGTCGCGAACTACGCGAAAAGAACGGCCTGGCGGACCCTCGTCGCGGTTGACGCCCGGCTCCGCTGGTCGGTATGATGGTCGTCCGCACAAGCCCGTGGCCACAGTTCCGTTTGGGAGGTCTGGGCACGATCTTTAACAGTTGAAAAGTGGCAGGAACGAACACAAGCGCGGACTCGTCGATCAATAAGCCATTCGAACTCGAAGCGATGATGACCGTTCCGAAAGGACGGTCTCTTCTTTTGTCGGAGAGTTTGATTCTGGCTCAGGACAAACGCTGGCGGCGTGCATAAAACATGCAAGTCGAACGGACCAAAGCCCGCAAGGGCCGAGGTGAGTGGCGAACGGCTGAGTAACACGTAGGTGACCTGCCCTGAAGTGGGGGACAACTCGTCGAAAGACGAGCTAATACCGCATGTGATCACTGATTCAGTTCAGTGCTCAAAGTCGTAAGACGCTTTAGGAGGGGCCTGCGGCCGATTAGCTAGTTGGTGGGGTAATGGCCTACCAAGGCCGCGATCGGTAGTTGGTCTGAGAGGATGACCAGCCAGACTGGGACTGAGACACGGCCCAGACTCCTACGGGAGGCAGCAGTTAGGAATTTTGTGCAATGGGGGAAACCCTGACACAGCCACGCCGCGTGCGGGATGAAGGCCTTCGGGTCGTAAACCGCTTTTCTCGAGGAAGACACCCGACGGTACTCGAGGAATAAGCAACGGCTAACTACGTGCCAGCAGCCGCGGTAATACGTAGGTTGCGAGCGTTGTCCGGATTTACTGGGCGTAAAGCGCGCGCAGGCGGCTTCGAAAGTCCACGGTGAAAGCTCCCGGCTCAACTGGGAGAGGCCCGTGGAAACTCCGGAGCTTGAAGGCAGGAGAGGCAGATGGAATTTCCGGTGTAGCGGTAAAATGCGTAGATACCGGAAGGAACACCAGTGGCGAAGGCGATCTGCTGGCCTGTTCTTGACGCTCAGGCGCGAAAGCTAGGGGAGCGACCGGGATAAGGATCTTGTCCCCTTCGGCAGCAATGCCGTCGACCAATCCCTGCTATATCGGTGAAAGTCCCATCCGATACTTCGTGGTGGGATAACGCCGAGGGAAGTCCAGACACCCTGGACCCCGTAGAGACTGTACGCAGGCCCCGATCCTGTGATCGGGCGAAGACACAGTCCGATCTCGCCAGCAATGGCGAGAGGCTGACAGAAATGCTCAGCCCGCCAAGCACGATGCTTGGTCATGACTCTTCTCCGGGGTGAGAAGGGAAGCAACAGAATGTAGATACCCCGTTAGTCCTAGCTGTAAACAATGGGCACTAGGTGTTGTCGGTATCGACCCCGGCAGTGCCGTAGCTAACGCATTAAGTGCCCCGCCTGGGGAGTACGACCGCAAGGTTAAAACTCAAAGAAATTGACGGGGGCCCGCACAAGCAGCGGAGCGTGCGGTTTAATTCGATGGTACGCGAAGAACCTTACCCAGACTTGACATGCAAGTGGTAGAGGACCGAAAGGCGATCGACCCGCAAGGGAGCTTGCACAGGTGTTGCACGGCTGTCGTCAGCTCGTGTCGTGAGATGTTGGGTTAAGTCCCGCAACGAGCGCAACCCTCGCGGCCTGTTGTATCACTCAGGCCGGACTGCCGAGAGAAACTCGGAGGAAGGTGGGGATGACGTCAAGTCAGCGTGGCCCTTACGTCTGGGGCTACACGCACGCTACAATGACCGGTCACAGCGAGTCGCGACTGCGTGAGCAGAAGCTAACCTCTGAAAACCGGCCTCAGTTCAGATCGAAGGCTGAAACTCGCCTTCGTGAAGTCGGAGTTGCTAGTAACCGCGGGTCATCACACCGCGGTGAATATGTTCCCGGGCCTTGTACACACCGCCCGTCACGTCATGGGAGTCAGTAACACCCGAAGCCGGTGGGCCAACCGCAAGGAGGCAGCCGTCGAAGGTGGGATTGGCGACTGGGACGAAGTCGTAACAAGGTAGCCGTACCGGAAGGTGCGGCTGGATCACCTCCTTTCTAGGGATACACACGATCGGGTCCCTCGGGATCTCGATCCACTGCGTTCATCCCAGGTCGATGCGTCGAACCTCAAAGCTCGGCGTCTTCGCACTTCCAATGGAAGTGGTTCGCATAGTTATTACGCGATGAGCCAATGAGATCTCACAGACTCACGTTCATCGTGACGACGAGGCGCGCTGTTCCTGCCACTTTTCACCGGTTAACGATCGCCCAGGCTTTCCCGACGCAGGGCGTTTAGCTCAGCTGGTTAGAGCACTGCCCTGATAAGGCAGAGGCCTCTGGTTCGAGTCCAGAAACGCCCACTGCGCTCTGGACCGTCGCTGTAGCCTGAATGCGGCTTCGCCGCATGGGGCCCAGTCCGCTGCACTGCTCACTCGCTTCGCTCGTGAGCAAGCACCGGCGGCCCCAAAACGCGGAGCGTTTTGGGGCCGTAGCTCAGCTGGTAGAGCACCTCCTTTGCAAGGAGGACGTCAGGAGTTCGAGTCTCCTCGGCTCCACCGCGCGGATCGGCGCGGCTCGCGGCCGGCG
>DASYXA010000015.1:0-47977 GCA_035935465.1 Candidatus Limnocylindria bacterium | reverse complement strand
GTGCGCCTCGGCTCGTATCCGCTGCGCCTCCGTCCGGTCATCGACGGGACCACCTGGATGGAGGATCAGGGGATCTACCTGGAGATCACGGTCACGGCGCACTAGCTCGGGAGCCGGTACGTCCGGCCGGCTCGCTCCACGAGCCCTTCGGCGGCGAGCGCTCGGGTCAACCTCCCGACGCGCTCGTCGCCGATCTGCTGCTCCAGCGCCGTGATGGTCAGGTCGGCCCTGGTCAGCGCTCGCACGATGGATCCCCTGACGCGGCGGTCGGTGTCCGGGTACGCCGCCGGTCGGATCGCCCGGTCGTGGTGCCGGGCGGCGGCGGCCGCCGTCCCGGCGGAGCCGCTCGCCTTGCAATCTGAGCGCAGGGGACATGCTCCGCACCTCGGGTTCCGTGGCTTGCACAGCGTGGCGCCCAGATCCATGAGCGCGTGGTGCCAGAGATCGGACGAGCGCTTCGGCATCGCTCGCGCGTCCAGGTCGATGGCCTCCGTGTTCGTCCCTGGTCGTCCCAGAAAGACGCGTCCAAGGACCCGCTGGATGTTCACGTCCGCGAACGCGACGCGTTCGCCGAATGCGAAGGACGCGATCGCTCCGGCGGTGTACGCACCGATCCCGGGCAGCGCATCGAGCTCGGCGACGGTGCGCGGCAGGCCGTCGGGCGACAGCCGCGCGATCCGATGCAGGTCCCGGGCGCGGCGGTTGTAGCCGAGGCCGGACCACTCGCGGAGCACGGCGCCGAGCGGCGCCGCAGCAAGCGCCTCCAGCGTGGGGAAGCGCTTGATGAACCGCTCGAAGGCGGGCGTCACGCGCGACGCCTGGGTCTGCTGGAGCATCACCTCGGACACCAGCACCTCGTACGGATCGTGCGTCCGGCGCCACGGCAGGTCCCGCGCGGTCCGGCGGTAATGGGCCAGAAGGCGGGCGCTGACCGTGTATGCTTTCGGCACACAGACACCGTACGCGGCGGAGCGCTGAGGGCCAAGGCGGCCTTCAGTGTTCTTTTTTTGGAGCCGCGACGCATTTCGGAGGCAGCTCGATGAGCCCGGACAAACCGGTCCCGATCTCGGCGGATGGACTGAAGAAGCTCGAGGCGGAGCTCGTCGAGCTGCGCACGAAGAAGCGGCAGGAGGTCGCCGAGCGGATCCACGCGGCCATGCAATTCGGGGACTACTCGGAGAACTCCGAGCTCGAGCAGGCCAAGAACGACCAGGCGTTCCTCGAGGGCCGCATCCAGACGCTCGAGCAGATGGTGAAGAACGCCGCGATCATCGACGAGAACGAGCACCACGACGTCGTCGAGATCGGCAGCCACGTCACCATCGAGCAGGACGGCGAGAAGGACCAGTACGTCATCGTCGGCTCGGCGGAGGCCGCGCCGGCCGAGGGCCGGATCAGCAACGAGTCGCCCATCGGCAAGGCCCTCATCGGTCACAAGAAGGGTGATCTCGTCCGGGCTTCCGTCCCGCGGGGCGAGGTGGAGCTCAAGATCCTCGCCGTCCGTTGAATGGGGCTCGGCCGGGGCCGGCGAAGCCGGGCCCGGCCGCACGTTAGGCGATGACCCAGCAGCCGACCGACCGCGAGCTCTTCTGGGCCGACGCGGTCGCGGCGTCGCTGCCCCGCGACACGAAGCACGTCATCCGCGACTCCAAGACGCCATCCGGTCCGGTCCCGATCTCCGGTCTGCGCGGCCCGGTGATCACCGACGCGCTCTACCGGACGTTCCGCGAGCACGGCATCGACGTGCGCTACGTCTTCACGATCGACGACTACGACCCGATGGACTCGGCCTCGATGAAGCAGCAGGCCGGCATGGCCGAGCACATGGGCAAGCCACTGTTCACGATCCCATCGCCCGAGCCGGGGACCGACTTCGCGCGATACCACGCCGAGCGGTTCCTCTCGACGTTCGCGCGCGTGGGCATCCACCCGCAGGAGATCCACTACCTGCGCGACCTCTATGGCACCGGGAAGCTCGATCGGGAGATCGACCTCGTGCTCCGGAACGCCGGCGAGGTGCGCCGGGTGTACGCCGAGATCTCGAATGTCCGGAAGGATCCCGATTGGCTGCCGGTCTGGGTCATCTGCGAGCGTTGCGGCAAGATCGGCACGACCCACGCGACCGACTTCGACGGCGAGACCGTCGCCTACGAGTGCCGCACCGACTACGTGAGCTGGGCGGAAGGCTGCGGCCACCGCGGACGCATTTCGCCGTTCAAGGGGAACGCGAAGCTCCCCTGGAATCTCCAGTGGTGCGCGATGTGGGACTACTTCGACGTGACCTACGAGGAGGGGGGCAAGGACCTCCTCACCGCGGGCGGCTCGCGCGACCGCGCGAACGAGCTGTACCGCGCGATCTGGAAGCGGGAGCCCCCCGCCGGCCTGGCGCACGAGTTCTTCAACTTCGGTGGCAAGAAGATGTCGACTTCAAAAGGGGTCGGCGCGTCCGCGGTCGAGCTGGTCGAGCTCTACCCGGGCGAGATCGTCCGCTTCCTGCTGCTCCGCACGCATCCGAAGCGCGCGGTCGAGTTCGACCCGGCGGGCCTGACGCTCCCGCGCCTGTACGACGAGTACGACCGCTGCGCCGACGCGTTCCTGGAGGATCCGCGCAGCGACTTCGGGACGATCTGGAGGCTCTCGCAGCTATCCGAGGACGCGGCGCCGATCGTGTTCCGCGTCCGCTTCGGGACCGTCGCCGACTGGCTGCAGATCCCGAGCATCGAGCCGCATGCCGAGGCCGCGAAGCGCAAGCGGTCGCCGCTCGCGCCGGATGAGATCGCGGATCTGGACCAGCGCATCGCGCTCGCGAGGGTCTGGCTCGAGCGCTGGGCGCCGGACGAGGCGCGCTTCGCGGTCGCAGCCTCGCTTCCGCCGGCGACCGCGATGCTCACCGACCCGCAGCGCGCGTTCCTCGAGCGGGCGAGGGCCCTGGTCGGGATGATCACCGACCCAGAGCCGATGCAGGAGCGCCTCTACGAGATCGCGAAGGAGGTCGGGCTCACGACGCCCGAGGGCAAGGTGAGCAAGGCCGCGTTCGAATCGCTGTACATCACGTTCATCGGAAGGCCGAACGGTCCGCGCGCCGCGTGGCTTCTGGTCACGCTCGACCCCGCATTCGTGAAGACCAGATTGGATGAGGCCGCGCGGGCGAAGTGAAGGGCAAGCTCGCGGTCGCGATCATCTGGCACATGCACCAGCCCTACTACAAGCACCCCCAGACGAGCGAGTTCGTCCTGCCGTGGGTCCGGCTTCACGCGTCCAAGGACTACCTCCACATGGCGCGGCTGCTCAACGAGTTCCCCAAGGTGAAGGTGAGCTTCACGATGGTCCCGTCGCTTCGCGATCAGCTGGAGGACTACGCGCGCGGCGCCGACGACGAGGACACCCGCGTGACGATGCGCACGGTGGAAGGCACCCTCACGCCCGAGGAGCGCGACCACATGCTCGGGCGGTTCTTCTCGATCCATCACGGGAACGTCATCGCGCAGCACGACGAATACCGCCGGTTGCTCCAGCTCGCCCTCGCCGTGCGCGGCCGGCCGGAGCTCCTGTCGGACGACTACTTCGTCGACCTCGCGTTGTGGTTCAACCTCGCCTGGATCGACCCCGACGACATCGCGAGCGACGATCGGCTGCGGGATCTCCGCGATCGCCAGCGCCGATTCACGCGCGAGGACGTGCACTACGTCATCGGCCGGCAGCGGTTCATGGCCTCCGGCGCGCCGCATCTGTACCGCAGCCTCGAGCGGGACGGGCGGATCGAGATCCTCACGGTGCCCTACTACCACCCGATCCTGCCGCTGATCATCGACAGCGCGTCGGCGCGGCGCGCCGACCCGAACGCCCTCCTGCCGGAGCCGCCGTTCGCCCATCCCGACGACGCGCTCTACCAGCTCGAAGAAGCCGTCGTGTCGCACGTCCGCGGCTTCGGCGTGAAGCCGCGCGGGGTGTGGCCGTCCGAGGGCGCGGTCTCGCCCGAAGCGGCGGACGCGATCAGGACGGCCCGCATCGAGTGGCTGGCATCGGACGAGGGTGTGCTCGGACGGTCCGCGAACATCGTCTTCGAGCGCGACGACATCGGCGCGCTCGTCCACCCCGAGCTCCTCTACCAGCCCTATCGCCTGGCGAACGGCGTGACCGCGATCTTCCGGGACCGCGAGATCTCGGACCGGATCGGGTTCGCGTACGGGTCGATGAGCCCGCACGACGCGGTCGGGGACCTCATCTGGAAGCTCGAAGCGGCACGCGACAGGCTGCCGGACGACGGCGGGCCGTACATCGCGTCGATCATCCTCGACGGCGAGAACGCCTGGGAGGGCTACCCCAACAACGGCAACGACTTCCTGCGCACGCTGTACGGCACGCTCGAGGCGGACGAGCGCTTCGAGACGGTGCGGGTCTCCGATTTCCTGGACGCGCATCCTGCCGTCCAGGACCTCGCGATCCTGCACACCGGATCGTGGATCGACGGCGATCTCAAGGTCTGGTCCGGAGAGCCGGCCCACCAGCGGGCGTGGGCCGTGCTCGAGCGGACGCGCCGGTTCGCGCAGGAGCAGTGGGGCTCGCTGCGCGAGATGCCGCCGAGCGTGCGGCAGCCGCTCATGGTCGCGGAGGGCAGCGACTGGTTCTGGTGGTACTCGAGCCGCAACTCGAGCCCCGAGGACCGGGTCTTCGACGAGCTCTTCCGCGCGAACTGCGAGGTCATCTGGTGGTACGCGGGCGCGGAGCCGCCGGACGAGCTGAAGCAGCCGCTCCTCGATCCAGCGCGGCTCGCGGCGGCGAGCGGCGAGGGCGGCGCGATGCTGCCCGGGACGCGTGAAGGGTATGGCTGAGATCGGCGACGTCGGCCGCGTCGGCTGCCCGAGCACCGTGCGGCCGGCCGACGATGTCGAGCTGCGGCGGCTGCGGGCCGACCGCTACTTCCGCGACCAGGACGTCCTGGACATCGGCACGGGCACCGGTCGGCTCGCCTGGCTCATCGCGCCCGTGGCGCGGAGCGTCGTCGGCCTCGATCCGGACCCCGCGGGGATCCGCGAGGCCCGGCGCGAAGCTCGCCGGCGCGGATTCGACAATGCGCGGTTCGAAGTGTCGACCGGTCAGGCGCTCGGTGTCGGACGGGAGCGCTTCGATACGGCGCTGTTCTCCTGGTCGCTCTGATGCATCAGCCGATCGGGCATGGTCGATGCCCTCCACGAAGCCCACGCCGCGGTCCGGCCCGGCGGCACGCTCATCGACCTGCGTCCTGACTCGGACCATCAGCCGCGCGTGTTCCGCGGTGGTCGCGCCGTCGGCGGGCTCTACGAGCGGCCCATGGCGGTCGCGGACAACCACTTCAGCGATCGAGCGGTGGCCCGTGTCGTCCGTGAAGGGCTGCTGAAGCCGATCCGCGCCGGGCGGTTCTGGTACGACCTGCCGGCGATGGATCTGCCGACGCTCGACGAGTGGGTCGCGGAGTCGCGACGGATCGGCGGCTACACCCGCGGCACGCGCGCGCTGCTCGCGCGCGATCCGCAGCGGCCGATCGTCGTGAAGCGCGCGCTCGCGTACCGGATCCTTCGCCGGGTCTAGCCGAGCGTCGCGGCCGTCTCCCAGGAGGCTTCCAGCGCGTCGAGCAGGCGTGGCCAGACGTAGCGCTCCGCCGTCATCCGGCCGTCCGCGCGGATGCGCTCGCCGAGCTCCGGGCGCGCGCCCAGCGCCGCCAGGTGGGTGAGGAGCTCGCGTGGATCGTCGGACTGGACGACTACCGAGTTGCCGTAGGGGATCGCATAGTCCTCGCCGGTGCGGCCGACGAACGCGATGCCGCCCGCGCCCATCACCTCGAGCCCGACGAGCCCGAACGGCTCCTTCTCCGAGTTCGCGAGCACGCCGTCGGCGGCGCCGTACAGCGCGCGGAGCGCGGGCTCGCTCGCGAAGAAGTCGAGGAACGCCACGTCCGCGTCGACGGCCCCGAGCGCGGCTGCGACCTCAGCGGGCGGCGCGTCGGCGCCGAGGGCGACGCGTTGCACGCTGAGCCCGCGCTCGCGGATCCGCGCGCCGACGATGTCGGCGTAGTCACTGCGGCTCCCGCGCATCATGAGCCGGGGGCGCGTCCCGCGGTCGCGTAGGTGCGCGATCGCGTCGATCGCCCAGAGCCAGCGCTTGTCGGCGTCGAAGCGCGCGACCTTCACCAGGCTCGGCCGGCCCGCGAGCCCGGCGCGCATCGCGCGCAGGTCGGCCGGCGGGACCGGCGCCGCGAAGCGCGGGGCGATGCCGTTGGGCAGGATCTCGGGCTCGACCCCCGATCTCACCAGCTCGGCGCGCATGAAGCGCGAGATCGTGGTGATCGTCGCCGCGCGAGCGAGCAGCGGGAAGTCGATGGCGCCGAAGCCGTACGTGTTGTTCGCGTTCCAGAACGGCGTGATCGCGCCGCGCAGGCCGGCGCGCTGCGCGAGGACCGTCGTGTCGATCGCGGCGTTCGCGGTCTGCCAGTCCTCGAACAGCAGGATCGCCCGCTTGCCCTGCCGCGCCGCCGGGACGATGACCTCCTCGAGCAGGTGCGGCGGCACCGTGCGGCTGAAGTCGCGCCACTTGCCGTCCTCGCCGTCGTAGACATCCTTCGGGTGGTAGCGCGAGATCCACTGGCCCCAGCGCTCGAGCAGGAGTCGTCCATCGTTGCGGAGCTCCGTCGCCGGCAGCGTGGGGTCGCCCACGAAGAGCTGGCGCACCCGGTGCCCCCGCGCGATGAGCGCCTCGGCCAGGTCGTTCATCCGGGTCGCCAGGCCGCCGACGAACGAGTACCGGTCCGGCCCCTCGAACGCGACGAGCACGACCTCGCTGATCTCCGCTGCCATGCGCGCATCGTAGGGAAGCCGCGATACTTGCCCGGTGCGACCGCTCGATCTCATTCGCGAGGATCCCGAGCTCGTGCGCGCGATGTTGAAGGCGCGCGGCTTCGACGCGCCACTGGACCGGATCATCGAGCTCGACGCGACCGCGCGGAAGCTGCGCGCCGAGGTCGAGGCCCTGCGCGCGGAACGCAACAAGGCCAGCAAGGGCGGGCCACCGACCGACGAGGTCAAGGCGCGGATGCGCCAGGTGGGCGCGCGGATCGCGGCGATCGAGAAGGATCTGGTCTCGGCCGAGGAGCAGCTGAACGCGGATGTCCTCTGGATCCCGAACGTCCTCGACCCGGATGTCCCGACCGGCACCGGCGAGGCCGACAACCCGGTCGTCCGCGAGGACGCGCCGAAGCCGCTGCCGTTCCCGGGGCTCCCGCACTGGGAGATCGGCGAGCGCCTCGGCATCCTCGACATCCCGCGCGGTACCAAGCTCTCGGGCTCGCGGTTCTACCTGTTCCGCGGCGCGGGCGCGGCGATCCAGCGCGCGCTCATCACCTGGATGCTCGACGTCCACACCAGCGACGGCTTCACCGAGATCTACCCGCCGCCGGTCACCCGTCGCGAGACGCTCGTCGCGAGCGCGCACCTGCCGCACTTCGACGAGAACCTCTACCGCGACGAGGACGACGACGTCTGGATGATCCCGACCGCGGAGCCGCAGCTCGTCTCGCTCCACCGCGACGAGACGATCGCCTTCGAGCAGCTGCCCATCCGCTACGTCGCGTACACGCCGTGCTTCCGCCGCGAGCACATGAGCGCCGGCCGCGACGTCCGCGGTATCAAGCGCGTCCACTGGTTCGACAAGGTCGAGATGGTCGTGCTCACCGCGCCCGAGGCGTCACGGCAGATGCTGGACGAGCTCACCGGGCGCGCGGTCATGCTGCTCGAGCGGCTCGAGCTCCCGGTGCAGGTCACCGAGCGATGCAGCGGCGATCTCGGTTTCGTCGCGAAGAAGGGCTACGACGTGCAGGCCTGGGGCCCGGTGATGGGTGAGTGGCTCGAGGTGTCGTCGTGCAGCGACGGCGGCTCGCTCCAGGCGGAGCGCGCGAACATCCGCTTCAGGCGCGACCCGAAGGGCAAGGTCGAACGGCCGCACATCCTGAATGCGTCCGGGGTCGCTCTCTCGAGGCTGATGATCGCGATCATGGAGAACTACCAGCAGGCCGACGGCTCGCTCGCGATCCCCGCGGTCCTGCGTCCATACCTGCACGGCCGCGAGCGGATCGCCGTGGGGGAGTTCTCGCTCTAGGCCGTGGTCGCTCCAGATGTCGGGGCGGTGTTGAAGCTCCTACCGCAACCGGCGAGCGAGACCACCCAGCTTGGCGGGCCAGGCAGGCCGTGGTCGATCCACTACGGAGCCGACCGCGCGATCCTCCGCTGGAACGACGCAAGCCGATGGCGCGCGTTCGGTTTCAGTGACGATGAGGCGATCGCGTCGATCGAATGGCTGCACGCGTTCCTACGCGATCTCGCGTACACCGGATTCGTCGCACCTCGACCAATGGACGATCTGGGCGAGCGGAGCATCGCGATCGCTGAGGGCGGCATCTGGGAGCTGCTGTCACGTGTGCCGGGCCGGGCGATGGGCTGGTCCGACGACGAGATCTTCGAGGCGGGTGCCCTTCTCGCGCGTTTCCACGCAGCCGCGATGTCGCTGCCCAACAGGCCACAACGCCCGGGCGCGCAGCCGTTCGCGTCATGCGAGCCGGCTCATCCCGACGCCCAGGCGATCCGTACGGCGTTCGTGCACGAGCTGGCGGATCTCGATCTGCGATCGACCACGCGCGGCGTCATCCACGGCGATGCGACTCAGAGCAACGTCGTCAGAACGGCGAGCGGCACGTTCCATCTCGTGGACTACGCGATCGCCTATGCCGACTACCTGCTGGCCGATATCGGCTCGGCGCTGTGGCGTAACGCGCGACGATCTCCCGACGCGATCTCCTACGACGCGGCACGCGCGGCCCGGTTCGTCGGCGGCTACGACTCCGTCCGGCCGCTCGGGCGCGGCGCGTCCCGTGCGATCGTCAGCTTCATGAAAGGTCGGGGCCTACAGCTGCTCCATCGACTCGAGTTGCTCCATGGCCGGGACGAGACCGTGATTCAGCGGCTCACGGTCATCAATGCCGCGCAGGATGAGCTCGCCGTCGCCATCGAGGCCGCGCTCAGCTGAGCGACTGGCGATCCACCTGCCGGCGACCACTCATGGTCGGGCGGAATCGAGGTCGGAGCGATTCCGGCTGTACAGCAGGCTATTGACGCAGGAACGTAGTCAGGTATATACCTGCATAGCGCGTCAGAAGCTCGCTATTCGCACTCCCGAGGAGGACTCCAGACATGCCGAACGCCAGCCATCGCATTCTCGACACCGAGACCGGAACGGAATACCGCTCCAAGGCCGCGGCTGGCCGAAGCTTGGCCGCGTTGGTCAATGGAGATCCGACTGATCAGTTTGTGTGGTTCGAGATCGCTCGGAGATATCCGACGCGATTCCGCGTGTGTAACGAGCGGGGCGTATGGGTCCAGTTACACGATCGCTCGGCACCGATTGGCACGCTACGTCCAAGTGATCCGGAACCAGATGGAGCGCGGGCTGGCACGCGAGTGACAACGCTCGTTATCGATGAGGAGAAGCTTGCGCAGGTGAGGGAGCTCCTCGGGACCGTCACGCTCCGAGAGACCGTCGACCGCTCGTTCGACGAGGTACTCGTACGCGCCGCGCGCGCCCGCAGCGTCGAGCGTTTGAGGAAGATGGACGGGCTTGATCTGGACAAGCGTTCGGTCACGGAGAAGGCCTGGCGCTGATGCCGACCTTTGTCGCCGACAAGAGCGCTCTCGTCCACATGAAGAGTCCGGACGTGGCTGCCAGGCTCGGTCCGTTGATCATGGATGGAGAGGTCGCGACTTGCGGCGTCCTCGAGCTGGAGGTGCTGTACAGCGCCAGGAGCGAGCGCGACCTAGCCGCGACCCGCGCAGAACGTGCTGCGGCCTTCCCACGGATCGCGATGTCCGAGCGCGACCTCTTGAGAGCCGAAGACGTCATCTCGCAGCTCGCGCGGCGGGGACACCACCGGGCAGTGAGCCTGCCTGATCTGCTCATCGCGGCGGCGGCGGAACGTTCGCAACTCATCGTCTTGCATTACGACGGCGACTATGACGTCATCGCGGCTGTAACGGGGCAACGCGTGGAGTGGGTCGCCCCGAAAGGGAGTCTCTGAGCAGGACGTGTCGGCGATTGCCCCGACTTCTTGGCTAGGCCGACTCCGGCCGCGCGGCGGCATCCGTGCCGACCATGGCGGCGCGGGTCTCGGCGACCATGTGGCGCGGCCCGAGCTTCTCGAACGTATCCAGCGCGGCGCGGTAATCCACGGCCGCGCCGGCCAGGTCCCCGCGCGCAGCGAGGAGCCGCCCTCCGGCGAGGCGCATCCCGGCGATCGCGATCGGCAGGTTCAGCCGGTACGCAGCCTCGAGCGAGAGCGCGCGCGCCGCGTCGGCCGCGGCAAGGTCGTTGCCCGCGAGCGCCGCCTCGACGAGCGCCGGCCCGATCTCCGCCGCGCAGCGGCGGCACCGATGCGCGCGCTGGGCCGCGGTCGCCGCCTGGGCGTGCTGCCGCGCCTCCTCGACCGCGCCGCGCGCGACCGCGACCCGTGCGAGCTCCGCGGAGATGAGCGCGGCCAGGTGGACCTCGTCGCCCGAGCGGGGCGCGACGACGCGAGCCTCCTCGAGGGTCGTCGCGGCGAGCCCGAGGTCGGGCTGGCGGAGCGCGAAGCGGCCGAGCGCGAGCAGCGTGCGCGCGGCGTCCGCTTCGGCCGGCGCGTCGGGGATGTTGGGGTCGGCCAGCGCGAGCGCGCGTTGCAGCGCGCGGTGCGATTCGTCCTCGCGGCCCAGGAGCTCCTGCGCCTTCGCCAAGGCGCGGAGCGCGCGGGCCTGGCCACCGATGTCGCCGACCCGGGCCGAGGTCGCGAGCAGCTCGAGGGCGAGCGGCTCGGCCTCGTGCGCGTCGCCGCGGTCGAGCGCCGCGACGGCCTGCGCCGCGAGGGTCCGCGACAGCGCCGAGAGGTCGCCGAGCCGCGTCGCGAGCTCGGCGCAGCGGACCAGCGAGCGGTGAGCCTCTTCCGGCAGCCCGCAGTCGGTCGCGCAGGCGACGACCGCGGCCTCGGCCTCGAGCTCGCGCACGCCATCGCCGGCGCTCTGCGCCTCGCGGACCGCGATGCGCGCGATCGTGAGCGCCTCCGACGGGCGGTCGTCCGCCCGCGCGAGCGCGGCCTTCGCGAGCGTGAGCTCGGCGCGCTCGCTGCCGAACGACGGCGTGAGGCGCTCGGCGTCGGCAAGGTGCTCCGCGGCGCGCTCGACCATCCCCGCGCGCGCGGCGAGCCGTCCGGCGCGGCGGCGCAGCGCCGCCCGTAGGTCGGTCTCGGCGAGGCCCGTCGCGAGCGCCTCCTCGGCCGCGAGGAGCGCATCCACGCGCGCGCCGATCCCCGCGGCGGCGTCGGATGCCGCAAGGAGCGCTCGCGCGCGCTCCATCGTGCCGTCGGGCAGCCGGAGCGCGAGCGAGGCCGCGAGCCGGTAGTGGTGGAGCGCGCTCTCGAGGTCGTAGAGCGACGACGCGCGCTCGGCCGCGCGGAACGCGTAATCGATCGCGCGCATCGTGTGCGTCGATGCCGCGAAGTGCATCGCGAGGAGCGCGGGCTGCTGCACCGCGACCTCGGGCCGGCCGGATTCGATCGCGACGCCGACCCGGCCGTGCAGCTCCTCGCGGTGGCGCGCGAGCATCGCGCCGTAGACGACCTCACGCAGGCCGGTCTGGGTGAAGCGCTGGAGCCCGCCCTCCGCCTCGACGATCGCGGCCGCGGCGAGCCGCTCGAGCGCGCCGTCGACGTCGACCTCGGCGCCCCAGATGGAGCGGAGCAGGGCCGCGTCGAACGTCCGGCCGGCAACGGATGCGGCGTGCAGGACCCGCCGGTCCGGCGTGGCGACCGCATCGACCCGCCGGAGGAGCAGCTGCTGGAGCGAGTCCGGAAGGGCCGGGCGCTCCGACAGATCGACGAGCGGGCTGGTGCCCTCTCGCTCGACGATGACGCCGCTCGCCGCGAGCAGGCGAATGGCCTCTTCGGCGTACGCGGGGTTCCCCTGCGCGCGCGCCGCGATCTCGCGGTCCACGCCGCCGGTCGGAACGAGCGTGCGGACGAGGGTCTCCGTCGCGGTCTCGTCGAGCGGACGAAGCCGGAGCTGGAGGTGCTCGCGCGTCGTCGCCCACGGGGCCGTGAACTCGGGGCGGTACGCGACGACGGCGAGCGCGCGCGATGAGCCGAGGCCGGCCGCGAAGCCGACGAGCGAGGCAAGGGACGACGGGTCGATCCACTGCAGGTCGTCGATCGCGATCACCAGGCCCTGCGACGAGGCGACGCGGGACAGCAGGGCCGCGAACCCGCGGCCGAGGAGGCGCCGCTTCGTCTCGCCCGACATCGCGGGCAGATCCACGCCGTACCCGAGCGCCGACAGGATGAGCGCCCGCGTGCCCGGCTCGATGTCGGGCTGCGTTTCGGTGATGAGATGGAGGGCGTGATCCGCCGATGCCGTGCGCTGGATGCCGATGACCCGGCGCAGCATGTCGCCGATCGCGCCGTACGAGCGATGCTGGTCGTACGGCGTGGATCGAACCCGGCCGACGCGGGCTCCCCGGACGCGGGGATCGGTGATGAGCTCGTCGATGAGCCGTGACTTGCCGAGTCCAGGCTCGCCGACGATCGAGACGAGCCGGCCGCGGCCGGAGAGCGCATCCCCGAGCGCACCGAGCAGGGTGCCCATCTCGTCGTCGCGGCCGACCAGCGCCGTGCGCAGCCGCGGTCCCGCTTCTTCAGCGGCGACGCCGACCAGCCGCCACGCGACCACCGGCGTCGTCTTGCCGCGTGCGACGACCGGCGGATGCGGCTCGTACGCGAACAGGCCGGGGGTGCGGCGGTACGTCGCGTCGCCGACGAGGATCTCGCCCGGCTCGGCGGCCTGCTCGAGCCGCGCGGCGACGTTCACCGCGTCGCCGAGCACGCCGAACTCGCTCTCGCGATCGCCGATCGCGCCCGTCACCGCGATGCCCGTGTTGACCCCGACCCGCAGCGCGAGGCGTCGCTGGGTGCGCTGCACGATGCGTCCGTTCGCGCGCTCGAGCGCGGCGAGGACCGCGAGGGCCGCGCGCTGCGCTTGCTCGGGATGGTCGTTCGTGGCCTCACCGACCGCGCCGAACGCCGCGACCACGGCGTCGCCGATGTACTTCTCGATCAGCCCGCCGTTCGCGCGGATGTCCGCGGCAATGAGGTCCCACACCGTCCGCATGCTCTCGTGGAGCTCCTCCGGGCCGAGCCGTTCGGCGAGCGCGGTGAAGCCCGAGATGTCGGCGAACAGGACGGTGATCTGGCGGGTGTCGCCGGCGCGCTCCTCAGGCTCCGCACCGAGACGCGCGCCGCAGCGTCCGCAGAACACGAAGCTGCCCGGCATCTCCGCGCCGCAGCGCGGGCAGCCCGGTGCGAGCTCGATCCCGCACTGGCCGCAGAAGCGCATGCCGGGCGGATTGCCATAGCCGCAGGAAGCACACAGCACGGACGGGTGAGGGTAGTACGCCCAGGCAGGCGAGCGGGTGTCGCCGCGGGTGCAGGGTCTAGGCGCGCAGCAGGATGAGGCCGGCGGCGAGCGACAGGAGCGCGAGGACGCCGAGCCAAAGGGTCAGCCCGTACGCCAGCACCGACAGCTCCGGCCCGACCCTGCGGCCATCGGGCGTGGCCGCCGCGTCGGTCGCCAGCCGCTGCACCCGGTCCCGGAGCACGCGGATCGAGTCACGGACCGTGACGACATCGCGCGAGTTGTGTCCGATCGCCTCGCTCAGCGTCGAAAGGTCGGCCGACACGCCGCGCAGCTCGTCCGTGTTGCGGCGGAAGTTCTGCGCGATCGGGAGGAACGGCTGCGCGCCGAGGAAGCTGATCGACATCCCGTCGGCCAGCTGGGCGCTCGTGGCGGAGGCGTCGTTCAGGAGCTGCGACGCGTGGGCGGAGGATGTCTGGGCGTCAGCCAGGCTCTTGCTGAAGCCGTCGAACGCGGTCGACGTCCGGTCGAGGGCCTGCGCGGCCGCGGCCAGGGAGTCGCCGGCGGAGTCGGCCGCCACGCTCGCCCGCGTCAGGAGCGGTCCGAGCGCGCCCAGCGCGACGCCCACCAGGGCCAGGCCGAGGAGCCCGTTCGCGAACAGGGCGACGCCCATGAGCCGGAAGGGACCGCGGCGGATCGGGCGGGAAGCGGCCAATGCGGCCTGAGCGGTTGCAACAACCGCGCCGGACCGCCCGGGTGCTAGACTTAGCGCACAACCGGTCACGGCACGACGATCGATCCAAGGATTCGAGGGACTTCTCCTTTCGGCCCGAGGTGGTGCGATTCGGGTCCGGACCAGAAAACAAAGGAGAAGCCAAATGAGCTTCAGCGACATCACCCTCACCTGTAAGGACTGCGGGAACCCGTTCGTGTTCACCGCAGGGGAGCAGGAGTTCTACCAGCAGCGCGGTCTGATGAATCAGCCAGGCCGGTGCAGCGACTGCCGCGCGGCGCGCAAGGCGTCCGGCGGTGGCGGTGGCTCCAGCTACGGCGGAGCCTCGCGTGGCGGCTACGGCGGAGAGCGTGAGTTCTTCACCGCGACCTGCTCGTCCTGCGGCAAGGAAGCTCGCGTGCCGTTCCAGCCGCGTGGCGACAAGCCCGTCTACTGCAGCAGCTGCTTCGAGACGCGTCGACCGGCTAGCCGGTACTAGTCGCGAACGCGATCGCAAAAGGGCCGGGCTCCTTCGGGGGCCCGGCCCTTAGCATTGCCTCCTGATGCCGATCGAGACCGTGATCCGACTGAGCGGCGGTCCGCTGTCCAACAAGATCGTGAACGCCGGTCCGGTCAAGCTCGGATCCCTCATCAGGCTCACCCGTCAATCGGGCGCCCCGGTGTTCTACCGGATCACGAAGGTGGATGAGGTCCCGAACCGCACGTCGTACACCGCGAGCGCGAAGTTCGAGCCGAAGGGCGACATCAAAGCGCCGACCGCCTGACCCTCAGTCCTTCGGTCCCGCCCCGACGTGCGTCGCGGGGATCGAACCCATCCGGCCGGCCTGGTAGTCGGCGATGGCCTGGAGGATCTCCTCGCGGGAGTTCATGACGAACGGTCCGTACTGCACCACAGGCTCGCCGATCGGACGGCCGCCCAGGAGGAGCACGTCGAACGCGCCGCTGCGGCTGTCCTGTGTGGGGCTGCCTTCGACGCGGATCGCGTCGCCGGACCCGAGCACGGCGAGCTGACCCGATGCGAGCGACACGCTCTCGGTGCCGACGGTGCCGAACCCGCCGAGCGCGTACACGAGACCGTTGAAGTCGGGCCGCCACGGCAGCTCGAGCCGCGAGCCGGGCATGAGCGTGACGTGCGCGTACGTGATCGGGGTCTGCGTGACGCCGGGACCCGCGTGGCCGGCGAGATCGCCCGCGATGACGCGCACGAGCGCGCCGCCGTCGTGCGACCGGACGAGCGTGACCGACCTCGCTGCGATGTCCTGGTAGCGCGGCGGCGACCACTTCTGCGCCGCGGGCAGGTTGACCCAGAGCTGCACGCCGTGGAACAGGCCGCCCGTTCGGACGAGCTTCTCGGGCGGCATCTCGGAATGGACGATCCCCGCGCCCGCGGTCATCCACTGGGTGTCGCCGTTCGCGATGACGCCACCGCCGCCGGTGGAATCGCGATGCACGAACTCCCCGTCGATCATGTAGGTGACGGTCTCGAAACCGCGATGCGGGTGATCGGGAGCGCCCTTCGCCTCGCCGACGCCGTACTGCACCTCGCCCATCTGGTCGAGCAAGATGAACGGGTCGGCGACCGTGCGCTCGAGACCGGGGAACGGCCGGCGCACCGGGAAGCCCTCGCCCTCGTAGGTCTGGATCGCGTTCACGACGCGCTCGACGCGGCGGAACCGCGCGCCCGGCGCCGCCTCGACGGCGGGGAGGACGAGTGGATCGGGGACGGTGACGGCTGGCACGATGGTCTCCTCGGGTAGTTGTCTCAGCAACGATCCTACCACGCGGGCCTGGACCGACCGCCGGCGCGGACCGCGGCCGCCACGCCCCGAGCCGGTCCGCAGCGGTCGGTAGCATCCGCGGGATGCTCGACGCGGCGGTCATCGGCGCAGGACACGCCGGACTCTCGGCGAGCCACCGGCTGCGCGAGGCAGGGCTCGACCACGTCGTGCTCGAACGCGGCGAGGTGGGCGAGAGCTGGCGGTCGCAGCGCTGGGACTCGTTCACTCTCAATACGCCGAACCGGATGAACCGGCTGCCCGGCGCCGCGCCGGACCGGTCGGATCCCGACGCGTTCGAGCATCGCGATGCCTGGGTGGCCCGCCTCGAGCGATACGCGCGCGAACAGCGGCTGCCGGTGCGCACGCGCACCGCGGTCACGGCCGTCGAGCGCGACGACCGCGGGTTCGTGATCTCCGTCGCGGGCGGGGCACCGCTGCGCGCGCGCAGCGTGATCGTCGCGTCCGGCGTGGTGAACGCGCCGAAGGTGCCGGCGCTGGCGGCGGCCATCGACCCCCGGATCGCGCGGCTCACGACCGGGGAGTACCGCAACGCCGATCAGCTTGCCCCCGGCGCGGTGCTGGTGGTGGGCAGCGCCCAGTCCGGCTGCCAGATCGCCGAGGATCTGCTCGACGCCGGCCGGACCGTGTACCTCGCGACCGGGACGGTCGGCCGGGTGCCGCGTCGGGTGCGCGGCCGAGACACGCTCGTGTGGCTCGCCGAGGCCGGCTGGTTCGACGAGCGGCCGCAGGATCTCCCGGATCGGCAGGTGATGCGGGCGGCCCAACCGCAGATCTCCGGCGTGGGTCCCCGCGGGCGGACCGTCAGCCTCCAGTCGCTGGCCGCGCGCGGCGTGACGCTGCTCGGGCATCTGGACGGTGCCGACGGCACGAAGCTCCGTTTCGCGCAAGACCTTGCCGAACACGCCCGGTCGGCCGATGCGTTCTCCGCGCGGATCCGCGCGCAGGTCGACGAACACATCGCCCGGCAGGGGATCGCTGCCCCGCCGTCCGAGCCGGACCCGGCCGACGTCGCATGCGACCCCGACGCATTCGGGGCGCTGTCAGAGCTCGACCCCGCCGATCGCGGTATCGGGACGTCGATCTTCACCACCGGCTTCAGGGCCGATCTCTCCTGGCTGCGGGTCGGAGGTGCGGTCGACGGCGGCGCGCCGGTGCATGACGAGGGGCGGGCCCGGGTCGAGGGTCTGTGGTTCCTCGGGTGGACCTGGATGCGCCGGCGGAAGTCGGGGATCATCTGGGGTGCCGTCGAGGACAGCGCCCATGTCGTGGATCAGGTCGCGGAACGCGTCGCGCGACGGCGGGCGTAGACCCGCCGGCCACCCTGCCTAGAAGGCCGCGAGGATCCGCGCACCCTCGGCGCTCTTGATGAACTCGACGAACGCCTTCACCGCCGGCTTCACCTTGGTCGGGTCAGCGTTGACGAAGAAGAACACCGGACGGCGGATCGGGTAGGTGCCGTTCTCGACGTTGGCGGTCGTCGCACTGACACCGTCGAGCGCGAGCAGATGCATCGTCGGGTCGTTCTGCGTGCTGGTCTGCAACGTGACCATCGCGATGCTGTCTTTCAGGTTGTGGATCTGGGTGTACGCCTCCTTCGACTCCATGACATTGACCGCGCGCGGATAGACGGGTTTCGCGCCGTCGAAGAAGTATGCTTCGAAGGTCGAGCGAGCGGAGCTCTCCGGCTCGCGGACGACGACCCGGATCTGGTGGCCGGCAAGCCCGCCGACCGCGCCCCAATCGGTGATCTTGCCGGCGAAGATGTCGCGGACCTGGGTCTTGGTCAGCCCAGTTACGGGGTTCGCGGCATTCACCGCGACCGCGGTCCCGGCACCGGTCAGCGGTGTGAGCACGACCTTCCCGGTCTCCGCCGCGGTGAGGTCACGGCTCATGTAGCCGAAGTCGATCCGGGCCTGGCTCACGAGCGCGAACCCCGTCTCGGATCCGGCGTCGTCGAGCTTGAACTCGACGCCGTGGTGAAGCGCGCTGAACCGCTTCGCGAGGGCCTGGACTTGCTCGAGGCCTGCGCCGCTGCCG
This sequence comes from Candidatus Limnocylindria bacterium, assembly GCA_035935465.1. GTDB lineage: Bacteria > Chloroflexota > Limnocylindria > P2-11E > P2-11E > UBA4735. Next base: position 29,957 of record DASYXA010000015.1, on the reverse strand, counting down.
CTACCGAAATAGGTTCCGGCGAGCGGATCCCTGGTGCCGCCCGCGGGCCCGGCGCAGCCCGCGGCGATCAGGATCGCGGCGCTGAGCGCGATCACTTTCGCCGGCAGGGCGCGTGAACCGACGGTCGATGCCACGTTGCCTGTCACCCATCCCTCTACGCTCGGTCGTGCTCCGATCCAGCCTACCGGCCGAGCCGCGGTCCGACGGAGATCAGACTCGTATCCGACGCCGGTGGCCTGGGGTCGCCCGTGCGACGCGGTGCTGGAGCCGGAGCGGCCGCGCCTGCTCGGGCGCCTGGCCGGAATCGACGGGACGCGCATCCGGTTCGCGCCCGACCTGGCGGATCACATCCGTTTCGCCGACGAGGCTCGCCACGCATGCGAGCCAGCCCGGATCATGCGAGCCAGCCCGGATAAGGACCGTAACGTTCCTGGGATGGGTAGTGGTCAGAATGCGTAGGGTGCGGTCGGATCTGCTCGGCGCGACGGGCGCGCGCGGCGCCGTGGCTCGGCGCGGTATGACCACCACCTCCCGTACCTCCGCGATCGCCCTGTTCGTCCTCGCCTCGGGTCAAGCGTCGGTGCCCTGGCGCTGCTCGCGCTTTCGGCGTCGGTACCGCTGCCCGAGGTCCACGGGTTCCGTGGCGCGACCACGATCGTCGCGCTCATCGAAGGTGCGCTCGGGTTGGCGATCGCGTACCGGCAGCCGCGGAACGCCGTTGGTCGGATCTTCCTGGTCTCGGGTGCCTGCGCCGGCAGCTACGAGCTGGCGCAGATGCACAGCGCCTACTCGATCTTCGTGCACCCGGGCCTGCCGGGCGGCGAGTGGGCCGCGTGGCTCGGCTCCTGGCTCTGGCTCCCGACGACCGGTCTGATCCCGACATTCCTGTTTCTCGTCTTCCCCGACGGCAGGCTCCCGTCACCGCGCTGGCGGCCCGTCGCGTGGTACGCGGCTTTCGCGCTCAGCATCTTCACGGGCACGGTCGCGCTCCTACCCGGCCCATTCCCTGGGCTGCCATCCGTGCGGAATCCTGTTTCGCCGTTCCCCGGGCAGGTCGCGATCGACGCAGTACTACTGCCGCTCTTCACACTGTTGTTCGTCGCGGTGATCCTGTGCATCGCGGCGCTCGTCCGTCGGTTCCGGCGGTCTCGCGGCGTGGAGCAACTCCAGATGAAGTGGATCGCCTACGCGAGCGGGCTGTACGCGGTCGGGGTCTTCCTCGACAGCAACTTTGACTACAAACCCTTCCAGGTCATCGACGTGCTCTTGATCACCGCCATCCCCCTGGCTGCCGGCGTCGCCATTTTCCGCTACCGCCTATATGACATCGACGTCCTCATCCGGCGCACGCTCGTGTACGGGGCGGTGTCCGCGGTCCTGGTGGCGGCGTACGTCGGCGCCGTCGCGGTGTTCGAGTCGCTCCTCGCGCCGTTCACCGCGGGGAACAGCATCGCTGTCGCGATCTCGACGCTGGCGGTCGTCGCGCTGTTCCAGCCGGTCCGGCGGCGCGTCCAGTCCGCGGTCGACCAGCGCTTCTATCGCGCGAAGTACGACGCCGAGCGGATCCTCGACGCGTTCAACGTCAGCCTGCGTGACGAGGTCAATCTCGACGCGGTGCGAGGAGAGCTCCTCGCTGCCGTCGGCGACACGATGCAGCCTGCGCACGCGAGCCTGTGGCTCCGCCCATAGTGCGGGAAGCCCTTACGTCTACGAGGCGGTCGGCGCGCCGGTCGAATTGCACCGCGATGCATGAGATGGCACCGGTGTTGGTGTCAGCGCTGGCATCGAAGCATTCGCCGCGCTATCTCCGAAGTCGCGGAAGCCCCTATGTTTATTGGCGATTCTCCATCCGGAGGGGTGGCAGAGCGGTCGAATGCGGCGGTCTTGAAAACCGCTGAGGTCCTTTTGGGCCTCCGTGGGTCCGAATCCCACCCCCTCCGCAGCCGGACGTCCACGCATTAGCATCCGCGCCGAGGTCACAGGAGGGGACCTCGTTTGACGCCTCTTTCGGTTGCCGGTGTGGCACTGGATAGAGGAGGGAACCAATTGGCAGCAGGTAGCGCAGCGGTCCCAGCGCAGCGGAACATGCTCGATCGCTACTTCAAGGTGACCGAGGCCGGCTCCACGATCGGCACCGAAGTACGCGGCGGACTGACCAACTTCCTGGTCATGTCCTACATCCTCGTGGTCAACGCGGTCATCCTGTCGAACGCGGGCGTCCCGTTCCCGGCCGTCGTCGCGGCGACGGCGCTCATGGCAGCACTCTTCACGGGCGGCATGGCCCTCTGGGCGAACTACCCGTACACCGGCGCGGCGGGGCTCGGCATCAACGCCGTCGTCGCATTCGGACTGGTGAAGGGCGCGGGTCTCACTTGGCAGGCCGCGATGGGCGTCGTCACGCTCGAAGGCGCGGCCATCTGCGTCGCGATGGCGCTCGGCGTCCGGAAAGCCCTGATGGATGCCGTCCCCTACCAGCTGAAGCTCGCCATCGGCGCGGGCATCGGCGCGTTCATCTTCGCGATCGGCGTGTTCAACGGTGGCTTCGCGATCGGCACCGGCAACCCGTCGGACCCCGTGGCGCTCGGAAACTTCAACTCCGGCACGATCGTCGTCACGATCGCGGGTCTCATCATCACGAGCGCCCTCTACGCACGCGGGGTCAAGGGCACGCTGCTCCTCGGGATCATCGGCGCGACCATCGTCGGCGTCCTGGTCAACGCGGCGACCGGCGGCGCCGAGTACAAGGCACTCCCCGGTGTCGCGGTCATGCCCGCGAACCTGCTCGATACCCCTGACTTCTCGACGATCGGGCAAGGGCTCACCTTCAGCGTGTTCGCGAAGCTCGGCGTCATCACCGCCGTGCTCACGATCTTCTCGCTGATGCTCTCGGACTTCTTCGACACCGTCGGTACGGTGACCTCCGTCGCCGCGGAGGGCGGCTGGCTCGGCAAGGACGGCAGGATCCCGCGGTCGAACCGGATCTTCTGGGTCGACTCCCTCGGCGCCCTCTTCGGCGGCATCTTCGGCACCTCGAGCAACACCACGTACATCGAGTCGGGCGCCGGCGTTGCGGAAGGCGCGCGCACCGGCCTCGCGAGCCTCGTGACCGCGATCTTGTTCCTGCTCGCGATCTTCCTCGCCCCGATCGCGGGCATCGTCCCGCCGCAGGCGACCTCGGCGGCCCTGATGCTCGTCGGCTGGTTCATGTTCAAGCCGATGCTCGACCTCAACAAGACCGGCGAGATCGACTTCGCGACCGGCTTCGCCGTGCTGCTCACCGTCTTCGTGATGCCGCTCACGTACTCCATCACGAACGGCATCGGTGCCGGGTTCCTCGCCTACACATTCCTCAAGCTCGTCAGCGGCAAGAGCAAGGACGTCTCGCTCTGGATGTGGATCGCGTCCGTGGCGTTCCTCGTCTACTTCGCCGACCCGTTCATCCGCAAGTTCCTCGCGTAGCCGTCCGGCACCTTTCGGACGATCGACGGGCCCTGCCGCGAGGCAGGGCCCGTTCTCGCTCTAGGCTCATCGGGTGTCCGAACGAGCGGCCGCCGCGATCGCCGCCCTGCGAGCGACGCTCGCCGAGCTCGAGGCGGTCGTCGGCGAGATCGGCGCTGCCGACTGGCGGCGCGAGTCCGCTGCCGAGCGGTGGCCCGTGGGACTGGTCGCCTTCCACATCGCCCGCGGCTTCCAGCGGCAGGCCGAGTTCGTCGAGGAGGCCCAGCAAGGCCACGGTCCCCACCTGTTCAACTGGGGCCAGACGCACGCGCTCAACGCCGCCGTCGCCGAGGCGCATCCGTCGCCCGCTCGCGACGACGTGCTCGCGCTCGCGCGCTCGAGCGTCGCTCGGATCGCGACGGCCCTCGGCGCGATGGACGACGCGGCGCTGTCACGGGCCGCGTTCGTGTTCGAGGACCGTCAGCGCGACGCGGTGTGGGTGGCCGGCCGGCTCGCGACCGGGCACGCGCGGACGCACCTCGAGAGCATCGCCGGCACGATCGCCGGACGCTAGCCGGCGGCGCCGGCCTCGCGCTCGCGCAGCCGCCCGATTCCGCGCACGAGACCGAAGCAGCCGCTCAGCATCATCGCGCCGTGCGGCGCCGCTTCGTACCAGCCGAGGGCCTTCGCCAGGCGGCGATTCGGTCCGGTGATCGCGACGAACTCGAACGGCCGGTGCGCGCGATACGCATCGAGGACGAGCGCGCCGTGGCCGTCGTCGGCGAAGACCTCGTCGTGCGTGATCGTCCCTGCGAGCAGGCGCGCCACCAGGCGCTCGAGCTTCGCGGTGTCGACCGCTTCGGTGTGGTGCTCGACGACACCGAGCAGCGTCTCGCCGCGGACGAGAAGGCCGAGCACGTGCTGGTTGCCGACATTCACGATGCAGGCACCGGCGCGCGCGCGTTCCGCGACGCGTTCGTCCTCGAGCGCGCCGAGGACCGCGACCGGGCCGGTGTCCGCGACGATCGCGCCGGGTACGTCGCGCTGGATCGCGAGCAGCCGGGTCAGGTAGTCGGGCGGCGTGCGCCAGACGTGGTCGGCGAGGGTCGACCCCGGGGTGAGGAAGCGGCGCCAGTGCTCGAACCGGAAGAGCCGGTTGCTCGACTTCGGGGAGAAGCCGTGATCCTGCGCCGCGACCGCGATCGTCGCGGGGAGGGTCACGCCGTACTCGGCGAGCGTGCGCTCGAGCCGCGGGAGATCAACGTCGCGGAGCTCGACGCGCACCGCATCCTTCGGCGGATCCTCCGTGACGACGATGCCGCGGGCCCGCAGGAGGTCGAGGTCGTCGTGCACGGTGCGCGCCGCGAGCTCCGTCGCGTAGACCGCGAGCCCGGCCTGGAGATGCGCCCACACCGCGTTCGTCGTGTGGTAGCCCCCCATGAGATTGCCGTGGAGGAACACCGGCTTCCGTTGCTCGCGGATCGCCGCGATCTTCCGTGCCGCGAGGCTGGTCGCCGACGGCAGCACGAGCTGCACGGCGTTCTCCATCGGCTGCGCGGGGTCGAAGACCAGCGTGTCCATGGTGCCGGCCCCGATGTCGATCGCGAGGATGCGGTCGTCGCTCATCCTCGGATGCTACGGCGGCACGCGGTGTGCTTCGACCGTCCGCGGAGGTGCGACATGGACGATCAGGTCAAAGGCGAGATGCAGAAGGCCGAAGGCATGGTGAAGGAGGAGTTCGGGAAGGTGGTCGGCGATCGCTCGACCGAGTGGGGCGGCAAGGTCGATCAGCTGAAGGGCGACGTGCAGAAGAAGGCCGGCGAGATCGAGCAAGAGGGGCCGGCGCGAAGAGAGCGTCGACGAGCCCGCGTCGCGGTAGTCCGCCCCGACCTCCCCGGGTAGACTTCACTCATCCCGCGGTGTTGGCACATCCGGGGAGGTCGCATAGCCAGGTCGAGTGCAGAGCAGTGCTAATGCTCCAGGTCCCGAAAGGGGCCTCGCGGGTTCGAATCCCGCCCTCCCCGCAAGCTGTGGCAAGGTCCTGCCGATATCCGTGGTGTGAGCACCACGGAGCGCGCCTGGGCTGCGGGATTCTTCGACGCTGAAGGATCGGTCGTTCTGCGTCGACAGCGCCGCGCCTGGCGGATGGAACTCGAGGCGACCCAGGGCGGCGACTGCCCACCGCCAGTTCTGCTTCGACTGCGCTCTGCCTGCAGTGGGCTCGGCAGCATCACTGGTCCACGGCGCGGATACCTCTACTACTGGCGTGCCTCCAGGCACGCGGATGTGAGCGCGGTGGTGTCCCGACTCGGCCCGTGGATTACCGAGCCAAAGCGCAGCGCGATCGAGTCTGCAGCGGAAACGGTTCGTCGAGTCGTCTCGCTCGGTGCCGATCCGGACATGGACCGCGACAACGAGCTGGCATGGGCTGCAGGCTTTTTCGGCGGCGACGGCACAAGCTCAGCCGCTTTCGACAGAAGCAACGGCCCCGACTACCGAAGGCTCCATATCGGCATACCTCAGGCGGCGGTCAATGGCCGAGTGCCTCCGGTGCTCCCGAAATTTCAGGCCGCGGTGGGAGGCGCCGGCTCGATCCGAGGGCCGTACACACTCAAGAATCCGTGGAGTCGGCTCCCGCAGTACGTGTGGTCGCTCAGCGGCACACCTGGCGGCGAACATGTTCTCGGGATGATCTGGCCGTGGCTCGATGACGCCAAACGGGACCAAGCTCGTCGCGCAATGCGCGCGGCGCGAGCCGGCGGTCCCCATCGGCCGCTGCCGCCGCCGAGCGCAGTGTTCGAACTGGACTAGTCGCCCAGCGGTCGCAGCACCAGTCCCGCCGGTACCTTGGGATAGAAGTACGTCGTCTTCTGCGGCAGGCGCTCCCAGGAGTCGGCGACCTTCTTGAGCGTCGCCGCGTCGACCGCGCGCAGCAGCACCGTGGTCGCACCATCGCGCGCGGCGTCGATCGCGTTCTCGACGTCGTGCTCGTAGGTGATCTCGCCGCCGAGCTTGCGCGCCGGCTCGATCAACAGCTCCTCGGCCTGCGCGACCGGCAGCGTGCGCCAGCTCTCGGGCATCGCCGAGAGATCGAGCCCCGGCTTCGGCGTGAGCGCGGTGAACGTACCGTCGCGCACGAGCACGATGCCCGGGTGGGTGTCCCCGAGCGCGCCGCGGTCGATGACGGCGGTCGCGAAGTTGCGCGGGACGATCTCGTCGATGGCGGCATCCGCGCCCCGGATCACACGATGGGTGCCGAAGATCCGCAGGCCGGGGTCGTCGAGCGCGCAGAGATACGCGAGCGTGAAGTGGGTGCTGTCCTCGTCGAAGTCGATCTTCGCCGCGTCGATCTCCTCCTTCAGGTACGCAAGCCCGGTCTCGTAGCGGTGGTGGCCGTCGGCGATGTACACGCGCTGATCCTTGAGCGCGGCCGTCAGCTTCTCCGCGACGGGCCGGTCTTCGAGCGCCCAGACCATGTGCCGCTCGTCACCGACGCGCGCGTCGGCCACTAGCCGCGCCGGTCCGCGCACCATCCACGCTTCGAGCGCGGATGCGACGGCGCCCTTGTCGTCGGCGAACAGCCCGAACACGGGACTCGTGTTCGTGCGCGTCGCGCGGAGGAGCTTCAGCCGGTCGGTCTTCGCTTTCGGGAAGGTCCGCTCGTGTGGTCGTACGACCCCGCGCCCCTCCTGATACAGCCGAAGGGCGCCGAGGAATCCGCGTCGCCGGACCCGCTGCCTGCCGACGGCGAAGTAGTGGTCGTACAGGTAGAACGCGGGTGAGGTGTCGACCTTGAGCACGCCGTTGCCGATCCATTCCTCGAGCGCCGCCTTCGCGCGGGTGTACTTGTTGTGCGCCGCCGTGTCGGTGGCGTCCTCGCGACCCTCCTCGAGCCGCACGACGTTGTACGGGCTGCGCGCGTACAGCGCCTCGCGCTGCGCGTCCGAGATCACGTCATACGGCGGGGAGATGAGATCGGCGAGCGGGCCGGCCTTCGATTCATCGAAGCGGAGCCCGTGGAACGGAACGACGTCGGCCACGGCAAGAGCGTAGGGTCTTCGGCCGATGCGCCTTCCGACGCCGCGACTCGTGATCCGCTCGTTCGAGCCTTCCGACGCGGAGGGCCTGCTCGCGGTGTTCGGCGATCCCGAGGTGCGCAAGTACCTGCCGCCGTTCCCCGATCCCACGCTCGAGACCATGGGCACGAGCGTCGCCCGGCGGATGGCCATGGAGCGCGATCACGGCCACGGGCTGTGGGCGGTCGAGCGCACCGATACCGGCGAGCTCATCGGCGATTGCGGCCTCATGCTCGTGGAGGGCACCGGGCCCGAAGTCGAGATCGCGTATCACTACAAGCGGAGCGCCTGGAACCACGGCTACGGTACCGAGGCGGCGATCGCGTGCCTGGCCCACGGGTTCGGGCCGATCGGCCTCGAGCGGGTCATCGCCATCTGCTTCCCGGAGAACGTCGGCTCATGGCGCGTGATGGAGAAGGCGGGGATGCGCTACGAGACGACCGCCGATTACTACGGCCTGACGGGCCTCAAGAAGTACGTGGCCGACCGCGCGACCTGGAGGGCGCCGCGTTGACGGATCCGGTCGCCTTCGACCGTGACGTGCGGATCGCGATCGCGGAGTGCATCCGCGAGCGCGGTGCCGTGCCGCCGCTGGCCGAGGTCGCGGCCCGCGTCGACGCGCCGGAGGGCGAGGTCGCGGCGTCGTTCGCGCGGCTCGCCGCCGCCCGCACGATGATCCTTCGGCCGGGGACCTCGGAGATCCTGAGCTTCAACCCGTTCGCGGCAGGTGCGACGGAGTTCACGGTCCGCGCGGACGGCCGCGACTGTGCGGCCCTCTGTGCCTGGGATGCGTTCGGCATCGCGGCCGCGCTGCACGCCGATGGCCTGGTGCTCGGTCACTGCGCGGACGTATGCGGCGTCCCGCTCGAGGTGCGCCTGGCCGGCGATGCGGTCGGCGCGCTCGATGGCGTCGTGATGCAGTTCGCGCTGCCCGCGCGCGACTGGTGGACGGACATCATCTTCACCTGATCGACGATGCTGCTCTTCCGGTCGGAGGAGCACGCGCGCAGCTGGCGCGACGCCCGCGGCTTCCCGGATGCGCGGAGCCTGTCGCTCGAGACCGGATGGAGGCTCGCGCGGGCGTGGTACAGCCGCAAGCTCGACCCCGAATGGCGACGGCACACCCTCGACGAGGCGGTGGCGCTGTTCGATGAGCTCGGCCTGACCGGCGACTTCTGGCGGTTGCGCTGATGACGCGGCCCCACCTCATCGCGGTGATCGGCAAGAGCGACAAGGACGCGAACGACCGGCCATCGCCCGAGGCCCTGCGCGCGGCCGAGATGGTCGGCGCGAACATCGCCGGCGCGGGAGCGATCCTGATCACCGGCGGCCTGTCGGGGGTCATGGAGGCGGCCAGCCGGGGCGCGAAGCGCGCGAACGGGCTGGTCATCGGGATGCTCCCGGGGTTCAGGAAGGACGACGCGAACCGGTACGTCGACGTCGCGATCACGACCGGCATGGGCTGGATGCGCAACACGCTCGTCGTCCGCGCTGCGGACGCCGTGATCATGATCTCCGGCGGCATCGGCACGCTGAACGAGCTCACCATCGCCTACCAGGACAAGCCGACGGTCATCCTCGAGGGCACCGGCGGCTGGTCGGACCGCATCCGTGAGATCGCGTATCAGGGCACGCACCTCGACGAATCCGGCTCGGCGACGCTGCACTTCGCGGCGACGCCGGAGGACGCCGTCGATCAGGCGATCGCCCTCGCCGCCGATCCGACCGCGTACCCGAAGGGCGCCGAGAACGAGTTCCGGAGCTAGGCCGGGGACCATGGACATCGCGGCCTAGGCTTCGCACGTGGCGGAGGAGCGCCGGCTCGTCACCATCGTCGTCGCGGACGTCGTCGCGTCCACGGCACGTGGCGAGGCCATGGACCCCGAGGAGCTGCGCGCCCTGCTCACGCGCTACATCGCCATCGCGCGCGAGGCGGTGCTCGCCCACGGCGGGACGCTCGAGAAATTCATCGGCGACCAGGTGTTCGCGATCTTCGGTCTGCCGAGCGCGCACGGCGATGATGCCGCCCGCGCGCTGTCGTTCGCGCTGGAGGTGCGTGACCGGGTCGCGGCCGACCCCAGGATCGGTGACCGGCTGCCGATCCGGATCGGCGTCGCCAACGGCGAGGTCATCGCCGTACGCGACCCGCAGGCGACGGACTTCATCGTCACGGGCGACGCGGCCAACGTCGCGTCGCGCCTGCAGGCGGAGGCGGCGCCGGGGACGATCATCGTCACCGAGCGCGTCGCGCACGCAGCCGGCGGTCTGTTCGCGTTCGGTCCGCAGTCGACCGTCACGGCCAAGGGCAAGGCCGAGCCGATCGCGGTGCACACGCTGCTCGGCCGATCGGAGCCGCCCGCGCTCGGGATCCCGTTGTTCGGCCGACGCACCGAGCTCGCGCAGCTCGAGCTCGCCGCACGCCGCGCATTGGTGGAGCGCAAGCCGGCGCTCGTGACGGTGATCGGGCCCGCTGGAGTGGGGAAGACCCGCCTGCTCGAGGAGTTCCTGGCGCGACTCCCTGCCCGGGTGCCGGATGCGACGGTAGCGATCGCGCAATGCCTGCCGTATGGCCGGCGGCTCACCTACTGGCCGTTGCGGCAGATGCTGTTCCGGCTCGGTGCGATCCCCGAAAGCGCGCGATCCGCTGAGATCCGCGAGCGCCTCGTGTCGTGGCTCACCGAGCTCGAGGTCGAGGACGCGGAGCGCGTCGGAGCGCAGATCGCCGCCACCGTCGGCGCCGCGGACGCAGAGCAGCCGGATCGGCACGCGATGCACGCGGCGTGGCGCGCGCTGGCCGATGCGGTCGCGCGCCGCGAGCCGCTGGTGCTCGTGTTCGAGGATCTGCAATGGTCCTCCGACAGCCTCCTCGATCTCCTCGACCGGCTCACGCACGCGCGGGCCGACACGCCGATCCTGGTCGTCGCGACGACCCGGCCCGAGCTCCTCGAGCGCCGCGCCAGCTGGGGCGTTGGCCAGCGCAACCATGTCGCACTCGAGCTCGAACCGCTCGCGGACCCGGAGATCGGCGCGATCGTGGACTACGCGCTGCCGCAGGTGCCGTCCGGGATCCGGCAGCGGATCATCGAGAAGGCCGAGGGCAATCCGTTCTTCGCCGTCGAGCTCGCGCGCTCGGTGCTCGAGGCGGGTCCCGACGCCGCGGCGCCGGCCGCGGTCCTCGCGAGGCTCCCCGACACGGTGCAGGCGACGGTGCTCGCGCGCCTCGATCTCCTGTCGCCGGTCGAGCGCCGCGTGCTGCAGCTCGGTGCGGTCCTCGGTCGCACCGTGCGCGCCGACGGCCTCGTCGCCCTCGATCCGGACATCCGTGGCCAGATCGAGGACGCGTGCTCGCGCCTCGTCGACCTGGATCTGCTGCGGCCGTTCGGGCGGTCAGCCGGAGCGGCCGCGGGCCGGTTCGTCTTCCGGCACATCATCATCCGTGAGGTCGCGTACGGGACGCTCACGCGCCTCGAGCGATCGCGGCTGCACGCGACGGCCGCCGCATGGATCGATTCGATCGGCAGCGGGCGCGAGGGAGCGTTCGCGGAGCTGATCGCCTACCACTACCGCGAGGCGGTCTCGTTCCACGCAAAGGATGACGACGAGCGGGATCGGCTCCGCGATCTGGCCGTCCATTGGCTGACCCGCGCCGCGGAGGCGGCCCTGGCGGCCGGCGCGGCGACCGAGGCATCACGTCACCTGCGGGCGGCGATCGAGATCGCGCCGTTCTCGGCGCAACCCGAGCTGTACGAGCTCCTCGGCGACGCCAAGCTGTCCCCCGGACATCAGGCCGAGGACCCGGCGGCATACGCGGAGAGCCTGCGCTTGTGCCGTGAGCTCGGCCGGCCACCCGAGGTGGAGCTTCGGGTCATCGCCAAGCTGCTCGAGACCCGCGCGCGTTGGTCGCTCACCTCGACGGCCGAGGAGATCGGCGAGCTCCGTGCCGCGGGCAACGCCCTGCTGGACCGCGTCACGGACGAGGAGGTCCGGGCTCGCTTCCTGATCGTCAGGGGCTTCGACCCGTGGCTGACCATGGCGTCCTCGACGTCCGCCGACGCGGCGGCCACCGAAAGCGGCATGCGCGAAGGAATGGAGATCGCCGAACGTCGGGGAAGGCCCGACATCGTCAGCCTGGCTCTCGACGGGCTTCAAGCCCGGGCGCAGGGTCGCGGCGATACGGTCGCGATCGACGCCCTCAACCTGCGGCGCATCGCGCTCGGCGAGCGGATCGATCTGTTCGAACGCGTCGACGCGCATGCCCAGCTTGCCGCGAACGCGTTCACGGTCGGGCGACTCGACGACGCGCTTGCCCGGTATGCGGCCGGGCTGGCTGAGGCACCGAGCGACCGCGTGCCACGGCTCGCGATCCGATTGCTGTATGGCCGCACGTACGTGCTCGCGCTCGTCGGTCAGTGGGACGCCGCTCTGGCCGAGGCCGTGCGCTGCGCGGAGATCGGTCAGGATGCGGGCTTCGCGCCGTCGTACTCGGCGATGCGCGCCTACGTTCCGGCGATCGAGATCGCGGCCGCGCGCGCCGACCGGGCGCTCCGCGAGCGATTCGAGGCGCTGCTCGTTGCATCGATGCCCGACGGCACGTCGGGCATGCGCGAGCTCATCGACGCGCTGTCGAGGCTGGATGCCGAGAAGGTCGCAGCGGTCGTCCATGGGCCGTTCGGCCAGTCCCACCGCAATGAGATGGTGACCGAACGGGCCCTGTCCGCGTGCTGCGACGCCGGCGTCCGCGTCGATCTCGAGACGGCCGCGGCGATCGCGCTCTTCTCCGCGCAGCACGGCTACACCCCGCGAGAAGCGCAGGCCCGCCGGGCGATCGGCATCACGCTCGGAGACGTGGCGCAGCTCACGCAGGCCATCGCGCTCTTCGAGCGATGCGGCATGGTCCCGTACGCCGCGCGCGCCCGATGCGAGCGAGCGGTCGTGACGCACGACGCGGACGAGCTCGCCAAGGGCCGGGCGATCCTCGAGCAGCTCGGCGACCGGCGGCAGCTCGATCGGTTCACCCGGCTCGCGGGCGCCCCGACATGACCGCGAAACGGAAGTCCGGCTACCGCTCGTATCAGTACCTCGAGCCGGGTACCGACTATCGCGACTTCAGGCTCGCAAGGGAGATCGGCCGGGTGCCGGAGGATGTCGTGCCGCTCTCCGATACCGAGGAGCGACGCGTCGCTGCGCTGATGGACCGCGATCCGGTCGTCTCGATACACGAGCACACCGCCGTGTTCCCCGAGGACACCGCGGAGATCTTCGAGTACGCGCGCCAGGGCCGTCAGGTCACCGGCTACGCCGGCCTCGCGCGCTCGGGCATCGACGTCGTGTTCGAGAACTTCATGGACGGGACCGCGCTCATCACCTCGAAGGCCGGCTGGAAATGGGATGACATCGTCCTCGACATCGGGATGCGCTTCTCCGATATCGACCATCAGGAGCTGGTGTACGTCGCCCGGACGCTGGCCGACGTCGGGGACGCCAAACCGAGCGGCCGGATCGCGTTCGTGGCCGCCCTGGAGGCCGCGACCGCCATCGAGAACGAGGTCGACCGGGTCGACGTCCTGTACGGACTCGGGATCCGGTGCATGGGCATCACGTACAGCGAGGCGAACGCGCTCGGATCGGGGCTCAAGGAGCGGACCGACGGCGGGCTCTCCGACCTCGGTCGGGCGGTCGTGAAGCGCATGAACAAGCTCGGGATGACCATCGACGTCGCGCATTGCGGCGACCAGACCTCGCTCGACACGATCACGTCGAGCGCCACGCCGATCTTCATCACGCATGCCGGTGCGCGGGCCCTCTGGAACACGCCGCGCATGAAGCCGGACGCGGTCATCAGGGCCTGCGCGGAGCGCGGCGGCGCGATCGGCATCGAGGCTGCGCCCCACACGACCCTCACGCAGAAGGATCGCGCGCACTCGGTCGAGTCGGTCATGGCGCACGTCGCGTACTGCATCGAGCTCGTGGGGGTCGATCACGTGGCCCTCGGTCCGGACACGCTCTTCGGCGATCACGTCGCGTTGCATCACGCCTTCGCCGCGCAGCTCTCGACCGGCCGGATCAACGAGGGCGTCACGTTCAGCGAGGTGCCGTACGTGAGGGGCATGGAGAACCCCGGCGAGGCGATGCGGAATGCGCTCCGCTGGCTGGTCAAGCACGGGTACAGCGACGACGACGTGCGCAAGGTCGCGGGCGGGAACGCGCTCCGTGTCCTGGCGGAGACGTGGTCCCGCTAGCGGGCCATGAGCGCCGGCCGCGGCGGCGCGGGAAGCAACGACGCGGCCCAGGCCGCGGCGCTGAGCAGCCGGCGATCAGATCCGCGTGCGCCGACGAGCTGGAGGCCGAGCGGTAGCCCTGACGGCCCGAGCCCCGTCGGGATCACGAGGGCGGGCGCGCCCACGTACGTCCACCGCGAGCAGAATCGCGGGTCGCCGGTCGTCTCGAGGTTCGGCGCCTCGCCGGTGGCCGGGATCGTGAGGATCGCGTCGTACGGCGCCGCCCACTCGTTGAACGCCGTGATGAGCCGCAGCCGCTCCCCGATCGCGCGCGCGTAGTCCTCGGCCGGGATGGCCCCGCCGCGCTCGAAGAACACCCGCGCCTTGGCGCTCACGTCGTCGGGCCGCCCCGCGGCGAGCGGGCCGAGCGCGCGCGCGGATTCGTACGCCATCACGATCTGGATGAGCGCCGGTGCTTCGTCGAGCCCAGCGGGGAGCGCGGGCCACTCGATCGGCCCGCCCTCGCTCGCGAGCTCGTCCACGTCGGCCTGGAACCGCGTCCGCATGGCGTCGTCGGCCGCAGCCCAATCCGCGGTGCGGATCGCCGCGAACCGCGGCGGGTGGTCGGCTGCGCCGGACCACCACTCGTCGAGCGCGTCCCCGGACACGGCGGCGGTGAGGCGTGCGGCGGAGGCCACGTCGCCGGCGAATGTGCCGACCTGATCGAGTGTCGTCGAGAATCCGAGCCCGCCGTCGTACGAGATCCGGCCGCCGGTCGGCTTGAACCCGACGGCGCCGCAGAACGCTGCCGGCCGGATGGTCGAGCCGTTCGTCTGGCTGCCGACCGCGCCGGGGATGATGGCGGCAGCGACCGCCGCGGCCGAGCCCATCGACGAGCCGCCCGGCGTGCGGCCCAGGTCGTACGGGTTGCGCGTCGGACCGGGGGTCAGGAACGCCAGCTCGGCGGTGACGGTCTTGCCGATCACGATCGCGCCGCTCGCCTCGAGCGCGCGCACCACGGTCGCCGAGCGCGCCGGCACGCGACCGCGGAACAGCGCGGATCCGGATTCGGTCGGGATGCCCTCGGTGTCGTAGATGTCCTTCACGCCGATGGGCACGCCGTGCAGCAGCCCGCGCGGTCCCGGCGCGTCGCGCTCGCGCGCGAGCCGGCGCGCGCGGTCCGGATCGAGCCAGGCGAACGCGCGCAGCGCGGGCTCGGTCGCGCTGTACCGGTCGAGGCAGGCCTCGATCAGCTCGGCGCTGGAGAGCTCCCGGCGGCGGATCGCCTCGGCCGCCTGGACGAGGTCTTCAAGGGGGCGCATCGCTTCGCCATGATGCGCGCGAGCCGGCGGGCGCGCGCCTCGGCCTGCGCCCGCCAGCGCGGCGTGCCGAGCCCGAGCGCGAGCAGGAGCTCGATCATCTTCAGCGCGCGCTCGACGTGGCCCCGCACCTCGAGCGCCTTCGCGTACGGGAGCGCGACCCGGATCCGCAGGTCGGTGTCCGCGTCGGCGTACGCGCTCTCGTAGCAGCGATAGGCGATGTCGGCCTCGCCCGCGCGCGCGAAGGCCTGCGCGAGCGCGAACGCCGCAGGTGCGTGATCGGGCGCACGCCCGGCGCGGGCGTCGATGACCGCCTGCGCGATGCGGTCGGTGATCCGCACGAGCGACACGATGTCCCGCGCGTTGTGGTCCAGGATCGGCTCGATGAGCGCTCTCTCGCGGAGCGCGAGCCAGCGGAAGTACCGCTCGGGGATGAGCGCGCCCGGGATGTCGTGCTCGCGCGCGACATCGAGCACCGAGTCCTCGAGCTGCCGCAGCGACGTGGAGCCGAACCGGTCACGCCAGAGGCGCCGCGCCGGATGCAGGAGATCGAGATGCGACTCATCGACGCTGAGGTCGGAGCGCAAGGTCATCACGAACCGCGTCCGCAGGAGCGGGAGATCGAAGCACTTGCCGTTGTACGACGCGCAGGCCCGGAACGGCGCGAGCTCCGCCTGGAGCGCGCGCACGAACGCCGACTCTGCGCCGAGGTCGTGGAGCAGGTGCTGCCGCAGCACGAGCTCCCCGTCCCGGATGCACGCGGTGCCGAGGAGGAACACGTACGTGCCGGTGCCGCCCATCAACCCGGTCGTCTCGGTGTCGAGGAACACGATGTCCTCCCAGCGCGACGGCGACGCGCCCTTGAGCCCGAGGTGGGCCACGACGCGCGGGTCGGGCTCGCTCCGCGCCACGACGGAGAGGCCGAGCGTCGCGAGCTCGATCCGCTGCTCGATGACCTCGAACGGCCGGTCGGAGCGGACCGCCGGCGGCCGGGCGACGCGGCCGAGCGGCAGCACGTCGAGGCGCGCGCGGAGCTCCCTCACGAAAGCTGCCGGAGCAGCTCGGCGACGCCGAGCTTGACCTTCGCGCCGAGCGCGTAGGCCGGGCCGACGCAGCTCGGGCAGCCCTCGGCGCAGGGGCACCGGTCGAGGTGCTCGGCGGCCCGTTGCAGGAGCGGCTCGGTCGAGCGGAAGAGTCGCTCGGAAAATCCGACACCGCCCGGGGTCATGTCGAACAGGTAGATGGTCGGCAGCGACGTGTGCGGCGAGCGCACCTCGACGGCGAGCCCGAGGTCGTGCGGGTCGCACATCAGGAACAGCGGTGCGAGGGCGTGCAGGAGGTTGCCGAGCCCGGCGAGCGCGACCTCGACCCGCTCCTTCGGCCAGGCGCGGGTCGCCGCGTCCGGGAGCGAGAGCCAGAACGAGGTGGTCTGGAGCTCCTGCTCGGGGAGGTGGATCTTCCCCCAGCCGACGTTCTCGTGGGTGTAGAGGGTGAGCTTCTTGTAGACGGTCGCGAGCGCGGACACGAGGACCTCGCCGTGCGCGCGTGACGCCTTCTGATCCGCGGTGGCGCTCGCGAACTCCGCCAGGACCCGGATGCGGACCGCGAGGCCGGCATCGGTGTAGTAGTCGACCTTCACCTCGCGCACGTAGGCCTTCGCATTCTCCCAATCGAGCTTCTCGACCTGGAACTGCTTCGACTCGTGGAGGTAGATGGCCTGTTCGTGCACGAGCACCGGCGCGGCGAAGCGGTCGACCTCGCCGATGACGCGGGTCCGGCCGTCGGTGGTGTCGATGATCACGACGTTGTCGTTGCTCGCGGTGCGGAGCGACATCGCCTCCGCCGGGAAGGCCTGATCGGACCAGTGGTACCGGCCCTCGGACTCGTGGAGGATCCCGTGCTCGTCGAGGTAGGAGAGGACGCCGAGGGTGTCCTCCGTGCCGAAGCGCTCCGCGCGGTCGAACGGCAGCTCGAACGCCGCGCACTTCAGGTGCTCGACGAGGATGTGCAGGTTGTCCGGATTCACGAGCCCGGCCTCCGGTGAGCGGCCGAGCACGAACTCAGGATGTTGGACGATGTACTGATCGGTCGGCGAGCTCGTCGCGACGACGAATGCGACCGACAGATCCTCGCGGCGCCCGGCACGGCCGATCTGCTGCCAGGTCGACGCGACCGTGCCGGGGTAGCCGACGAGCACCGCCGCCTGAAGGGCGCCGATGTCGATGCCGAGCTCGAGCGCGTTCGTCGAGACGACGCCGCGGACCGAGCCGTCGCGCAGCCCGCGCTCGATGGCGCGGCGCTCCGACGGAAGGTAGCCGCCGCGATAGCCGCGGATGAGCTCCGGCGGCCACTGCGGCTGGGGGAACCGCGCGCGCAGGTAGGTGAGCAGGAGCTCGGTCTGCACGCGCGACCGGGTGAACGCAATGGTCTGGATACCCGAGGCAAGGAGCGTCGCCGCGATGTCCCGGCCGACGAGCAGCGCGCTCTTGCGGATGCCGAGGCCGGCATTCACGACCGGCGGCTGGATGAACGCGACCACCTTCTCGCCGCGCGGCGCCCCCGACTCGTCGATCACCACGACAGCGTCCTCGACGTGCCGGCGCGCGAGCTCCTCGGGATTGGCGATCGTCGCGGACGTGAGGATGAATGTCGGGTGCGCTCCGTAGAACGCGCAGATCCGCCGCAGCCGGCGGAGGACGTTGGCGACGTTGCTGCCGAACACGCCGCGGTACGTGTGGAGCTCGTCCAGCACGACGTACTGGAGGTTCTCGAACAGCTTCACCCACTTCGTGTGGTGGGGAAGGATCCCGGTGTGGAGCATGTCGGGGTTCGTGATGACCACGTGCCCGGCCGAGCGGATGGCCGCGCGGGCCTGCGGCGGCGTGTCGCCGTCGTAGGTGAACGTTTTGAGCTCGATCTCCATCTCGGTCGAGAGCCGTTCGAGCTCGGCGAGCTGGTCCTGCGCGAGCGCCTTGGTCGGGAAGAGGTAGAGCGCGCGCGCCGAGGGGTCCTTCGCGATCGCGTCGAGGACCGGGAGGTCGTAGCAGAGCGTCTTGCCCGAGGCCGTCGGCGTCACGATGACCACGTGCTTCCGCTGGTGCGCGACGTCCAGCGCCGCAGCCTGGTGCGAGTACAGAGCCTCCACGCCGCCCGCGCGCAGTGATCGCGCGATCCGCGGATCGAGCCAGTCGGGGAACGGCGCGTAGCGCGGGGCCCTGGCCGGGATGCGCTCCCAATGCGTGACCTGGCTCAGGAAGTCGGGGTCACGCTCGAACACATCGAGGATCTGCGCCAGCGAGGTGCGGGCGGGGAATCGCACATCCGTTCGCATAGGCGTGGACGATATGGAACGTCCGTTCGGTCGTCAAGAGCGCCCGATCGGGCCTGCATACGATGCCGCCGTGCCGTCAGACGTGCTGCTCGTCGGGATCGCGACGCTCGGCGTCACGTTGGCGGGATTCGCCGGTGTCGTCGCGGTCTTCCGTGCGGACGACACGTGGACCGACGTTCACGCGTTCCGCCTGCGCGTGCTCGTGCGCAACAGCCTCGGGGTGATGTTCATGGCCCTGCTGCCGCTCGTGTACCTGGCCGGACTCGAGGACGACCGCGCGGCCATCGGCGCCGCGAGCGGCACAGCGGCGGCGTGGATGGCGCTCACGGTGTTCCAGCTGCAGCGGCAGTGGCTGCGCATCCACGGCGGATCCAGGAACCCCGCGAACGTGATCTCGTCGGCGCTCGCGGTCCTGGCGACGGTGCTGTTCGCGCTCAACGCGGTCTCGCTCGACCGGGCGTGGCCCTACGTGGTCGCTCTCTGCCTCGTCCTGCTCACCGCGGCGCTCGCGTTCCAGCGGATGATCGGCGTGCGTCGGTAGCGACGCGCGGTCGTGCCGAGGTCGCAGGTCCGCCCGATCGATCTGCGTCGGGCGACTAGCGGGCGGTCTTGGTCCGGCGCGAGATCACGTACGCGGCCACGGCGATGATCGCGATGCCAATGGCCGTGGCGAGCATGGCCTCGAAGGTGCCCGTGCTCGCGTCGGGGTCGAAGCCGGTGAGCCGCTCGAGCCAATCCATCTGAGAACTCCTTAGCAACCGCGATCTCGGGATTTCGCTATGGTCGGTCCGCAGCCTAGCTGGGGAGGGAATGCCATGCCGCCACGCACCGCCACGCCGACCGGGGTCTCACTGGATGGACTGGAGTGGCGGCAGCTGGGCCCGTTCCGCGGCGGCCGGGTCGAGGCGGTCGCCGGCGATCCGCGCGAGCGCAACACGTTCTACTTCGGCTCCTGCGGCGGCGGCGTATGGAAGACCACCGACGGCGGCCTCTACTGGCGGAACGTCAGCGACGGCTTCTTCAAGCGCGCATCGGTGGGCGCGATCGCGGTCGCGAGCTCCGACCCGAACGTCGTGTACGCGGGCATGGGCGAGGCCTGCATCCGCGGCAACGTGTCGCACGGCGACGGCGTGTACCGCTCGACGGACGGCGGCAAGACCTGGTCGCACCTCGGCCTCGAGAACACGCGCAACATCGGGAAGGTCCGCGTGCACCCGCAGGATCCGGACATCGCCTACGTCGCGGCGCTTGGCCATGCGCACGGACCGAATCCGGAGCGCGGCATCTTCCGCACGCGCGACGGCGGCAAGACCTGGAAGAAGGTGCTGTCGCGCGGCGCCAGGGCCGGCGGCATCGACGTCTCGATCGACCCCACGAACCCGCGCATCGTGTACGCCGCGCTCTGGGAGGCGATCCGCCGGCCGCATCAGCTCATCAGCGGCGGCGAGGGCAGCGGCCTGTTCAAGTCGACCGACGACGGCGACACCTGGACCGAGATCTCGCGCAACCGCGGTCTGCCGAAGGGCGTCCTCGGGAAGATCTCCGTCGCCGTCGCGCCATCGCGGCCGGACCGCGTCTACGCGCTCATCGAGGCGACCGACGGCGGTGTGTTCCGGTCGGAGGACGGCGGGGTCAGCTGGTCGAAGGGCTCGGAGGACCGCGAGCTGCGGCAGCGGGCCTGGTACTACACGCACCTCTTCGTCGATCCGAAGGACGGGGAGACGGTCTGGGTCTTGAACGTGGACGCCTGGCGCTCGAGCGATGCGGGCAAGACGTTCGCCCGCCAGACGATCCCGCACGGCGACAACCACGACATGTGGATCGACCCGAACGACCCGCTGCGGATCATCGAGGGCAACGACGGCGGAGCGACGATCTCGTTCAACGGCGGCGCGTCGTGGTCATCGCTCTACAACCAGCCGACGGCGGAGTACTACCACATCACCGCCGACAGCCGGACGCCCTATCGCCTGTACGCCGCGCAGCAGGACAACTCGTCCATCTCGTCGCCGTCGCGCTCGGCGCTCAGCGGGATCCTCTGGCAGGAGTGCTATGAGGTCGGCGGTGGCGAGGCCGGCCACATCGCGGTGCGGCCGGACGATCCGAGCATCGTGTTCGCCGCGGACCACGCCGGTCTGCTCACGCGGCGCGACCACCGCAGCGGTCAGGTCCGCACGATCAACGTGTGGCCGGACGCGACGTCGGGCATCGCCGCGAAGGACATCAAGTACCGCTTCAACTGGACGGCGCCGGTCGCGCTCTCGCCGCACGACCCCGACGTCCTCTACACGGCCTCGCAGTACGTGCACCGGAGCCGCGACGAGGGTACGAGCTGGGAGACGGTGAGCCCCGACCTCACGCGCAACGATCCGAAGACCACCGGCGACTCGGGTGGCCCGATCACGCTCGACCAGACGGGCGCCGAGTACCACGCGACGATCTTCGCCTTCGCCGAGTCGCCGCTCGAGCCGGGCGTGCTCTGGGCCGGCAGCGACGACGGCCTCATCCACGTGTCACGCGACAACGGGAAGAAGTGGACGAACGTCACACCCCGGCTCATAGCCGCGCAGACGCTGATCAGCATCATCGAGCCCGGGCAGCACGACGCCGGGACGGCCTACGTGGCGGCGAATCGCTACAAGCACGACGACTTCAAGCCGTACATCTACAAGACCGAGAACTACGGCCGGACGTGGACGAAGATCACCACCGGCATCCCAGCCGACACGTTCGCGCGCGCCGTCCGCGAGGACCCTGAGGTCCGCGGCCTGCTCTACGCCGGGACCGAGGTCGGGCTGTACGTCTCGCTCGACGGCGGCGCGCGGTGGCAGCGCTGGCAGGGCAAGCTCCTGCCGGTCGTCCCGATCCACGACCTCATCGTCAAGGACGGCGACCTCGCGCTCGCGACCCACGGCCGCTCGTTCTGGGTGTTCGACGATCTCACGGTCGTCCGCGAGCTCGCGCGCAAGCGCGCGACCGGGACGTCGCGGCTGTTCACCCCGCGCCCGACCGTCCGGTACAAGACCTACGGCGGCTTCTCGTCGAAGAGCGAGCTCGCGCCGATGAAGAACTACCGCCACCCGGGCGGCAGCATCTTCACCTCGATCGTCGAGGAGCGTCCGAACGGGGACAAGGTCGAGACGAACCTCGACGCCGGCAAGAACCCGCCGGACGGCGTCATCGTCACCTACTTCCTGCGCGCGACACCGAAGCACATCACGCTCACCTTCCTCGACTCGCGTGGACGCGCGATCCGCACGTACACGCAGCGGCCGGTCGATGCGGACCCCAAGGACAAGGAGCCGCGCGTGCCGGTCGAGTCCGGGATGAACCGGTTCGTCTGGGACATGCGCTACCCCGACGCCGCGAAGATCGACGACGAGCCGCAGGTCATGGACCAGCTCGAGGGCGCGCTCAAGGGCGCGGTCGCGGCACCGGGCAGCTACACGGTCCGGCTCGACGTGGACGGCGAGCGCAGCGAGGCACGGTTCGAGATCCGCACCGATCCGCGGATCAAGGCGACGCAGGCGGACCTCGACGCGCAGTTCGCGCTGCGCACGAAGCTGCGCGATCTGCTGGATCGCGATCACACGGCCGTCAACCGGCTGCGCGAAGCACGCACGGATCCCCGGACGAACGCGACCACGAAGCGCGCGCTCGACGCGATCGAGAGCCGGCTGATGCAGCCGAAGGCGAAGAGCCGCCAGGACACGCTCAACTTCGGCGTGCGGCTGAACCACCGCATCGCCGCGCTCATCGGCGCGGTCGGATCTGCCGACGCCGTGCCGACGCGTCAGTCGGTGGCCCTCGCGGCGCAGCTCGACGACGAGCTCACCAAGCTCGAGAAGAGGCTCGACGCGGCGATCGGCCGGCGGAGCCGCCTCCCGAAGCGAGCGCGCAGGGCCGCGGCCTAAGCCGAACGGTGGAGGTACCGAAGTACCTCCACCCTCCCCGCACGCTTGCTCGCCGCAGCCGTTACGTAGGGGACGATGCGGGAGGTGGGCCCGATGCGTGCGCTGCGAGCGGCCCTGTGCGCGATCCTGGCGACGGGCATGTTGGCGTCCGGCGCGACATCGGTCAGCGCCAACGACAGCCCCGACACCGACGCGGCCATCCCGCCCGGTCCCGGCCTCGCCGACCTGAAGCAGGCGATCGACGAGTTCCGCGCGGCGCTGGTCGACCTTCGCGACGCCTGCCGCGCCGAGCGCGAAGCCGTCGTCCCGGATGCCACGACCGCGCGCACGCGCCTGCCCAAGGGCGAGTCCGCGTGCGAGAAGACGCTGAAGCAGATGCGGGCCGAGTTCCACGCGATCAAGCAGCAGGCCCTCGACCTCGAGGCCCGCTACGTCGCGAGCGTGAAGCAGTCGCGCATCGACGCCGCGAAGCACAAGGAAGCCGAAGCCAAAGCGAAGCTCGAGAAGGCTCAGCAGGAAGAGCGGGTCCGGCAGGACGCCGCGAAGCGCGAACGAACGGAGACGGACGCCGCCAAGAAGGCCGCCGAGCAGAAGCATGTGGCGTCGACGACCGATCAGCTCGCGAAGCAGCGCGCGAAGCTCGAGGCGCAGCTGAACCAGGTCGACGCGACGCTCGCCTACAAGCAGGGCCTGTGGAAGCAGGCCGTCGACGCCGCGAACGAATACCGCGCGAAGGCCGCCACCTTGGTCGGCGCGGACCGCGACCGCTACCTCGCGAAGGCCGCGCAGGCCGACAAGGATGCCGCGCAGTGGGCCGGCTACGTCAAGGACTACCTGGCCCAGCACGAATCGCTCGTCGCGCAGCTCGCGAAGCTCGGCACGACGCCGATCGCGACGCCGAAGCCGGACGACCTTGCGACGAAGCGCGCGAAGCTCGAGGAGGCGCTCAAGGCGCTGAATGACAAGGTCGCGTACAAGTGGTCCGAGTCGGACCGCTACGCGAACATCGCCGCCGACCTGCGCGACCAGGCGGCGGCCGCCACGACCGAGGAGCTCCGCGACACGCTGAACGCGAAGGCCGTCGAGGCCGACAAGCAGGCCGACGATTGGGCGAACCTGGCCCGCCAGTACGAGGACCAGCGCGAGGCGGTCCAGGCCGAGCTCGATGCGCTGCGCAAGACCTGATCGTCGAGGTCGCTAGCGGCCCATCCCCGCGTTCGTGAATACCGTCCAGTAGACGAAGTACAGCAGCGCCGCGATCAGGACGAGCCGGATGATCATCTCCGTGCGGCCCATCCTCATGCGCGCACCGTAGCGAAACGCGACGCCGAGAGGAAGCCGATCGGGTGGCGCGTGTGCCCGTCGAGCGCGAGGTCCGCGAGGATCTCACCCATGACGCTCGCGAACTTGAACCCGTGGCCCGAGCACGCCGAGGCGTAGGCCACCGGCCCGTCCCCGTCGACGATGAACTGCTCGTCCGGGGTCACCGTGTACATGCAGATCTTCGTCGCCCGTACCGGACCGTCCGCGACGGGCAAACGCTCCTTGATGAATGCCCGGACCGGCGCCTCGTCTGCTGGGTGCGGCTCGCGGTCGACCGTGTCGGGGTCGGCCGGCGTGCCGGCGCCGTGCGTCGCGATCTTGAGGCCCTGGTCGGCGAGGTAGGGGAAGCCGTAGCAGCCGTGCCCGACGCCGGAGTCGACGATGTACACCGGCAGCCTCGCGAGTGCCTCGCGCTCGGCGACCGGCTCGAACCAGAACAGCGGCACCCGCTTCACCTGGAGCAGCGGCGCGAGGCGCGGCAGCAGCCGCGCGGTCCAGGCGCCTGCGGCGATGACGAGCTTCGCGGCGTGGTAGGTCCCCCGGTCGGTCGTGACGCGCACGCCTTCGCCGTCGCGCGACCACGAGGCCACGCGCTCCGCGAAGCGCAGCTCCGCGCCGCGCCGCTCGGCGAGCGCAAGGTGCGCGGCGATGGCCTTCTCCGGCACCAGGTAGCCGGCCGTCGCCTCGGCGAGCCCCCACCAGTCGGGATCGAACCGGAACAGCGGCAGCCGCTCGCGCAGCGCCGCGGGGTCGAGCAGCTCGTGCTCGAGCGCGTGCTCGCGCGCGCTCCGCAGCGAGCCCGCGACGAGCTCGCCGGCGCGCGGACCGGCATACACGCCGCCGGTCTGCCGCAGCAGGTCCTCGCCCGTCGCGGCCTCGAGCTCGCGCCAGAGCGTCCAGGCGCGCTTCAGCAACGGGACGTAGTCGGGATGCTCGTAGTACGCGAGCCGGATGACGCGCGTGAGCCCGCCGGACGAGCCGTTCGTGTGACCGCGTCCGAAGGCCTCGAGCCCGAGGACCGTCGCGCCCCGCGCCGCCAGATGCGCCGCCGCGGCGCTTCCGTCCGCGCCGAGGCCGACGACGATCGCGTCGGTCACGCGGTCGTCCAGTCGGCGCGGTCGAGCCGGTGCGTCCAGACCGTCGCGCCGGAAGGCAACACGGCGTCCGCGACGCGATGCATGCCGATCTTCCGCATCACGGCGTGCGAGGCGAGGTTGCCCGGGAACGCGAGGCTGATCAGGTGATCGAAGTCGAACGTCGAGAAGAAGTCGTCGCGGATCCCGAAACCGTGCTCGTCCCACTGCGCCCGGATCCGGCCGAGCGAGGCGGTGGCCTCCTCGCGCCGGCGCCGCAACACCAGGCGCTCGGTCTCGAGGCTACGTTCGGCCGAACTCATCGAAGAAGCGGCCGAGGGTCATCGCCGCCTTCGGCATGAGATCCAGGCGCACGTTCTCGTCGGGCGCATGCACCCGCGAGTCCGGGTGGCTGTAGCCGATCGCGACCATCGGCAGCCGGTGCGGGTTGCAGACCTGGTACTGCGGCGCGGTGCCCGGGCTCGAGAAGAGCCGCAGCGGCTTCGACCCGTACACCGCCTGCGACGCGCGCTCGGCGGCATCGACGATCGGCGCGTCCACCGGTCCCCAGTAGGGGTGCTCGCTGCCCCAGTTCTTGATGCGGATGTCGTCGAAGCCGCGGGTGTCGAGATGCGCGCGCAGCTGACGCTCGATCTTGTCGGGGTCCTGGTCGGGCACGAGGCGCAGGTCCATCTTCACGTGGGCCTCGGCCGGTGTGATCGTCTTCGCGTCGTTGCCGGTCCATCCGGACCAGATGCCGGCGATGTTGCAGGTCGGCGCGAAGAGCTGCGCGACCTGGGCGTCCCGTCCGGTCTTGCCGCCGACGAACCGCTTCGCGCCGTAGATCGCCTTCAGCTTCGCCTCCTCGAACGGGATCGTCGCAAGATGCGCGAGCTGCGCGTCGGTCGGCTTGCGCACGTCGTCGTAGAAGCCGTCGATCGTCACCGTGCCGTCGGGCTTGCGCAGCGTCGCGAGCGCCTCGACCAGCCGCCACGCCGCGTTCTCGTACAGCGAGGCGCCGCCGGAGTGCGCGTCGTAGCCGAGCGTCTTCACCGAGAGCTCGACGTAGAGGATCCCGCGTACGCCGCAGATGAGCGTCGGCCGGTCCTGCGCGTCCAGGCCACCCCCCTCCTGGAGGGAGCCATCGCCCGCCGTGAGGTCGGGCCGCTCCTGGAGCATCGAGTTGAAGTGCCGGCTGGACGATTCCTCCTCGCCTTCGACGAGGAAGCGGATCTTGATCGGCAGCGGGCCGATCGCGTCCTGGTAGGCCTCCGCGGCCTGCACCCGGATGAGGAACTGGCCCTTGTTGTCCGAGACGCCGCGGGCGAAGAGCTTGTTGTCGCGGATCGCCGGCTCGTACGGTGGCGTCGTCCAGAGGTCGAGCGGCGCCGCCGGCTGCACGTCGTAGTGCTGCACGCAGATGAGCGTCCGCGGGCCGCTGCCCATCTCGCCGACCACGAGCGGCGCGACCCCCGGCTTCTCGATGAGCTCGACCCTCGCGCCGGCCTTACGCAGCCGGTCGGCCGTCCAGGTCGCGCCGCGCCGGAGCTCCGGAAGCTGCGCGGTCTCGCACGGGATGCGGCAGTAGTCGCTGAGCTCCTCGGTCCATCGCGCGGTGCGGTCCGCGACGAGCTTGTCGAACTTCTCGTAGGCCACGAGCAGCCTCCTCGGGGGTTTGTCGCAGCCTAGACCGCGTGACCCTTCCGCGCGTGCCGGCGCCGCCCGCGGATGTAGCGGAACACGAGATACCCGATCACGACCACCGGGATGCCGATGACGACGTACTCGATGTACGCGCGCGGGATGAGCCGTCGCACGACCGGACCGAACAGCGCGCCGAGCGCGGTCCAGAAGCTCCAGTAGATGATGCCCGCGAGGAACACGCCGGCCGAGAACTCGACCAGCGGGACCTTCGCGGTGCCGCCGATGAGCGACATCGCGACCCGCAGGCCCGGGATGAGCCGCCCGATGAAGATCGCGATGAACCCGCGCCGTGCGATCCGCTCCTCCCACTCATCGACCTGCGTGGGGTCCACATCGATCCACCTCGCGATGCGGTGGGCCGCCGCGTCGCCGTACCTCCGCGTGACGAGGTACGGGATGAGCGTGCCGAACGTCGAGGCGGCCGCGCACGTGAGCACGACAAGCATCAGGCTCGCCCAGTCGCCGCGCGCGCGGTCGCCGTAGAACATGATCACGAGGTCGCTCGGCGCGGGGAGCGGGATGCCGGCCTCCTCGATCGCGACGATGCCGAACAGCGTGACGTACTGGTGCTGGCCGACGATGACGAGGACCGCGTTGATCCCGTGGCGGAAGATGCGGAACAGCTCGGTCACCCGAGCGCTCGCGCCGCGCGGCCGGGGAGGTCACGTCCGAGCTGAGTTCCGAGCCAGCGTGCCGTCGCCGCGACCTTCCGGGCGTCGACGCCGGTCGCGATCCCCAGGCCATCGAGCCTCCCCACGAGCTCTTCGGTGGCGAGGTTGCCGGTCGCGTCCCTGGCGAACGGCGAGCCGCCGATGCCGCCCACGCTGGCGTCGACGACGCGGACCCCCGCTTCGATCGCGGTGAGCGCGTTCGCGAGCCCGGTGCCCGCGCGGTCGTGGAAGTGCACGGCGACCTTCTCCATGGCGATGCCCGCGGCGACCTGCGCTGCGACGAGCGCGCGCACCGTCGGCGCGGTGCCCGCCCCGGTCGTGTCGCCGAGCGACAGCTCCGCCGCGCCCGCTGCGATGAACCGCGCGCCGATCCGCGCGACCTCGCCCGGATCGGTCGGGCCGTCGTCGGGGTCGGCGATGACCATCGAGAGGTAGGCGCGCGTCCGGAGCCCGCGCGCGCTGGCGACCGCGGCCACCGCGAGGGCCGTCGCGATCGCCTCGTCGCGGCCCCGGCGGAGGTTCTTGCGGGAGTAGCTCTCGCTCGCGGAGACGAAGACCGCGATCTCGTCGGCCCCGGCCGCGAGGGCGCGTTCGAGCCCCTTCTCGTTCGGGACCAGCACCGGGTAACGGACCCCGGGTCGGCGGACGAGCCGCCTGAGCAGCTCGTCGGCGTCGGCCAGCTGCGGGACCGCGCCCGGGCTGACGAACGAGGTCGCTTCGATGGCGGTGTGGCCGGCGTCCGCGAGGCGGTCGAGCAGCTCGAGCTTCGTGTCGGTCGGGAGCGTGCGTCGCTCGGCCTGCAGCCCGTCGCGCGGCCCGACTTCGACGATCTGCACGCGAGTCCCGCTCATTCGTACATTGTCGGGTAATGGAGTTCCAGGACGTGGTCCGCAAGCGGAAGATGGTGCGCAGCTTCGAGGACCGGCCGATCGACCCAGAGGTGCTCGAACGGATCGTCGCGAACGCGCAGCGGGCACCGTCGGCGGGATTCAGCCAGGGCTGGGCGTTCCTCGTGCTCGACGGCAAGGCTGAGACGGAGCGCTACTGGAATACGACGATGTCCGCGGAGCGTCGCGCGTCGTTCGGCTGGCCGGGGATGTTCAACGCCGCGGCGCTGATCGTGTGCCTCTCGAACAAGCAGGAGTATCTGCGGCGTTACGCCCTCGCCGACAAGGGTTGGACGGACATGGACGAGACGCGCTGGCCGGTGCCGTACTGGGACATCGATGTCGGCATGGCGGCGCTGCTGATCCTGCAGACCGCGGTCGATGCCGGGCTCGGCGCGGTGTTCTTCGGGGTCTTCGACCAGGCCGGCTTTCGGGCGGCGTTCGGGATCCCCGACGAGTACACCGCGGTCGGCACCGTCGCGATCGGGCACAAGGCGCCGACGGATCGGCCGTCGCCGTCGCTCCGGATCGTGGGTAAGAAGCCGGCATCCGACGTCATCCACCGCGGCCGGTGGTAGGCGGGGCATGAAGTGGATCACGCGCGAGCATCCACGCGTCGATCGGGTCGCGTGCCCGTGGCTCGTCGAGCGGTTCGTCGATCCTGTCGCCGAGTTCATCTACGTCGCCGCCGATCGCGTCGCCGAAGAGGCGGCAAAGCGCGGCGCGACGCCGTTCGACATCAATGGCGTCGAGCTGGGCCACCACGGCGCGGAGTGCAGCTTCGACGCGTTCGTGAAGAAGTACGACCTCGATGCCGATCCCGCCATGGCGTACATGGCGAAGGTCATCCGCGGCGCGGACACGGACGAGAAGACCCTCACCGCGGAGTCACCGGGCATCGAAGCGGTGCTCGATGGCGTCCGCGCGCGCCACTTCCCGGACGACCAGGCGCAGCGGGTCGCGTCGTATCCCGTGCTCGACGCGCTCTACGCCTACTGCCGCGAGCGGATCTCCTCGGGCGGCTGAACCCCGCGGAACGTCGCGTAGACCAGTCCGTCGTAGGCGATCTTCAGCGCCCCGGCCAGCACGAACGGGAACGTGAAGGCGCCCGCAGCGAAGGCCGCGCCCGTGACGAGCGGCGACAGCGCGCTCGACGCGGTCCGCGCGACGTTCGTCAGGCCGGCGGTCGCGGTCCGCTCATCCGGATCGACGACCGCCATCGTGTATGACTGCCTGGTCGGCACGTCCATCTGGGAGATGCTCATACGCCCAAGGAACAGCGCGACGGCGAGGCCGGCGCTCGGCATGAGCGGGACCAGCATGAGCAGCACGTTCGACGGCAGGTGCGTGAAGACCATCGTGTTCAGCAGGCCGAAGCGCGCGGCGAGCCAACCGGCGGCGAGGAGCGAGAGGCCCGATAGGACGTTCACCGCGAAGAACAGCATCGCGAGCTGCGTCGGATCGAGACCCCAGCGGATGAAGAACCAATACGCGACCAGTGATTGCACGACGAGCGCGCCCGCGAACGCGTCCAGGCCGAAGAGCGCCGCAAGCTTGGCCACGGTCCCGCGCGAGCGATGGATCCCGACGAAGCGCCGGTCGCCGCCGACGCGCACGAGCTCGAGCCGGTCGGTGAGGCCGGCGAAGAGCCCGAGGTTGGCCACCCCCACGACGGCGTAGAGCACGAAGAGCGGCCGGTAGGCGTCAGCGCCGCTCAGGCCGAGCCGCTCGAACAGCCCGACCGACGCGGCGAAGAGCGCGCCGAGCGCACCGCCGAAGGTCGCGAGCGTGTTGTAGACGGCGAAGAGCCACGTCCGCCGCGCATCTGGCGCGGTCTGGGGGAGCATCGCCTGGTCGATCGTCTGGAACACCCCGACCTCGGAGTTGGTCGCGCTGATCGTTCCGGTGAAGCCGGCGAGGACGAGGATCGCGAAGCTGTCGGTGACGGCGAACGCGAGCCCGCCGGCCACCATGAGCACGGCCATGGTCGAGATCGTCCGCCG
>DASYXA010000014.1:0-20651 GCA_035935465.1 Candidatus Limnocylindria bacterium | reverse complement strand
ACGAGCCTATCTGCGACCACGATGACCCGCGCGATCGACTTCCCGGCGATGGCCTGCTTCACCTTCGGGCTCGCGAGGGCCACCTGCTTCAGAGCGTCCTCGCCGGTGCCGGCGGGCAGCTCGATCCGATCGCGCACCTTGCCGTCCACCTGCGCGACCACGGTCACGGTCTCGTCGCGCGCGGCTGCGGCGTCGTACGCCGGCCACGACTGACGGTGGACCGAGCCGGCCCCGCCGCGCCGTTGCCAGAGCTCCTCGGTGATGTGCGGCGCGAACGGCGCGAGCAGCACCACGAGCGCGTCGGTCGCATCGTCCCGGCTCGGCCCGCTCGCGTGGAGTGCGGCGGTCGAGAGCTCCATCATCGCCGCGATCGCGGTGTTGAAGTGATACGCCTCGAGATCCTCGGTCACCTTCTTGATCGTCCGCTGGACCGTTCGATCCAGATCCGCATCTCGCGGTCCCGGAGCGGCACGTTCGCTGAGGCCGAGGCTCCACACGCGATGCAGGAACCGCGAGGTCCCCTCGATGCCCGCGCCGTCCCAGTCGTTCCCCTCGGTCCAGGGGCCCATGAACATGACGAACAGGCGCACCGTGTCGGCGCCGTATCGCCGGACGTACTCGTCGGGCGCCTGCACGTTGCCGCGTGACTTCGACATCTTGCGACCCTTGAACACGATGGTCCCCTGGTTACGCAGGTGCGTGATCGGCTCGTCGAACCAGAGGTAACCCAGATCGCGCAGGGCCTTGCAGACGAACCGGCAGTAGAGCAGGTGCAGGATGGCGTGCTCGATGCCGATCGTGTAGCGGTCGACGGGCAGCCACTTCTTGCCGATCTCAGCGTTCATGAACGCCGTGTCGATCCTCGTGTCGAGGTAGCGGTACATGTACCAGGACGAGTCGACGAACGTGTCCAGCGTGTCGGTCTCGCGCTTCGCCGGACCGCCGCACTTCGGGCAGGTCGTGTTCACGAACGATGGCAGCTGGGCCAGTGGGCTGCCGCCGCGACCGGTGAACTGTGCGTCGCGGGGCAGAACGACCGGCAGCTGGTTCTCGGGTACGGGCACCGTGCCGTCCGTCGGGCAGTACACGATCGGGATCGGCGTGCCCCAGTAGCGTTGCCGTGAGACGAGCCAGTCCCGGAGCCGGTACGTGACGCTCGGCTCGCCGATCCCGGTCTTCTTCGCCTCGGACGCGATCGTCCGTTTGCCGATCTCGCTTGCAGTACCGGAATACGGGCCGCTGCGGACCATCGTCCCGGGCCCCGTGTACGGCGCGCCGAGCGTCGCGTGCGACGCGCCGTCCGCGGAGACGACCTCCTTGATCGGCAGGCCGTACTGCGTCGCGAACGCGAAGTCGCGCTCGTCGTGCGCGGGCACGGCCATGATCGCGCCGGTCCCGTACGTGGCAAGGACGTAATCCGCGATCCAGATCGGGATCCGCTCGCCGGAGAACACGTTCGTCGCGAACGCGCCGGTGTCGACGCCGGTCTTCGGCCGCTCCGCGCTCGTCCGCTCGATCTCCGACTCGCTGCGGGCCTTCGCCACGTACGCATCGACGGCCGCCTTCTGCATGGGCGCAGTGATGACGGCCACGAGCGGATGCTCGGGCGCGAGCACCATGAACGTGGCGCCGTAGATCGTGTCCGGACGCGTGGTGAAGAAGCGGATCGCCGCGTCACGGTGGCCCTCCACGGGGAACTGGATCTCGGCGCCCTCCGAGCGGCCGATCCAGTTCTGCTGCATGACGCGCACGCGCTCCGGCCAGTCGAGGCCGTCGAACCGCAGCAGCTCGTCCGCGTAGTCGGTGATCTTGTAGAACCACTGGGTCAGATCCTTCTTCACGACAAGCGTGTCGCAGCGCTCGCAGCGGCCGTTGATCACCTGCTCGTTCGCGAGGACGGTCTCGTCGCGCGGGCACCAGTTCACCGGTGCGGTCGCGCGGTACGCGAGGCCCTTCTCCAGGAGCTTCAGGAACATCCACTGATTCCACCGGTAGTACTCCGGGTAGCAGGTGATGACCTCGCGGCGCCAGTCGATGGCCGCGCCCATGGCCAGGAACTGCTCGCGCATCTGGGCCATGTTCTTCTCGGTCCACGCGGCTGGGTGCATCTTCCGGTCGATCGCTGCGTTCTCGGCGTTGATGCCGAATGCATCGAAGCCCATCGGGAACAGGACATTCCGTCCGTGCATGCGGATGAACCGCGCCGCGCAGTCCGCGGGCGCGTACGCGTACCAGTGTCCGACGTGCACGTCGCCCGACGGATACGGGAACGCCGTCAAGAAGTAGAAGTTCGGCTGGTCGCCGTCGTCCGGCGTCTCGTAGAGGCCCGTCGATGCCCAGTGCGCCTGCCACTTCGGCTCGATCGCCGACGGCGTGTAGCGCTCGGTCTTGCCCGACGCGGTGGTCTCGCTCGTCATCGCGGCACCTCCTTCGGAAGATCAAAACGGCCCCCCGCCCTAGGGAGAGGACGGAAGGCCACTTCCGCGGTACCACCTCAGTTGAGACCCCGGGTCCGTGTGCGGTGGAGCTGAGGGGATTCGAACCCCTGACCCCCACACTGCCAGTGTGATGCGCTACCACTGCGCCACAGCCCCGAGTCTCCGCTCGAGCACGGTGATAACGGGGCGTGACCCCGGCGATCGCTGGCCGCCCGTTCGTTGGTGGGGGCTTCACGATCGCGGCTCCCGGGCGAGTTCGCCGCCCCATCGCACCGGCTCGCACCTGCCGCCGGCTCGCTGAGCGATGGTCACGCGGTTACTGCTCCCGTTCGCAGCCGTTGAAGACCCGAGTATAGAGGGATGTACCGGAAGATCCGCGTCGAAAAGCGCATCCCCGACGGGTCGCTGTGGCAGCGGTTCCACGGCTACCGCCTGGGCGATGTGCACGGGTTCGCCCGGGTCTACCTTCCGGTCGGCACACCGTGGTGGAACCCGCTGGGCGGCTGGTCGCCCGCACTCCCGGCATCTCGCTCTACGCCACCGGCCGCCCGTTCGTCATCCGCTGCAGCGGTCTCGCCGGCGACAGACGGTTCTCCATCGACATCGTCCGCGGACCTGCGACACCTTTCCACCATGGAGCGGGCCGTCGTGCGCCGCGCGCGCGAGGGGGACGTGCGGGCACGCATCGCCGCGGATGATCCGTTGTTCGATCCGGCCAGCCTGTACTTCGCGCTGCCTGCGAGCGCCGAAGGTCCGGGGCCGATCCCGCTCTAGCTTCGGAGCCGGCTCGCATCTCGACGCATCGAGATCGACTGCAGGATCCCGAGGGCCATGCACACCGAGAGCAGCGACGAGCCGCCGTGCGAGATGAACGGGAGCGGGATGCCCGTGACCGGCATGAGGCTCATCGCCATGCCGACGTTCACCACGAGCTGGAACGCGAGCATCGAGAAGACGCCCGCCGCGACGAAGGTGCCGAACGGGTCGCGTGCGCGGAACGCGATGCGGAGCGTCGCGACGAGCAGCACCGCGTAGAGCGCGAACAGGATGACCGCGCCGAGGAAGCCGAGGTCCTCGGCCAGGCCCGCGAACACGAAGTCCGACTCCGCGATCGGCAGGTAGCCGAGCGGCGACTGCGTGCCGGCGGTGAGGCCCTTTCCGGTGGCCTGCCCCGAGCCGATCGCGATGAGCGACTGGATGATGTTCCACCCCGCGCCCTGCGGATCGGCGTATGGATCGAGGAACGCGGTGAGCCGAGACCGCTGATACGCCTGGAGGAGGCCCCAGATGAGCGGGAACGCCGCGAGGCCGGCGGCGACGAGTGACGCGAGCTGCCACGGCCGTGCGCCGGCGAGGTACGCCATCCCGAAGAAGATCCCGACGAACACGAGGCTCGTGCCCAGATCCGGCTGGCGGTACACGAGCGCGAACGCCGGCCCGAGGAGGAGCAGCGCGCCGCCGAGGACGAGCGGCGAGCCCACCCGGTCGTGGCGGTCGGCGAAGTACTTCGCGAGCACCACGATCATCAGGACCTTCGCGAACTCGCTCACCTGGAACTTCTGACCGGCGATCGTGATCCACCGCTGCCCACCCAGGATGTTGTGCCCGATGACCAGCACGAGGACGAGCAGGCCCAGCGTCAGCAGGTAGAGGAGCGGCGCCAGGGTCCCGAACCACGCGTAATCGAAGTACGCGATCACGGCCATCGTGACGATCCCAAGGGCCGTGAAGATCGCGCCGCGCAGGATGAACTGGATCGGATCGCCGGCTGCGACATCCTCGAACGACGTCGAGTACGTGATCACGAGCCCGTACGCCATCAGCAGCAGCGTCGCGATGAGCAGGTACGGGTCGACCAGGTCGAGCCGGCGGAATGTCGGACGGTCGTGCAGCGGCGACGCCGCGCGCGGGACGGTGAGCCCGGCGACGCTCACTTGATCAGCTCCGCCTTCTTGGCCGGGTCACCGAGCACGTAGCTCTCGTACACGCGCTGGCTGATCGCGATCGCGGGGTTGAGGCACGAGTCGCAGAGGCTGCGGCTCGAATCGAACGTGAACACGACCATCGCGATCTTCGCCGTCGGGTCGGTGTTGTCCTGCTGCGGCAGGAACGACACGAACCAGTTGTGGAAACCGAGCTTGTTGCGCCCGGCGCTGTCCTTCCCGGACGACAGGCCGAACTCCGCGGTGCCGGTCTTGCCGGCGATCCACAGCTTCGCGTTCGGCATGGGCGCGTGGTTGCTCGTGACGACCTTGCGCGCGCCCTCGCGGATCGTGCGCAGGTCGTCCGGGCTCATCGCGAGCTTCCGAAGCACTTCGGGCTGTCGCGTCAGGATGGCGTTGCCCCGCGTGTCGTCGACCGCCTTGAGGAGGTGGGGCACGTAGAGGGTGCCGCCGTTCGCGACGGCGGCGTAGGCGTTGAGCAGCTGCAGCGGCGTGACGGCGACGTAGCCCTGCCCGATCGCCTCGTGGTACGTGTTGCCGATGGACCACGGCTCACCGAACGTCTGCAGCTTCCAGGCGGGATCGGGCATGATGCCGGACGCCTCTCCCGGGAGGTCGACCCCGGTCGGCGCGCCGAAGCCGAGCATGCGGCCGTACTTCGCGATGGCCTCCGGCCCGACGCCCTGGACGCTGCTCAACGGGCTGCCACCGGCGAGCGTGTAGAAGTAGATGTCGCTCGAGTGCGCGTAGCCATCGACGAAGTTCAACGGGCCGTGGACGCGCCAGTCGAAGAACGATGTGCCGCTGACGTTGATCGACAGCGAGCTCACGTTCACGACGGTGTTGCGGGTGGCGGTCCCGGCGGTGAGCGCGGACAGCCCGGTGACCATCTTGAACGTGGAACCGGGCGGGTAGATCTCCCCCACCGCCTTGTTCACCAGGGGGTGCCGGTCGTCCTTGTTGAGCGCGTCCAGCTCGGACTGCGTGATGCCGCGCACGAACATGTTGTTGTCGTACGACGGCGTCGACACCATGGCGAGGATCTCGCCGTTCTGGGGGTTCATCGCGACGGCGACCGCCTGGGTGAACGCATCGGCCTGGATGCCGGCGTTCAGCTCGTTGGCGAGGAGGTTCTGCAGGCGGTCGTCGATCGTGAGGATGACGTTGCCCCCCGGCTGCGACGGCGTCTCGGCCAAGGTCTTGATCTCGCGCTGCGACGCGTCGCGCTCGATCTCGCGCCAGCCGTACGTGCCGCGCAGGTATCGCTCGTACTCCCACTCGAGACCGGTGCGCCCGATCTGGTCGGTCGGGAGGTAGCCCTGATCACGGAGCTGGGTGAGCTCGTCCTCGGTGACCGGGCCCGTGTACCCGATGATCGGCGAGTAGAGCGGCCCCTCCACGTACTCGCGGATCGACTCCGCGTCGATGCGCAAGCCGGGATACAGCTCGGCGCGCTCGGTCAGCAGGAGCGCCACGTCGCGCGACACGGGCTTCGTGGAGATCTTCGTTGGCTCGTACGGGTTGCGCGCGCGCTGATCGGCGACGGCTTTCAGCGCCTCCGCGCCGTCGCGCCCGACGAGCTGCGCGATGCGCAGCACGACGTCGGCCTCGCGCGCC
This sequence comes from Candidatus Limnocylindria bacterium, assembly GCA_035935465.1. Lineage (GTDB taxonomy): Bacteria > Chloroflexota > Limnocylindria > P2-11E > P2-11E > UBA4735. Next base: position 14,653 of record DASYXA010000014.1, on the reverse strand, counting down.
TTCGGCAGATCGATCGGCACGATGCTCACCGCGAAGCCCGGGATATTCCGCACGAGCACCTTGCCGTTGCGGTCGAGGATGATCCCGCGATCGGCCGCGACCGGGAGGCGCAACAGCCGGTTGTCCTCGGCAAGCCCGCGGTAGTGCTGCCCCTGCACGATCTGCAGATCCCAGAGCCGCGCGGTGAGGACCGACAGGAGGAATGCGACGACCAGCCCGACCGCGACGAAGCGGTACGGCCGCACGAATGGGCGAGGCTGCTCCCCGCTCCTCATCCCAAGAAGGATGCCTGTTTCTCGGTCCGGCGGGATAGCCATCGCGCGATCGGATAGGTACCGATCCCGAGCACGCCGGTGAAGATCGCGCCGCCGCCGATCTGGACCGCGAGGCCGCCGATGTCCGGCACCGGCGTTCCCGCGACCACGAGGGCGAGGATGTAGAGCACCCCGGCGACGAAGGCGGCCGCGGCGAGGAACGACGCGCCGGTGAGCACCCCGACCGGACGAGGGGCCGGTCGCTCGCCCAACCCGATCGCGGCCACCGGCGGCAGCGCTGCGACGGCGAAGGCGCCCAGCGGACCGCCGGACAAGAGGTCGGCCGCGATGCCGCCGACGAACGCCCACCACACCGCCTCCCCGGCGCCGGCGGCGAGCGACCAGGAGCCTGCGACGAGGAACGGCAGGTTCGGGCGCGCGCCGCCGATCGAGAGGAACGGGGTGACGGCGCTCTGCAGGAGCGCCGCGGCGAGCGGGAGGGCGATCGCGAGCGCGAGCCGCACGGCTACCGGCCGCCGGAACGCTGCGCGCCGCGTCGCGCTACGACGCGGCTCCTACGAACGGGGCCGCGGATCGAGCGTGCGGACCGGAGCGGGCTCAGGTGTCGGACGCTCCTCCGCGGCGAGCTCCTCCTCGAGCCGCGGGAAGGGATCTTCGTCGCGCAGCTTCGCGCTCACGTAGATGAGCACGAGGCGCAACGTCGCAGCGACCGGGACCGCGAGCACGACGCCGAGCAGGCCGAAGACCGCGCCGCCCGAGAGGAGCGAGAAGATCACGAGCGCCGGATGCAGCCGCACGATCCGACCGATCACCAGCGGGATCACGAAGTAGTCCTCGGCATGACGCAGGACCGTGTACATGATCGCGATCGCGCCGACGTACGCGAGCTGCGACCAGCCGAACGGGTTGGGGTTGCCGAGGGCGACGAGGCAGGCGATCGCGCCGGCGGTGATCGGCCCGATGATCGGGATCACCTCGAGGATGCCGGTCACGATCCCGAGCAGCAGGCTGAACGGCACGCCGAACAGCGTGAGCCCAATTACGGTCGCGGAGGACATGATCACGACGAGGAGGAGCTGGCCGCGGACGTAGCGGCTCAGCAGGATGCTCACCTGCTCGCCGAGCGGGAGCAGCTCGTGGCGCGACGCCGGCGGCACCATGCGCTTCACCCACTCGATGAGCCGCGGCCAATCGCGCAGAAAGAAGAACGTCGCGATCAGGAACACCAGGAACTCCAGCAGGAAATGCGAGAACCCGACGATGAACGGCACCGCGAACGTCGCGACGCGGCGGCTCACCTCGATCGGGGCCGTGGCGACGGGTCCGAACACGATCGGCACCAGGTCCTCGGCGCCCATCTGATCGAGCGTCTCGGCGAGGGTGTTCTGGGCATTTGCAATCAAAGTTGGTAGCGACCGCTGGAAGGTCTGGACCTGCTCGACCGCCAGGGGCGCCAGGAACCGGATCCCGCCGGCGATGAAGAGCAGCAGGGCGATGAAGACGATCCCCGCGGCAAGCGCGCGACGGTCGTGGAGCCGCTTCTCGAGCGCGCGGACCGCGGGCAGCAGGATGTACGCGAGGATCGCGGCCCACAGGAACGGCCGCACGATGTCGCCGGCGCGATAGATCAGGAAGATCGCGCCGACGACGAGGACTCCGACGACCACGCGCTTCAGCGCCGGGCTCCACCGGGGCGCGCTCAGAGCGGTCACCTGCGCCGATTATCCCGTAGCGCGTCGCGAATGGTGGGCATGTCGCCGCGTCGCCACGCCGCGAGATCATTGCGATGCGCGACGAGCGTGACGAGCGCGGCACCGACACCGAGACCGACGTGCTGGCCGAGGACGATCGTGACGATCGCCAAGGCAACGATCACCGAGACGGTGCTGAGCACCGCACGCCGGATGAGCAGCAATCCGATCCCCCAGCTCGCAAGGCCGATGACCGCGAGCGCCGGTGCGACGCCGATGTACCCGCCGAGGGTCGTAGCCGCTCCTTTCCCACCCCGGAAGCCGGCGAACACCGGCCAGACCTGCCCGGCGATCGCGGCCAGGGCCGCCGCGTCGCCGACGAGCGGGCCGCCGACCAAGAGCGCGGCGAAGCCGCAGATCACCCCCTTCAGGAGGTCCGCGATGAGGACCGCGATCCCTGCCGCGGGGCCCACCGTGAGAGCCACGTTCGTGGATCCGGCGTTCCGCGTGCCGACGGTCCGAGGGTCGGGACGACCAGCCAGACGGGCCGCGATAACGGCGCTCGGGATGCTCCCGACCGCGTAGCCGATTGCCGCAGCCAGAGCAGCGAGAGTAACCTCCAATGCCCTTACGCAGCCACTGTCAGATTCGGTCGCAGAGCCATTTCGGCTACAATAAGGGTCTCCAAGTGGGGCACCAAAGGACATCCTCCATACGCCCCGGCAGCCACTGTTTCACGTTTGTCACGCCGTGAACGTACTTGCCATCAGCAACCAGAAAGGCGGAGTGGGGAAGACGACGACTGCCATAAGCCTGGCCGCCGCGCTGGTCGAACAGGGTTCGCGCGTGCTGCTCATCGACCTCGATCCGCAGGGCAACGCGACCAGCGGACTCGGCCTCAGCAAGGAGAATCCGCACTCTGTCTATGGCGTCCTGGTGCGGGATGCGTCCCTCGGGGAGGCCGTCCAGCGCACCGCCGTGGCGGGTCTGGACCTGCTGCCGTCCTCGCCTGAGATGGCCGGCGCCGAGGTCGAGCTCGTCCCCCTGATGGCCCGCGAGTTCCGGCTCCGGGGCGCACTCGAAGGTGAGAAAGGGTACGACACGATCCTCATCGATTGCCCGCCGTCGCTCGGCCTGCTGACCGTCAACGCGCTGGTTGCCGCTGACGCCGTGCTTGTCCCGGTGCAGTGCGAGTACTACGCGCTCGAGGGCCTCGCCCAGCTCCTGTCGACGATCGAGGCGGTCCGGGTGCGGCTGAACGCGAAGCTCGAGGTCCTCGCGATCGTCCTGACGATGGAGGACCGCCGGAACCGCCTCTCGATGCAGGTGACCGAGGAGGTCATCCGCCATTTCCCGCAGCTCGTCGCCCGCGTGCGGATCCCGCGCGCGGTTCGCCTCGCCGAGGCGCCGAGCCATGGCCAGCCGATCACGGTCTACGACCCGGGTTCGCGCGCCGCGCGGGCGTATGGCGATCTGGCGCAGGAGCTCTCCGCACGGCTCGCGTCACGGGTCCCGATCGCGCTCGGCGGGGTGGGGGCATAGTGGCCCGCACCGGACTCGGCCGGGGCCTCGATGTCCTCCTCGGGAGCGCGCCGGTATCCGGGCTCGCGCCGGTGGTGCCCGGCACGCTCGAGATCCCGCTCGAGAAGGTCCAGCCGAACCGGCAGCAGCCGCGCCAGCACTTCGACCAGGAATCCATCCAGGAGCTGGCCGCCTCGATCACGGCGCACGGGGTCTTGCAACCAATTGTGGTATCCCGGGACGGCGACGCCTACGAGCTCATCGCCGGCCACCGGCGGGTCCTCGCCTCGCGGGTCGCCGGGAAGACCTCGATCCCCGCCGTCGTGCGCGAGGAGGTCACGGACCGGCTCGAGCTCGCGCTCGTCGAGAACCTCCAGCGGGCCGACCTCAACGCGATCGAGACCGCGCGGGCCTACAAGCTGCTGATGGAGACGTACGACCTCACGCAGGAGCAGCTCGCGGACCGGGTGGGGAAGTCGCGCTCCGCGGTGGCGAACACGCTCCGCGCCCTGCAGGCGCCGCAGATCCTCCAGGACGCGGTGCAGGAGGGGAAGATCAGCGAAGGGCACCTGCGCGCGCTCCTTCCGCTACCACTTTCGGAAGCGATCCGGGCGCTCGGCGAGATCCTCGCCAAAGGGATGTCGGTGCGCGAGGCCGAGGCGCTTGCGCGCAAAATGGTGCATCCGACGCATCCGCGCCGGCGCGCCCGGGTCCGGGGCAACGACCCCGATCTCGCGGGCGCGACGGCCGAGCTCCGGAGCGCGCTGGGCACCAAGGTCGAGATCACCAAAGGCCGCACCGGCGGCCGCATCGCGATCCAGTTCTATTCCGACGAGGACTTCGAGCGGCTGTACGAGCTGCTGGTCCGCGCCGGCCGCACGTAGGAGAGACGATGGCGATCAGGGCGCCCAAGACAGCGACCGGCAAGCCCGCGGGCGGGAATGGCTCGGGGTCGTACAGCGCCGCCGACATCCAGGTCCTCGAGGGCCTCGAGGCGGTCCGCCGCCGCCCGGGCATGTACATCGGCACGACCGATCTGCGCGGTCTCCATCACCTCGTCCGCGAGGTCCTCGACAACTCCATCGACGAGGCGATGAACGGGACCTGCGATCGCATCGACGTGACGATCCACGCGAACAACGAGATCACCGTGGCCGACAACGGCCGCGGCATCCCCACCGACATCCAAAAACAGACCGGAACATCCGCGCTCGAGGTGGTGCACACGATCCTGCACGCCGGCGGCAAGTTCGGCGGTGCGGGCTACAAGGTCTCCGGTGGCCTGCACGGCGTCGGCGTGTCCGTCGTGAACGCGCTCTCGACGCATCTTCGGGTGGAGGTCCATCGCGACGGCAAGGTCCATGAGCAGGAGTACCAGCGCGGCAAGCCGGTATCGAAGGTGAAGCAGATCGCGAAGCCGCTGCGCGAGCCACCGCAGGTCGAGTGGAGGCCGCGCGACAAGGCGACCGGGACGATCACGACGTTCGCGCCGGATCCGGAGATGTTCCCGGTCATCCAGTGGGACCGCTCGATCATCGTCCAGTGGCTGCGGGAGACGGCCTACCTCAACAAGGGGCTCTTCCTCTACATCAAGGACGAGCGCGACGACACGGACGAGGCGTTCTACTTCGACGGCGGCGTCGTGTCGTTCGTGCGGCATCTCGACAAGTCGCATCAGGCCCTGCACAAGCCGGTGTACGTGGAGCGCGCATTCGAGAACGACACGGTCGTCGAGGTGGCGTTCGAGTACAACGACACCTTCGCCGAGAAGGTCTACACGTTCGCCAACAACATCAACACCATGGACGGCGGCGCCCACCTCACGGGCTTCCGCACCGCACTCACCCGCACGCTGAACGCGTACGCGCGTAAGAGCGGCGCGTTGAAGGAAGCGGACCCGAACCTCACCGCCGAGGACGTGCGCGAGGGGCTCACGGCGGTCATCAGCGTGAAGATCAAGGAGCCGCAGTTCGAGGGCCAGACGAAGACGCGGCTCGGCAACGCCGAGGTCGCGGGCCAGGTCGCGTCGGCGATCAACGACAAGCTCGGCCAGTACCTCGAGGAGAACCCCCAGGACGGTCGCAGGATCGTCGAGAAGTGCCTCACCGCCTTCCGCGCGCGCGAGGCCGCCCGCAAGGCCCGCGACCTGGTGCTGCGCAAGGGCGCCCTCGACGGCTTCTCGCTGCCGGGCAAGCTCGCCGACTGCCAGGAGCGCGACCCGGAAAAGGCGGAGCTGATCCTGGTCGAGGGGAACTCGGCCGGCGGCTCGGCGAAGGGCGGCCGCGACCGGCGGTTCCAGGCGATCCTCCCGCTGCGCGGGAAGATCCTGAACGTCGAGAAGGCCCGCGCCGACAAGATGCTCGGCAACGAGGAGATCAAGGCGATCATCACGGCGCTCGGCACCGGCATCGGCGACTACTTCGACGCATCGAAGCTCCGCTACGGCAAGACGATCCTGCTCGCCGACGCCGACGTGGACGGCTCGCACATCCGGACCCTGCTCCTGACCCTGCTCTACCGGCACTTCAAGCCGCTCATCGAGCAGGGCCGGATCTTCATCGGCCAGCCGCCGCTCTACCGCCTGCAGCTCGGCAAGGAGATCCGGTGGGTCTACTCGGACAAGGAGCGCGACGCCGCGATCAAGGAGCTGAAGGCGCTGGCGAAGACGAGGTCCGCGGACCGGAAGACGAAAGCCGCGGCGAAGAAGGCCAAGGGCGAGGCCGCCGACGCCGTCCTGGTCGAGTCGACCTCCACCGACGAGGGCACCGACGACGGGAAGGGCGGCCGCGAGCCGGCGATCGCCCGCTACAAGGGGCTCGGCGAGATGAACGCCGAGCAGCTCTGGGACACCACGCTCAATCCGGCCACCCGCACCTTGCGCAAGGTCAACCTCGAGGACGCCGAGCGCGCCGACTTCGTGTTCGACGAGCTCATGGGCAACGAGGTCGAGGGGCGCAAGAAGTGGATCATGGCGAACGCCAAGTCCGCGGAGCTCGACCTCTAGTGGCTCGACTCCTCGACCTGGGCATCGACTTCGAGCACTGGTGCTTCGCCTGCGGACGGCTCAATCCGACCGGACTGCAGCTCGATTTCGACGTGTCGACCAACCGGGCGACCGCGCGCTACGTGGGGCAGCGGCGCCACCAGGGGTACGACGGCACGCTCCACGGCGGCGTCGTCACCGCCCTGCTCGACGAGACGATGGGCTGGGCGATCTTCCATCAGGGGATCTGGGGCGTGACCGCGAAGCTCGAGGTCGCGTTCAAGCGCCCGGTGCCGGTGGGCGAGGAGGTCGTCGTGGCGGGCGAGCTGCTGCGCGACCGCGGCCGCACCATCGAGACCGCGGGCACCGTGACCCACGCGACCACCGGCGAGCTGCTCGCCGAGGCCGCCGGCGTCTTCGTGCGCATGCCCGAGGCGCAGCGAGCCGAGCTCGAGCAGCGCTACTCGCGCACCGACGAGGCCTTCGCCCGCGTACGCGCGGCCGTGGCAGCCGAAGAAGAGCACAAGGAGCACGCCCGAACGTGATCGAACGACCGGACGACGAGCGCGAAGTGGGCGTCGAGCTCGAGACCGAGATGCGGAAGGCCTACCTCGACTACGCGATGACGGTCATCGTCGCGCGCGCCCTCCCGGACGTGCGCGACGGCCTGAAGCCGGTGCAGCGCCGGATCCTCTGGACCATGCACGAGATGGGGCTCCGGAGCGACCGCCCGTTCCGCAAGTCGGCGGCGATCGTCGGCGACGTGATGGGGAAGTACCACCCCCACGGTGACGTGCCGATCTACGACGCGCTCGCGCGCTTCGCCCAGGACTTCACGATGCGCTACCCGCCGATCCAGGGCCAGGGCAACTTCGGCTGCTTCTCCGGCGACACGAAGGTCGAGCTCGTGAACGGCGAGCAGCGTACGTTCGTCGAGCTCGTGGAGATGGTCCACCGCGGCGTCCGGGCCGAGGTCTTCACGCTCGACGCGCACCGCAACGTGCGGATCAAGCCGCTCCGCGCGCCGCGCCTCGTGAAGCGCAACGACACGGTCGTCAAGGTCACGCTCGGGTCCGGCGCGGAGATCGTCTGCACCCCGGATCACCGATTCATGCTCCGCGACGGCACGTACCGCGAGGCGGGCAAGCTGAAGGCGAAGGACCAGCTCATGCCGTTCGCGCGCACGGCGATCCCCGAGCGGCTGCATCGCACCGGCGCGTTCCCCGTGCCGGCGAGCCTGGCGCAGGTCGTCGCGTCGGTCGCGCCCGCGGGCAAGGCGGACGTGTACGACCTCACGGTCGACGTCACCCAGAACTTCGCGCTCGCGGCCGGCGTGTTCGTGCACAACTCGATCGACGACGATCCTCCGGCGCACATGCGCTACTGCCTCACCGGCGACGCGCTCGTCCGGGGCGGGGACGCGACCTTCCGGATCGGTGATGTGGTCGCCGATGCCGTGCCGGAGTCCGACCATGAGGTCGATCTGCAGGTGCTGGATCGTCGCGGCACGTCGGTCCGCGCGAGCAAGTGGTTCCATTCGGGAATCCACCCGACCCTGCGCATGCGAACGCAGGAGGGCTACGAGCTCACCGGTTCGACGAACCATCCGGTCCTCACGCTGCAGTCGGTGGCGGGCGTCCCGATGCTCATCTGGAAGCTCCTCGAAGAGGTGACGCCCGGCGAGCGCGTCGCACTGCTGCGGCGTCCGGCGACCCGTCCCGCGAAGGAGCTGACGCCCCGCGAGCTGGCGCTCGCGACGCTCGCCGGCGGGATGGTCTCGGAGGGCTGGGCCTCGGATCGCCGGGCGGGCTTCAACAATCTCGATCGCGAGTACTTCGAGGCGGTCAGCTCCGCCTACGACGACATCGTCGGCGGCCGGCGCTACGCCTACTCACGGACGATCACGTCGTCCAACCTGCTCCACGAGCTCGACGTGCAGAACATGACCGCGCTGAAGGCGAGCCCGCTCGCGGAGATGGTCGGGCTGCGCAGCGCCGCGAAGCGCGTGCCGACGTTCGTCTGGGCCGGCTCGCCCGCGTTCAAGGCAGCCTTCCTGCGTGCGCTGTTCGAGGGCGACGGCTCGTCCTCGCTGCTCCGGCCGCGCGTGGGCGTCGCCATCCAGATCAGCTACTCGACGAGGAGCCAGCGCCTTGCGACCGAGGTCCAGCAGCTGCTGCTCGAGTTCGGCGTCGTCTCCAAGCAGTGCCACTACGAGGACGGCGAGATCAAGGTGGTCATCACCAACCGGCGCGACGCGCGGCAGTTCGCCGCGGCCGTCGGCTTCCATGGCGCGAAGCACGCGAAGCTCGAGTCGGAGCTCGCCCAGATCCCGCTCGCCAGCACGGCGATGAGCGCCGATGCCGTCCCGTTCGTCGCCGACTACATCCGAGGCGAGCGCATGGCTCGATGGACGGACCGTGAGTGGCTGAAGAAGCACAACATCGACCGGATCGAGCGCTGGGAGCGGGATCGCAACGAGATCCTCGCGCACCTCACGAGCGACGAGGTCCGCCGGGTCGTCGAGCCACTGGTCGACGGCACCTACTACTACGCCACCGTGGCGTCGGTGGAAGATGCCGGCGAGCAGTCGGTGTACTCCCTGCGGGTCGACACCGACGACCACAGCTTCATCACGAACGGCTTCGTGAGCCACAACACGGAAGCGCGACCGGCGGCCATCGCGGCGGACCTGCTCGCCGACATCGAGAAGGAGACCGTCGACTGGTACCCGAACTACGACAACCGGCACCTGCAGCCGACGGTGCTGCCGGCCCGCGTGCCGAACCTGCTCGTGAACGGCTCGACCGGCATCGCCGTGGGCATGGCGAGCAACATCCCGCCGCACAACCTCCGCGAGGTCGCCGAGGCCACCAAACGCCTCGTCGACGACCCGGATCTCACGAACGACGACCTTTGCGAGACCGTCCTCGGTCCGGATTTCCCGGGCGGCGGCGTCATCTACCGCTTCGAGGAGCAGAAGAACATCGAGACCGGCGCGACCGAGCGCGTGGACGCCATCCGCCGGGCCTACGCCAACGGCCGCGGGCGCATCCTCATGCGCGCGAAGGCCCACGTCGAGGACGGCAAGGGCGGTCGGCAGTCGATCATCGTGACCGAGCTCCCGTACGCGGTGAACAAGGCCACGCTCATCGAGAAGATCGCCGACCTCGTGCAATCCAAGCGTCTCGCGGGCATCTCCGACATCCGCGACGAGAGCGACCGCGAGGGCATGCGGGTCGTGATCGAGGTCAAGCGCGACGACAACGCCGAGCGCGTCCTCAACAACCTCTACAAGCACACCGCGATGCAGTCGGCGTTCAACCTGAACATGCTGGCGCTCGTCGATTCGTCGCCGAAGACGCTCTCGCTGAAGGACGTCCTCCAGCACTACATCGACTACCGGAAGCAGGTCATCAAGCGGCGGACCGAGTTCGACCTCTCGAAGGCCAAGGAGCGCGCGCACATCCTCGAGGGCTTCAAGATCGCCCTCGACCACATCGACGAGATCGTGAAGACCATCCGCGCGAGCAAGAGCCCGGAGACGGCGCTCGCGAACCTGCGCGAGAAGTTCGAGCTGTCGGAGATCCAGGCGAAGGCCATCCTCGAGATGCAGCTGCGCCGGCTCACCGGCCTCGAGCGGCAGAAGGTCGAGGACGAGTACCGCGAGACGATCAAGCTCATCGCGGAGCTCGAATCCATCCTCGGCAACGCGCGCAAGATCCTGTTCCTCATCAAACAGGACATGGACGAGCTGGTGACGAAGTACGGCGACGACCGCCGGACAAAGATCCTCGATGACCTCAACCGCGAGCTCACCGATCAGGATCTGGTGGCCGACGAGGATGTCGTGATCACCGTCTCGAGTCGCAACTATGTGAAGCGCATGCCGCTTTCGACGTACAAGGCCCAGCACCGCGGGGGCCGCGGCGTCATCGGCATGTCGACCCGGGACGAGGACGACGTCGAGCACCTCGTCGTCGCCCGCAACCACGACCGGCTGTACGTGTTCACCGACCGCGGCCGTGTGTTCGCCCTGAAGGCGTTCGAGCTTCCGGATGCGAGCCGTACGGCGAAGGGCACGCCGATCCAGAACATCCTCGAGGCCATGCAAGCGGGCGAGCGCGTGTCGGCGCTCATCGCGATCCGCGAGGGCAGCACCGTGCCGCACCTCGTGATGGCGACGCGCAAGGGCTTCGTGAAGAAGACCCCGCTGTCCGACTACGGCAACGTGCGCCGCGCGGGGCTCATCGCGATCCTCCTGCGCAAGGACGACCGCCTCGCGTGGGTCGCCGCGGCCGGCGACAAGGACCGCATCGTCATCGCGACGCGGAAAGGCAAGGCGATCACCTTCAAGGCGACCGACGCGCGGCCGATGGGCCGCCAGACCCAGGGCGTCACCGGTATCAAGCTGTCGAAGGGCGACGAGGTCATCGGGATGGGCGTGGTGAACGCGCGCACAGAGGTGCTCTCCGTCACCGAGAACGGCTACGGCAAGCGCACGAAGGTCGAGGATTTTCCGACCCACAATCGCGGCGGGCAGGGCGTCATCCTCGCGTCCGTCACGGCGAAGACCGGGAACGTCGCCGCGATCCAGGTCATCGACGAGAAGAGCGAGGAGGTCCTGCTCATCTCGACGAACGGCGTCGTGATCCGCGTCCCGATGGACCAGATCCGCGTGCTCGGACGCGCGACCCAGGGCGTCAAGGTCATGGCCACCGGCGAGGCGAAGATCGCGTCGATCGCGACGTTCGCCCCGACGCGTCCAGCGCAGCCCGGGTCGGGACTCCAGAGCGGCCAGGGCTAGGCGTAGGGCGGCGCCCCCGGCACGTAACGCCGGGCCGGCTGTCCGCCACGCGTACGTTTCTGCCCCGATCGGGCACGGGCAGTACGAAATCGCCACCAAAACCCGTTGCGCGTCGCCCGCTCGCCCCGTTACGGTCCGTGCCGGGGCGTACGCGCAGCACGCCCACCGGACGCTGAGGGAAGAGGGACCGCCGGATTTGATCCGCTTGGAAGACGTGAGCAAGCGCTACCCGAACGGGACCGCGGCGCTGCAGGACGTCGACCTCACCATCGATCAGGGCGACTTCGCGTTCCTGGTCGGGTCCTCCGGCGCCGGCAAGTCGACCATCATCCGGCTCCTCATCCGAGACGAGCTTCCGACGACCGGCCGGGTCATCGTCGACGGGAAGGACGTCGCGCGGCTCCGACGGACGCAGATCCCGAACCTCCGTCGCGTCGTCGGCGTCGTATTCCAGGACTTCAAGCTCCTCCCCTCCAAAACGGTCACCGAGAACATCGCGTTCGCGCTTCTGGTCACCGGGCATACCGGTCGGGTCGTGCGCGAGGAGACGGAGCGCGCGCTCGCGCTGGTCGGGCTCTCGCACCGGCGCAGCCACTTCCCGCGCGAGCTCTCCGGCGGCGAGCAGCAGCGCGTCGCCATCGCGCGCGCGCTGGTGAACCGGCCGCGCGTCCTCATCGCCGACGAGCCGACCGGCAACCTCGACCCGGTCACGAGCTGGGAGATCATCAAGCTCCTCACGCACGTGCAGGAGCTCGGCACGACCCTGGTCATGGCGACGCACAACGCCGAGATCGTGAATGCGCTGCGCCGGCGGGTGGTCCACCTCGACAAGGGCTCCGTGGTGCGAGACGAGCGCGAAGGTCTGTACGCGGCATGAGGCGGATCGGCTACGTGCTGGTCGCGGCCTGGCAGGGCTTCTGGCGCAATCCGGTCATGAGCATCGCGGCGACCCTGACGGTGGCCCTGATGCTCCTGCTGTTCGCGTTCTTCATCATCACCGACCGCGGGCTCCAGGCCGCGGCGGCGGCACTCGAGGCAAAGCTCGAGATCTCGCTGTACCTCGATGACGCGGCCAGGCCATCGGACATCCTCGCGCTCAAGGCGCGCATCGAGAAGGACCCCGCGGTGTCGCGGGTCGACTACCTCACCAAGCAGCAGGCGCTCGACCGCCTCCGTGAGCTCGCGCAGCGCAAAGAGGACTTCACCATCGCGGACCTCGGCACGAACCCGCTCCCTGCGTCGCTCGAGATCAAGCTCGCGAACGCGCAGGAGATGAACCGGATCGCGAGCTCGTTGCAGGAAGAGGTCGGCCGCGGCGTCATCACCGACGTCATCAACAACCCGAGCGTCGTCGATCAGCTGCTCACGATCACGAAGGTCCTGTCGATCGGCGGGCTCGCGGTGCTCGCGATGATGCTGTTCGTCGCGCTCTTCGTCATCGTGAACACGATCCGCATCTCGGTCCACGCGCGGCGCGACGAGATCGAGATCATGCAGCTCGTCGGGGCCACCGACTGGTTCGTCAGCTGGCCGTTCATCCTCGAAGGCATGCTCGTCGGCGCGGTCGGCGCGGTCATCGCCGCGGCGGCGCTGGGCGGGGCCTATCCCTTCGTCGTGCCGGCATTGACGAAGTTCCTGGACATCCTCCCGGTCTCCGTCGGGCCGGCCTTCCTGCTGCAGATGGGGCTGGGCGTCCTCGCCTTCGCCCTGCTGGTCGGCGGGTTCGGGGCCTCCTTCTCGGTGCGCTCGCAGCTTGCCAAGGGGGCCCACGCTTGACCATGCACCACCCGAGGGGCGACACTCGGGTCGATATGGGAGCTCCCCGGACGAGCCGGGGAGGTGGGAGCAAGAGGAAGGCGCGTCTGCGCACGGCGCTCGTCGTGCTGGCAGGCCTTGCCCTCTTCCTGGGACAGGTCGTTCCCGCCTCGGCCGACGATCCGCTGGCCGATGCGCTGAAGCGCAAGCAGGAGCTCGAGCGCGCGGTCGCGATCTCGCGCGCGAACACCGAGCGCTACAAGCAGGCCGCCGACCAGTTCCAGGCCGCGGTGAACAACTCGAACAACGTCATCGAGGGCCTGCAGGCGAAGGCCGACGCCGCGCAGTCGCAGGCCGAGCAGCTCGGCTATGAGATCCAGATCGCCGAAGAGCAGCTCCAGCTCGTCAGCTTCCAGCTCGACGAGACGAATGCGCTCGTGTCGTCGCTCGCCGCGCAGGTCGACGCCGAGAACAAGCAGCTCGCACAGCGCGAGGACCTCTACGCGAAGCACCTGCGGACGACGTACCGCCAGGCACAGATCAGCCCGCTCGAGATGCTGCTCTCGTCGAGCTCGCTCGCCGACTTCGCGAGCCGCATCCAGGCGATGGTGATCATCAATCGGCAGGACACGGCGCTCGCGAATGAGATCCGCACGATGCGCGACGAGACCGCGGCGAACGTGGTGCTCACACGGGAGAAGGCCGCCGAGATGGGCGGGCTCCAGGATCAGATCACCCAGCAGCGCGCTGCGCTCGCGGTGCAGAAGGCCCGCTACGACGAGCTCATCAAGGAAGCGCAGACCGCGATGGCGACCACGGCCGATGCGCGCGACCAGTCCGCCGCATTGCGCAACGCGCAGCTCAACGCCGCCGCGAAGCAGAACCAGCAGACCGCGAACCTCAATCGGCTCCTGCAGGACGCCGAGGCCCAGTACGAGGATCTCGCGGCACTCGCCGCCGCGAAGTCGGGGCTCGGCGCCTACACCGGCGGCAAGCTCCCGGTCTGGCCGCTGCGCGGCGTGATCACGTCGCCGTTCGGCGCGCGGTGGGGCGGCTTCCACAACGGCCTCGACATCGCGAACGTCATGTACTCGCCGATCCGCGCCGCGGCCGCCGGCCGGGTCACGACCGTCGGCAAACCGTATCTCGCGTCGGGCGACACCGCGACCGTCGTGATCATCGCCCATGGCAACAACTTCTCGACGCTCTACGGGCACCTCGACGACCGCGTGCATCCGCCGATCGTCTCGGTCGGGCAGAACGTGAATGCCGGTCAGGTCATCGCCTACGAGGGCATGACTGGCTGGACGACCGGCCCGCACCTCCACTTCATGACCATCGTGAACGGCCGCGCCGTCGACCCGCGCCCCTACCTCCCCTGATCAAGCATCTCGGCCTGCGCTGACCGGCGGGTCAGCTCCGGCCTCGACACGGGCTCAGGGCTGGTGGTGCTCCTCGTCGCGGCCACGCCGCTCCTCGTCGCCTCGTTTGGTCGTCCCTCCCCTGATCAAGATCCGGCATCTCGGATCAAGCATCTCGGCCTGCGCTGACCGGCGGGTCAGCTCCGGCCTCGACACGGGCTCAGGGCTGGTGGTGCTCCTCGTCGCGGCCACGCCGCTCCTCG
>DASYXA010000013.1:0-23847 GCA_035935465.1 Candidatus Limnocylindria bacterium | reverse complement strand
CATCTTTCCGTCCGGTATCAGACGGCCTGGCCCCCTTAAGGCCGCCCCTTAACCCGCCGAGTTACCTCCTGAAGCTCGACGAAGGAGGTCTCACTATGCGTCGGATCATCACCGTTCTTGCGTCCCTCACCGCGCTCGTGCTGGGCGCTGGCGCCGGAACCTCCGGGTACTAACAGCTCTATTTAGCCTCTAGAGGCGCTTTGCAAGCGCGCGCGAAGGAGACCGACAGTCTGAGACTGGGCGGTCTCCTTTGGGTTTCTGTCGGGGTCCCGTCGGTCGAACTCCCCCATACTCGCCGCCTGTGGAGGGAAGTCGTACGGCGCCCAACGAGCGCGCCATGCTCGTCATTGTCATCAGCTCGGCCGCTGCCCTCCTCATTCGGCTGTCATTCCCTCCCCCGGCAGCTTTCGACCTCGGCTCTTTCGCGTTTTGGGTAGGGCTGACCCTTGTCTCGTCATTTGCGCCAGTCAACCTGCCTGGCGGCGTGCTTGCCTACCTGAACACCGCGCCGCTGCTCGCCGCACTCTTTGACACGAGTCTCGTGAATCCGTTCGCCGTTTGCTGGGTCGCTTTCCTCGGAACATTTGGTCTCAGGGACTTCAAGCGGCACCTGCCGTGGTACGGCACGCTCTACAACCGGGCTAACTGGGTTCTCTCTGCCTACGTCGGTTGGCTCGCCCTGAGCGTTACGAGCCCTTGGGTGAAGGTCGGCGATCCTTACGCAACTTTCGCGCAGATCCTCATTGTGGGCGCGGCATTCGCCACGGCTAACAACCTGCTGAGCGTTATAGCTGCCAGCGTCCGCCAGGGGTCACCCTTTTCCAAGATTTGGGCACTCTCGGTGCGCAACGTCGCCGTTGGCCTCCTCGGACAAATCCCGCTTGGCTGGCTCATGGCGCAGATCGCGATCGGCGTCGGCTACTGGGCGACGTTGCCTTTCCTGGTGCCCCTCCTGCTTGCTCGCTACACGTTCACGAAGTACGCCGAGACACGAGATCTCTTCTTCGGCACCGTCAGCGCGCTATCGCAGGCGATCGACGCGAAGGATGGCTTCACCCGCGGTCACGCCGACCGCGTGTCCCGGATCGCCGGTGCGATCGCCCGCGAGATGGGGCTCAGCGAGGCGGAGATCGAGCGTATCGAGCTCGCCGGACTGCTCCACGACATCGGAAAGATCGGGGTCGAGGATCGCATCCTCATGAAGCCTATGCGGCTCGACGCGGACGAGACCGAGCTCATGCGCCGCCATCCGATCTACGGAGCGTCGATCCTCGAGCCCTCGGCTGCGCTGCGGCCGCTCGTGCAGATGGTCCTCCATCACCACGAGAACTTCGACGGCTCCGGGTATCCGGAAGGTCTTCGCGGCGAGCTGATCCCGCTCGGCTCGCGGATCATCATCGTCGCCGACGCGTACGAGGCGATGACGTCCGACCGTATCTACCGCAAGGCCATCGGCCACGACAAGGCGCTCGAGCAGCTCAGCAAATACAAGGGCATCCAGTTCGACCCGAAGATCGTTCGCGCGATCGAACAGCTGCTCTTGAAACGTGGTCCCGACGCGTTCGAGGTCAGTGACCTTCCGCCGATCAATTACGAGACGCTGGCCGAGCTCCGCCGCCGCCTTGCCCGCGAGCCTCTTGCCCGCGACGCCCATGCTGGCTAGCGGAGTCGTTCTCGGACTGGTCGCGGGTCTGGCCATCGGTCGCAGCTGGCGTCCGCTCGCCGCGGTCCAGGTCCGCTGGCTCCCCCTGCTAATCGCCGGCCTTGTCGCTCGCGCGGCCGCGTCAGTCGTTCCGCCGATCGCATTCCCGCTCTACCTGTTCGCGCTCGCGGGCACGGCGGCGAGCGCCGCCGTGAACCGTCGCCTGGCCGGAGCGCTGCTCGTCGCGCTCGGTGGGGCGCTCAACCTGCTGGTCGTCCTCCTGAATCACGGAATGCCCGTCGACGCGGGAGCCGTCGTCGCAGCTGCCGCCTCGATGCCGGCAGACGCCTTGCACGTTCCGCTCACGGGCGCGACCGTCTTCCCGGCGCTGGCGGACGTCATCCCCGTTCCGATCGCTCGCTCCGTCTACAGCCTGGGCGACTTCTGCATCGCGCTCGGCGGTTTCCTCGTGCCGTTCGTGCTACTCATTCGCCGGTGAGGAACGGCACCCCCGGCTTCGGGGTCTTCTGGCTCGCGCAGGCGGTCAGCCGCTTCGGCGACCCGATCACGCTCATCGCCCTCGCGACGGTCACGTACGAGCGGACGGGATCGGCGCTGTTCACCGCGCTCGCCGTCGTCATCGCCACCATCCCGACGGCGGTCTTCGGCTTCTTTGCCGGCGCGGTGGCCGACGCGCTCGGTCATCGGCGAGCGATGTTCGTCAGCGACATCGCCCGGGTCGTCCTCATCGGGGCCGTGCCGGTCCTGCTCGAGAGGGGTGCTCCACTGATCGTCGCCTACCTCCTGGTGTTCGTCGCGGCGATCTTCGGTGCGGTCTTCAATCCGGCGAGGATCGCGATCATCCCCGCGTTGGTCCCTCCCGAGCGCCTCGCCTCAGCCAACTCGACCGTCGCGGCGACGGATCGGACGGTCGAGATCCTCGGCGCGCTCGCGGCGGGATTCCTCGTTGCGACCATCGGCGCGGCTGCCTTCTACGTTGATGCCGCGACCTTCGCGATCTCAGCCGTCCTCCTCGTCGCGTTGCGTGTCCGCTCTGGGGAGACCCGTCCGTTCCGTCTATCGCATCTCTTCGCGGATGCATTCGAGGGAGTGCGATTCCTCCTCCGCCAGCCGGTCTTGCGAGTGAACACGTACTTCTCCCTCGCGGCGCAGCTTGCATTGCCGGTCGTGAACGGGCTGACGCCGGTCTATCTCGTCCGCCGCTTCGCCAACGGCGACGCCGAATTCGGCGCAGCCCTGTTCGGCGTGGCGGAAGCGGCGCTCGCGGCCGGCGCAGTCGGAGCTGGCCTCACACTGCCGGAGTACATGACCCAGTTCCGCAAGGGGCAGCTCATTGTCGTCGGCTTCGCAAGCTACGGCACGTTGCTCATCCTTCTGGGGTTGGCACCGAGTCTCTTGCCCGCGATGGTCATCTTCTTCCTCATGGGCGTGGCGAACGTCGTGTTCGTCGTCCCGAACATCACGATCTCCCAAGAGATCACGCCGCCCGCTCTTCGCGCGCGCGTCTTCGGGGCACGAGCGGCGCTGCTCAACCTCACATGGCTCCCGATCATCGTCGTGAGCGGGGCCCTGGCCGACCGCGTGGATGCCGGACTGCTCATCGCCATTGCCGGCGGCGTGACGCTGGCGACCGCCCTGTTCGCTGTCAGATTCGTCCCGCAGGTGAGCGAAGTCGCGTGACCGGGACCGACCGTTCGCTCCTGGACTTCTTCTTGGCACAACGACGCGATCCACTCGGCTTCCTGGTACGTGCCGCTCGCGAGTCCGGTGACGTGGTGTTCTTTCGCCTCGGTTCAGGCGGCCTGCTCCTCGTCAGCGCGCCGGACACCATCCAGGAGATCCTCGTCAACAGGGCGAGGGAGTTTCACAAGGCCCAAGGTCCCCAAGCGAAGCTGATTCCGTGGGGGCGGCGCATCCTCGGTTCGGGTCTACTGATCTCGGAAGGCGAGACATGGCTCCGCCAGCGTCGAATGATGCAACCCGCGTTCCACCGCGAACGCATCGCCGGGTACGAACGAGCGATCCGCGATCGCACCATCGAGATGCTGAGCCGATGGGATGGAAGCGTCCGCGATGTCCACGCGGCGCTCTCCGCGCTGACCCTGACCGTCATGGCCGAGACCATCTTCGGATCGGCCGCCCAAGCGGGTGCGATCGAATCGGCACTCGGGGAGCTGTTCAGGCATCGCTCCCCGCAACGGTTGACGTTCTTGACTCCCGAGTGGCTGCCGACCTCCGCCAATCGTCGCACCGGCGCGGCACTGCGGAAGATCGATGAGCGGATCTACGGCGAGATCGCTGCCCGTAGACAGCGCAACAGCGCGGGCACGGACCTGCTCTCCTTGCTCGTCGCCGCGCGCGATGATACCGGGGCACCGATGAGCGATCGATTCGTCCGTGACGAGGTGATGAGCACCTTGGTCGCTGGCCACGACACCCTGAGCTCGACGCTGACGTGGCTCCTGTGGATGGTCGCGCAGCGGCCTGACATCGAGGCTCGCCTCGTCCGGGAGATCGCCGAGACGGGCGACCGCACTCGATTTGGCTCCGGCGATCTCGCGGTGAGGAGCGTTGTCGCGAACGTGACGAAGGAAGCGCTGCGCCTCTTTCCGCCGGGGAAGAGCGTTGTGCGAACGACGATCGCGAGGTGCGAGGTCGCGGGCCGCACGTTGGAGGCCGGCACGTACATCGTCATGAGCCAGTGGGTCGTCCATCGTGATCCCCGGTTCTTCGCGGATCCGGAGAGCTTTTTGCCTGACCGCTGGGCGAGTGGAGATCTCGAACGCCGACTCCCTCGATTCGCGTACTTCCCGTTCGGAGGCGGCCCGCGATTGTGCTTGGGCTACGCGTTCGCGGAGACGATGCTGCGGGTCGTCGCTGCGGAGGTAATTGGTGCCGCGCACCTGACGCTGGACCCCGACCCTGCCCGCCGGGCCTGGGATCGCGCCACCCTCAGACCGACGCGGGGGATCTGGATGAGCGCCACTCGCCGCTGAACCGCGCGCCTGACCGATAGTCGGTCACATTTCGGCCCTGGCTTGCTTCTCTGACCGCTCAACTTGACAACCTGTACGCTGTGCGGGACAACTAACCTCAAGTGGGGGAGCTTACGGGGCGACGGATCAACCTTTCTCGTCGCCCGTGGGAAGGAACCGTACAAAGCTAGTGGCGCAAAAGACCCTGCTCGTCGCTGACGACGACGCGTCGATCCGCTCGCTCCTGAAGCAGCTGCTTTCAGACGAGGGCTTCGCGGTGCTCGAAGCGTCCACCGGCACCGAGGTCGTCGACAAGGTCAAGGAATCGAGCCCCGACCTGGTGATCATGGACGTCCGGATGCCCGAGCTCGACGGCATCGAGGCGCTCGCCCGGCTCAAGTCCACGAACCCGAAGACCGCCGTCCTGATCATGACCGCCTTCGGGAGCTCCAATGCCGCGATCCGGGCGATGGAGCTGGGCGCGTTCGACTACATCACCAAGCCCTTCGAGCTCGACAAGATCTCGCACAGCGTGAAGCGGGTCCTCGACTACCAGGACCTCACCGCGGAGGTCGAGGTCCTGCGCGACGAGATCAGCACGCTGGTGCAGACCGAGCGCATCGTCGGCAACTCGCCGGCGATGCAGGAGGTCTACAAGACGATCGGCAAGGTCGCGAAGGCCGACGCGACGGTCCTCATCACCGGCGAGAGCGGCACCGGCAAGGAGCTGGTCGCCGAGGCGCTGCACTTCAACTCGAACCGCCGGTCGGGCCCGATGGTGAAGGTCTCGTGCGCGGCGCTCCCGGAGACGCTCCTCGAGGCCGAGCTCTTCGGTCACGAGAAGGGCTCGTTCACCGGCGCGATGACCCAGCGCCGCGGGCGGTTCGAGATGGCCGACAAGGGCACGATCTTCCTCGACGAGATCGGCGAGATGACCGTGCCGACCCAGACGAAGCTCCTCCGCGTGCTCCAGGAGCGGAAGATCGAGCGCATCGGCTCGAGCCTGCCGATCAAGGTCGACATCCGGATCATCGTCGCGACGAACAAGGATCTCCAGCGGCAGGTGGAGCAGTCCAAGTTCCGCGACGACCTCTACTACCGGCTCAACGTCATCAACATCCACATGCCGCCGCTCCGCGACCGCAAGGAGGACATCCCGTCGCTCGTCGAGCACTTCCTCGCGAAGCACCGGTACAGCGCGACGGCCCAGCCCGCGGCGATCAGCGAAGAGGCCATCCGCCGGCTCATGGAATACAACTGGCCGGGCAACGTGCGGGAGCTCGAGAACGTCATCGAGCGCGCGGTCGTGCTGTCGCGAGGTCAGATCATCACCAGCCGCGAGCTTCCGTTCGGCGATCACGAGGCCGGCGACGGCGAGGACGGCGAGGCCGACGCCGACGCGAAGGGCGACAGCTCGTTCTTCAAGAAGTCCGTCGCGCAGTTCGAGAAGGACCTGATCATGAAGGCCCTGCGCGACGCGAACGGGAACCGCTCGAAGGCGGCCGAGATGCTCGGCATCTACCGCCGCCTCCTCTACGCCAAGATCAAGGAGTACGGCCTTGAGGGCTACCCGCCCAAGGGCCGCTAAGGACGCCGCGCCGGTCGTCGTGCGGATCCACGAGACGACCGGGGTCGCGAAGTCCGGCTGGGACGCCGCCCTCAAGGCCGCGGTGAAGGACGCCCGCACCGAGGTCGAGCCGATCGCGGTCGAGATCACCCGCCAGTGGGCCGATCTCGGGCCGCGCGGGATCACGAGCTACCGCGTGAGCGTGAAGGTCGCCTACCGCCAGGCGATCGCGGCGCCGAAGCGCGAGAAGAAGCGGGCCACGAGCTAGTCCCGGCGCGTCGTGGTCCGGTATCAGCCACCTGTCCTAGTTCTTGACATGCCCGAATCCCGCCGCCACACTCGTCGCCTCCTGTGACCGCGCGGGGACGCAGGGTCAGGGAGGGGAGCGGGACGTGGCGGACATCGACACGCAGGACATCCTCGCCCAGGTGCTCATCGCGAACGACGGCGAGGTGATCCAGCGCCTGCGCCTCTCCGCCGCCGAGGCCGCCCGGGTCTGCAACGTCACCCCGCGGCAGCTCATCTACTGGACCAAGAAGGGCCTGGTGAAGCCCTCGACCAACGACGACCACGACTACGACGTGTTCGCGATGGAGAAGGTGATCCGCATCCGGCAGGCCCTCGAAAAGGGCTACTCCCTCGAGAAGGCCGCCCAGGTCGTGGCCCGCGACCTCGCCGCGCTCCAGGGCGAGGTGAAGCGGCTCGAGTCGCTCGCGAACGAGGACCTCGAGGACGAGCTCCGCCGCCGGTTCGAGCAGCTCGAGGAGCGCGTGTCGCAGCTCCGGCGGTCGCTCCCGGCGTCGCTCACGATCGCCCGGCTCCGCCGCGCGGTCGCGCTCCTCGCGCGGCTCGAGGCCGAGGGCACGCTCCAGAGCGCGAGCGCGAACGGCGACATCGCGAAGGCCCTCGCGCTCCGGCTCGGCCGCGCGGTCGACGAGCTCGAGCTCCTGCTCCGCGAGGTCCAGCCGGCCGGCGCCTAACGTTCTGGGCGTGACCGCGCGGGATCCGCTGCTCCTCACCGCGATCGCCGCCGGCAAGGCGACGCGCGCGGGCCTCCAGCTCCTCGGCCGCGGAGCCACCGCGCTCCCGGGGCTCGTCACGCTCGCGCTCGACCCCGACGCGGTCGCGCGCCTATCCGCCTCGCTCGCGCACGGCGCGGTCTGCGTCTCGGGCACGAACGGGAAGACGACGACGACCCGGATGCTCTCGGACATCGTCCGGGCCGCGGGCTGGCAGCCGGTCCACAACCGCTCGGGCTCGAACCTCGAGCGCGGGATCGCGGCCGCGCTCCTGGCCGACGCGACGTGGGGGGCCGAGCTGCGGGCCGACGTCGGCGTCTTCGAGATCGACGAAGCCTCGGTCCCCCGCGTGCTCGCGCGCTTCGTGCCACGGATCCTCGTGATCACGAACCTGTTCCGCGACCAGCTCGACCGCTACTTCGAGATCGACGCCCTCGCGCGCCGGATCGGCGCGGCCATCGCGACGCTCCCCGGGTCGACGACGCTCGTGCTGAACGCGGACGACCCGATCGTGGCGTACCTCGGGACCGCCTACCGCGGGCCGCTCCTGTACTTCGGCCTCGACGACCCGACCGTCGGCGGGACCGTGCCGCAGGCGATCAGCGACGCGACCCGCTGTCCGCGCTGTACGCAGCCGCTCGCGTACCGCCGGGTGATCCTCGCGCACGTCGGCGACTGGTACTGCGCGTACTGCGGCCTCGAGCGCCCGGCGCGCGACGTGAGCGCGGCGGCGGTGCGCCTCTCGGCGAACGACAGCCGCCTGCGCCTCGGCGGTACCGTCGGATCCGCGCTCGACGACGTCATCGTGCCGCTGCCCGGCACGTACAACGCCTACAACGCGCTCGCCGCGCTCGCGGCCGCGCGCGCGCTCGACATCGCGCTGCCCACCGCGACCCGCGCGCTCGCGTCGTTCAAGCCGGCGTTCGGCCGGCTCGAGCTGGTGGAGGCGGACGGCCGCCGCCTGCGGCTCGTGCTCGTGAAGAACCCCGCCGGGTTCAACGCCGCGATCGGCGCGCTGCTCGAGACCGACCGGCACCCGCGGATCCTCGGCGCGCTGAACGACCGCGACGCCGACTCGCGCGACGTGTCGTGGATCTGGGACGCGGACTTCGAGGCCCTCGCCCCGCGCATCGCGCACGCGACCGTCACCGGGCTGCGCAGCCGCGACCTGGCGCTGCGCCTGAAGTACGCCGGCGTGCCGAAGGACCGGGTCGCGGTCGTCGACGGCTGGGTGCCCGCGCTCCGCGCGGCGATCGACGGCACGCCCGCCGGCGAGGAGCTCGTGGTCATCGCAACGTATACCGCGATGCTTTCGCTCCGCGACGCGCTCTCGCGGCTCGGCTATGTGGGACAGTTCTGGGAGGACTGATGACCGTGACGATCGAAGAGCTGCCGCTCGCGACAGTCGCGGCCGTCGACTTGGCGCAGGCGGTCGGGCTCATTCGACGGATCAACGAGGAAAGCGTGCCGGAAGATCCGGTGCTGCCGGACGAGGTCTACGCGAGGCGGATCACCGCCCCGCCGCCCGACGGCCGGCGGTTCTTCTGGGTCGCGCGCGAGGACGGCAGGCTCGTCGGTGGCGCGTACCTGCAGGTCTCGGATCGCGACAACCCGCAGCTCGGGTTCGCCGGGGTGCTCGTGTTGCCGGAGGCGCGCCGCCGTGGGATCGGCCGGACGCTGCTGCGCCGGCTCGCCGAGCGCGCATCGACCGACGGTCGCGTGAAGCTCGCGGGCCAGACGAGCGATCGCGTCCCTTCAGGCGGGGCATTCGCCCAGGCCATCGGCGCGAACCCGGGGCTCGAGATGCACACGAACCACCTCGACCTACGCACGCTCACGCCCGACCGCGTCCGGCGGTGGATCGACGAGTCGCGCGCCAAGGCCGCCGGCTACCGGCTGGAGTGGATCGACTGGGCGCACGCGGATGACGCGACGACCGGCCGCGTGGCCGAGGCGTACGAGGCGATCAACGACATGCCCAAGGGCGAGATCGCCCTCGAGGCGGAGCACTGGGACGCGACGCGGGTGCGCGGCCGGCACGCGTTCTTCGCCCGGATGGGCACGGAGGTCTGGACGGCCATCGCCGTCCACGACGCGACCGGCGCCGGCGTCGGCTTCACCGAGATCAACCTGACCCCGGAGGTGCCGGAGGTCGTGACCCAGCAAGGCACCGCCGTGTCGCCGGCGCATCGCGGACACGCCATCGGGATGTGGCTGAAGGCTGCGATGCTCGAGCGGCTGCTGCGCGACCGGCCGAAGGCCCGATTCATCCGCACCGGCAACGCGAAGGTGAACGAGGCGATGCTGCGGATCAACACCGAGCTCGGGTTCACGCCCGCATGGTCCGAGACGTTCTGGCAGCTCGACATCCCGACGTTCCTCGGGGCGCCGGGCTGATGGACCTGCGGATCGGCCACCTCTACCCCGACCTCATGTCCATCTATGGCGACCGCGGGAACGTCCTCGCGCTCGCCCAGCGCGCGCGGTGGCGCGGGATCGACATCGAGACCCGCGCGTTCACGACCGGCCAGGCATGGGACCCCGACTGGGCCGACGTCTACTTCTTCGGCGGCGGCCAGGACCAGGGGCAGGACATCGTCGGCGCCGACCTCGTCGGCCCGAACGGCGCGGCCCTGAAGCGGTCGATCGCGGGCGGGGCGGCGGTCTTCTCCGTGTGCGGCGGCTACCAGCTCCTCGGCCACGAGTACGCGCCCGAGACCGGACGGGCGATCCCGGGGCTCGGCGTCCTGGACGTCACCACGCGCGCGGGTAGAGTCCGCTTCGTGGGCAACCTGCTGGCCCGGACCGAGGACGGCACGCTGCTCATCGGCTTCGAGAACCACTCCGGGTACACCTACCTCGGCCCCCAGGCGAAGCCGCTCGGCCGGGTCATCGCCGGGCACGGCAACAACGACAAGGACAAGACCGAGGGCGCGGTGCAGGGGAAGCTCATCGGCTGCTACCTCCACGGCTCCGCGCTGCCGAAGAACCCGTGGCTCGCGGACCGGCTGATCACCTGGGGCCTCGCGCGCCGCTACGGCGACGTCCTGCTCGCGCCGCTCGACGACGCCGAGGAGCAGGCCGCCCAAGCGCAGGCCGCCGAGGTCGCGAAGACCCGCACCTGACCGGTACTCCGGTACCGACGTGTGCTCCCATGCCCGCCTGAGCGCGATCGCCGTGTGATCCGGCCATGCGACGAGCAGCCCGCGCCTGGTCGGTGGTCGCGGCCCTGGCCCTCTCGGTCGTCGGACCAGGCGCGCTCGTCTCAGCCGGTGACGACGGTCCGTCGCGGCCTTTCCCGACGGACCGTCCGAACCGCACGATCCTGCGCCCGACCGAGATCGCGACGGGCGCGGCACTGCCCAGTGGCAAGACCGTGGTCATCGTCGTCTCGGGTATCGGCTCCGAGGCGCTGGACGGCACCTTCGATGCGATCCTGGCCGCCCTCGGCACGGATCCGAGCATCGAGCTCCATCGATTCGGGGGCGACCCGGCGTACGCCTATGACACCCACGGTTCGATCGACGAGAGCGCCGCGCGGCTCACCGCCGAGATCCGCCAGCTCGCGAGGACGCACCCGAAGATCGACATCGTGGCGCACTCGATGGGCGGCGTGGTCGTGGATGCGGCGTTCCGCAACGGGCTGTCGGCGCGGGACAAGGTGGGCACGTACGTCGCTCTCGCGGTGCCGCACGATGGCTCCACCGAAGCACGCCTGAGCCAGCCATTCCTTACCGTCGCCGACCTCCTCGGCGCACGCACCGAGTTCCGTGCGATCACCGCCGGCATCGCGCAGGACGTGGGCTCGCGTGCGGTGCGGGATCTGGCGGCGGCCCATGCCGGTCCGCCTCCGGCCGGCGTCACGCGTCTCGACGTGCGGATCGCCACCGACGCGATCGTCACCGCACGCGACGCGTGGACGCCCGGCGTGCCGGCGCGTCTGCTGCTGCCGTCGACCATCGGCGCGATCGAGGGACACGGCGGCGCCACGACGGACCCTCGGGCGGTCGCGCTCGTCAGATCCGCGATCGCGTCGAGTCGGCCACCGGCGATCGGTTGGCGGGACGCCGCGCTCACGGTCGCCGCCGCGGCGGTATCGGTCGCTGTCGGGCGCCTCGCAGTGCCCGTGTACTGCGCGGGGCTGCTCGCGCTGGTGGGCTGCGCCGTTGGCCTGGCGCTGTACCGCCGCCGGCGTGGCCAGCGACTCCCATGAACGGCGAGCGCGCACAGGCGCTGGTGGAGTTCGCGCTCGTGCTGCCGGTCCTGCTCGTCCTGGCGTTCGGGATCGTCGAGCTCTCCGAGCTCGGCGTCGCACGGCTCGCGCTCCAGCACGCGGCCTCCGAAGGGGCCCGCACGGTGGCCCTCACCAACGATGACCAGCTCGCGCGCTCGAGCATCGCCGCCGCCGCCGCGCCCCTGGACCCGCGCGGCGTCGACGTCACGGTCGATCCGCCGGAGGCGCAGCGCGGCTCCGATCCGCGGGGCACGTTGATCTTCGTCCATCTCCGTTACGCGATCGCGGCGCCGGTCGCATTCATCGGACTGCCGGCACTGATCGTCCGCGGTGAGGCCGCCCGCGTGATGGAGTGGACCCCGTGACCGGCGATCGCGGGCAGGCCCTCGTGCTCGCCGTCCTCGTCCTCGCCCTCGCCGCCGTGACGATCGTCGGCCTCGAGGCGTCCCAGGAGCGCATCCTCGCGGATGCGCGCGAGCGCGCGGCCGGCGAGGCCGCGGTCGAAGCCGCCGGCGCGGCGGTCGCCGACGCGCTGCTCGGCGCGACCGTGGCGCTCGACGCCATCGCTTCCGACCCGCTGGTCATCGAGCGCGCCCGTGCCGCGGCCGATGGTCTGTCCGCCGCCAACGGCAGCGTGCCCGCGCGCGACCTCACGATCAGCGTCGGCGCCGGGGCGCTCGATGTCGCACTCACCGTCGGTGCGCACCGGCAGCGCGTCTCGATCGGGACGGCGTGCTGCCCTCGCTGACCGCGGTCGCGCGTCGGCGTCCGCCCCGTCGCGCGCTCACTGCCTGCGCAGGCGCAGTGCTCCTCGCCGGGTCACTCCTGCTCGCGCTCCACTCGTCGCCTCCAGCCATCGCATCGCCGCTCCCGATGGCCGATGCGCTCGCGCCGGGGACCTGGGCGATCGCGATCCCGACCAGCTGGTTCGTCGCGCCGATCGCCGGCCTGCGGCCCGGCGACCGGCTCGACGTGCTCGCGTTGCGTCCGGGAGAGCGCGCGACCGCGACGGCCGTCGCGTTCGACCTGCTCGTGGTGTCGGTCGACGACCGCGCGGTGGTCATCGGCAGCGGGGCCGACGACGTCACCGCGCTCGGCGTCGCCCGCGCGAGCGGCTTGTTGCTCATCCCGCTCCTCCGCTCGACCCGTTGACCGCCGTCGCGATCTGCGGCGGCGACGAGCTGCACGCGGCCGCCGACATCCTCGGGCTGGACGCCGACGCGGACGGGCCGCGCCTGATCCTCGTCGATCTGCGGATCACGGGTGCTGCCGCGCGGGCAGCCGCGTTCCCCGGCGCGATCCCCCGGATCGTCATCGCGACAGACGAACAGGTCGGCATGATCGCCGCGCTCGGCGCCGACGTCCTGGTCACGCGATCGGCCGACGCCGCCGCCATCGGGCCGCTGGTCGCGCGGGCGCTCCCGCACACGGTGCCCGACCGCACGCGCGTCGTGACGCTCACCGCCGCACGCGGCGGCACGGGTCGCACGTTGTGCGCGGCGAATCTCGCCCGGCGGCTTGCCGGAGACCGGACGGTCGTCGCGGTCGATGCCACCGGTACGGGCGCGCTCGGCTGGTGGCTCGGCGTGGACCCGAGGCCGTGGTCAGAGCTGGAGTCCCTGGCCGCGGAGCTTCGTGCGGAGCACCTCGAGCTCATCGCCTCCGTCGTCGCGCCGCGCCTGTCGGTCGTCGGTGGGTCGCCGGCGGCGCCGCCATGCGAGATGCTCGCGACGGCGATCGCCGCGGCGCGTGGGCTCGCTGATCTCGTGCTCGTCGACGCGCCGCTCCTGCCGGACCGCGGTGCGCGCGTGGCCACAGAGCGCAGCGAGCGAACGCTCGTCTTCACGTACGCGGATGCCGCGTCCGCAGCGGTCATCGCGGCCGCCGACGTGCCCGCCGCGGCCTGGGTCATCGGCTCCCAGGATCGCTTCGACGGAGCGTTCCGCAGCCTGCCGCGCGACGAGCTCGCGATCTCGGATGCGCTGAGGACGCGGGCGCGCGTCGGCGGCGCGCTCGGGCGCGCGTACGACGACCTCGCCGAGCTGCTCGCGATCGACGCGACGTGACGATCGCGCCTGATCGACTCGAGCGCGCGCTCCTCGCCCGGCTGCGCGAGGCACCCGACGGGCGGCCGCGCGCCGACCAGCTCGGGGCGCTGCTTCGCGAGACCGCAGCGGCCGAGCGGATCGCGCTCTCGAGCGCGGAGCTCCGAGCGCTCGAGCGCTACTTCGACGATCGGTTCTTCGGTCTCGGGGCGATCGCACCGCTGCTGCGCGACGAGCGAGTGAGCGAGGTGATGGTCAATGGCAGCCGCGGCGTATGGGTCGAGCGCGACGGCAAGGTCGAGCCGACCACCATCCGATTTCGGGACGCCGACGAGATCCTCGTCCTCATCGAGCGGCTCGTCGCGCCGCTCGGCAGGCGGATCGACCTCGCGCAGCCGCTCGTCGATGCGCGGCTCCCTGATGGATCGCGCGTCCACGCGGTCATCCCGCCGATCGCGGTCCAGGGTCCGGTGCTGACGATCCGCCGGTTCTCGGCCCGACCGCTCGATCCGGACGATCTGGTCCGGACGGGGACCGCGTCGGCTCCCGCGATCGCCTGGCTCGTCGCGGCAGTACGGTCGAGGCGGAGCATCCTCGTCTCGGGCGGAACGTCAAGCGGCAAGACGACAACGCTCAATGCGCTCGGCTTCGCGATCGGCCACGACGAGCGCATCGTCACGATCGAAGACGCCGCCGAGCTTCGCCTTCCGCAACCGAACGTGGTGGGATTGGAGACCCGCCCCGCGAGCGTCGAAGGGCTCGGCGTGATCGACACACGGACACTGCTGCGCAATGCGCTGCGCATGCGGCCAGATCGCATCGTCGTCGGTGAGGTCCGCGGCGGCGAGGCGCTCGACATGCTCCAAGCGATGAACACCGGGCACCGCGGGTCGCTGACGACGGCGCATGCGAGCAGCGCGTATCGCGCGCTCTTGCGGCTCGAGACGATGGCGATGATGGCCGGGGTCGATCTGCCGATCGCGGCGATCCAGGAGCAGATCCGGCGTGGCATCGAGATCGTCGTCCATCAGGAGCGCGGCGCGGATGGACGGCGCCGGATCGTCGAGATCGCGGAGCTCGATCCGGAGTCCGGCGTTCGCTACGCCTTGCAGCCGGTCGCCCTGTGACGCTCGTGCTGGCGCTCGCGGGGCTGGCGCTGCTCGCGGTCGCCGTGCCGCGCGCGCCGGTCGGTCGGGTGCTCCACGTCCATCGTGACGAGCGCGCCCGCCGTCAGGCGCTGCCGGGACTCATCGAGGCGATCGCGGCGGCGCTCGCGGCCGGACTTTCGCTCGAGCGTTCGTTCGCGGAGGTCGCCCCGACGCTGCCGCCCGGGCTCGCGCGCCCGACGAGCGCGGTCGCGACGGCGCTGCGTCTGGGCGAGCCGATCGAGCGCGCTCTCGCCGCCTACGACGGCGCCGTCCCGGCTGCCGACCTCGCCCCACTGGCGATCGTCCTCTCCGCCTTCGCGCGCAGCGGGGGCCGGATCGGGCGAAGCCTCGCGCGCGTCGCCCGACTCCTGCGCGGCCGACTTGCCCTGGACGCCGAGCGCAGCGCGCTCACGGCGCAGGGCCGGTTGTCGGCGACCGTGCTCGTCGCGCTCGCGCCGCTCGGAGCCGTCTTCTTCGCGCTCCTCGTGCCGTCATACCCGAGCACGCTCGCGGGTCCCGCCCGTGGCCTTGCGCTCGTCGCACTCGGGCTCGAAGCGTGCGGCGCGTTCTGGCTGTGGCGGCTCGTGCGGGCGCCGTCCGACGCTCCGGAGCTCGCCTCGCTGCTCGACGCCGTCATCGTCGGGCTCGATGCCGGATCCTCGTTCGAGCTCTCGCTCGCGCAGCTCGTCGGACGCTCGCCGCGGGTCGCGCGACTGCCCGAAGCGCGGCGGCTCCTGGCGGACCTACGGCTCGGGCATCCACCGAGGATCGCGTTCGAGGCATTCGCGGCGAGCGGGCCGGATGAGGCGCGCATCGCCGCGCTCGTCGAATCCGCGCGCCGCTTCGGCGCGCCGCTGGCGGATCTCCTCGTCGCGCAGGCCGACGCGTTGCGGGACGCGGAGCGCCATCACGCCGAAGCGCGAGCGCGGCGGCTTCCCGTGCTCATGTGCTTCCCGCTGACGTTCTGCGTGCTGCCTGCGCTGCTGGTCGTGTTCCTCGGACCGCCGCTGCTGTCGCTGATGAAGTGAACCGCGCAGCGCGTGGCGGGCGAGCACTGGGCGTGCCCGCCCGCCTCCGCGCGTCAGGCCTTTACGACGTAGGTGTTCGCGATCTTGTCGTGCCAGCCCTGCTTGTTCGCGTCGAACGCGACCCAGATCACGCCGATGAAGACGACGAGGAAGCTGAGGACGAGCCCGACGTAGCGGATGAACGCCTCGGTGAGCGAGAGCTCGCTGCCGTCGGTCTTGATGACCCGGATCTTCATGATCCGGTCGCCGACCGTCTGCCCGTGCCCGTACGAGGACCAGAAGTACATCGAGTAGGCGAGCCCGAGCAGGGTGTTCAGCCCGTTCGCCCGGATCTGGTCACCCCCGAACAGGATGCTGCTGAGGATCGAGCTGAGGATGCCGAGGATGATGCCGTCGATGACGAACGCGACAACCCGGATCCAGAATCCGACCTTCTCGCTCGTCACGACCGCGGTCGCGCCGGCTGCAGTTGCCATGGTGGTCACTTCCCTTCCCGGCGGCGAGTGTACGCACGCGACCCCCGAACGGGTTAGTACCGCTTTCCTACTTGCCCCCCGGACGTCACACCGCGAGGCTCCATGCGAGAAAGGGGGGTCACCCGTGAGCATCCAGCACTTCTTCCGCGAGGACGACGGTCAGGGCCTGGTCGAGTACGCCCTCATCATCGCTGTCATCGCCATCGCCGTGATCGTCGCCATGATCTTCCTGCGCGGCCAGATCCAGAACATCTTCAGCAACATCGGGAACAACCTGACCTAGGCTCAGCGCGCGAGTACGACGAGGCGGGCGGCGTTCGCTCACAGGCGACCGCCGCCCTTTCGTCCGCGGGAGGGGGAGCGCGATCGACGGGCTGCTGGCCGTCCAGGACGTCGTCCTCGTCGCCTTCGTCGTGACGATCATCGTCACCGACTGGCGCTGGCGGCGGATCCCGAACGTCGTTACATACCCGACCATGCTCGTGGGCCTCGCGTTGAGCGCGCTCGGCGCCGTCCCGGGACAGGTCTTCGTCAGCGGACTCCTGGACCACGTCGCCGGTCTGGCGATCGCCTTCCTCGTCAGCTATCCGATCGTCGCGCTCGGCGGCATGAAGGCCGGCGACGGCAAATTCCTGATGGCGGTCGGCGCGCTGAAGGGGACCTATTTCCTCTTCGTCGCCGGCGTCTACGGCGCGCTGATCGGCGGGATCATTGCGGTCGCGTTCATCGTCGCACGACGGCTCGAGGCTGCTCGCGGGGGTGCGGATTCCGGTTTCCGGCGGCTCCTCAAGAGCTGGATCCCGTACGGCGTGGCCCTCGGAACCGGCGCGCTGGCGGCGCTGGGCGTCGAGTTGAGCCGCCTATCATGAGTCCCGCCCATGGCTGAGAAGATCCGCATCCTCGTCGTCGATGACATCGCGGAAACGCGCGAAAACCTGGCGAAGCTCATCGGCTTCGAGCCCGACATGACGATCGTGGCGTCCGCGGGCGGCGGCCAGGAGGCCGTCGAGATGGCGAAGAAGGAACGCCCCGACGTCATCCTGATGGACATCAACATGCCGGACATGGACGGCATCACCGCGACTGAGATCATCGCGAACACCGTCCCCGAGTCGCCGATCATCATGATGAGCGTCCAGGGCGAGCAGGACTACCTCCGCCGCTCGATGCTCGCCGGGGCGCGCGAGTTCCTGGTGAAGCCGTTCTCCGCCGACGAGCTGGTGAACGCCATCCGCCACGTCCACGAGATCGAGAAGGTCAAGCGGGCCCGCTACCAGCAGGCCCCGCAGCAGACCGGCGGCGGCGCCGGGGGCCAGAACCTCCGGCAGGTCCTCGAGCCGGAGCGTGGCAAGATCATCACGTTCTTCTCGCCGAAGGGCGGCGTCGGCCGCACGACCATCGCGACGAACCTCGCGGTCGCGCTGCACCAGTCCACCGGCCAGCCGGTGGTCCTGGTCGATGGGAGCCTCCCGTTCGGCGACATCGCGGTGATCCTCAACATGAGCCCGAAGGCCAAGACGATCGCCGATCTCGTCGGGTCGTTCGAACAGGTGGACGCGGAGGTCCTCGAGTCGGTGCTCGTGCAGCACTCGACCGGCATCAAGGTGCTCCTCGCGCCGCCGACGCCCGAGGCCGCCGAGCTGATCACCGGCGCCAACATCAAGAAGGTCCTCGAGACCCTGCGCGAGACGTACGCGTTCGTCGTCGTCGACACCTGGCCGTCGTTCCAGGAGCAGGTGCTCACGATGCTGGACGTCGCCGACGTGATCCTCACCCTCATGACGCTCGAGATCACGAGCCTCAAGAACGTCCGCGTGTTCATGGAGATCGCCGAGAAGCTCGGGTACGACGATCAGAAGGTGCAGCTCGTCGCGAACCGCAACGACAGCTCGGGCGGCATCAAGGCCTCGGACGTGGAGGCGAGCCTCGCGCGGAAGATCCCGCACACCATCGTGTCGGACGGCCGGGCGCTCGTCCTGGCGGTGAACCGCGGGGTCCCGTTCGTGATCAGCCACAAGGACAGCCAGGTCGCCAAGGACATCTTCACCCTGGCCGAGAAGCTCTCCGGCGCCGGCGTGGACGCCGCGGCGGCCGCCGCGCCACCGCAAAAGGCGGCGGCAAAGGGCGGGATGCGGCTGTTCGGGGCCCGCTAGCCGCCGGGCCTCGCGTCAACTCGGTCTACACCCGCCCGATAGCCCGAAAGTGCCCCTTCCGGCGGGTCCGAACGCGCCGTTAGGCTCGTAGACTCGCGCGCGGAGGGAGCACCCGCTCGACGGGTCCCTTGCTGAGGGGTTGAGCTGACATGTCGCTGCTGAGGCGGATCGAGGGCCAGCGCCCGGCTGGCCAGCCCGAAGGTCCGGCCGCCCCCGGCGCGCCGGGCGGACCTGGGGGCAAGGGACCGGATGACGGCCCGATCGGCTCGCAGCCGCCCGCCGCCGGCCCGCTCAGCCAGACCGCCGCGCCGGCCCGAGACCTGAACCGGGACCTCCGCACGACCCTCCAGACCCGGATCATCAACAACCTCGACCCGCGCCTGAACCTCTCCGACGTGAAGGCCGTCCGCACCGAGATCGACAACATGTTCAACCGGTTCATCGACGAGGACGGGACCGTCATCACCCGCGTCGAGCGCCAGCGGATGCTCGAGCAGATCGTCGACGAGATCCTCGGCTTCGGTCCGATCCAGCCGCTCCTCAACGACGACTCCGTGACCGAGGTCATGGTGAACGGCCCGTTCCGCGTCTACGTCGAGCGGAAGGGCAAGCTCCAGCTCTCCGACGTGACCTTCCAGAACGACGAGCACGTCATGCGGGTCATCGAGCGGATCATCGCGCCGATCGGCCGGCGCGTCGACGAGTCCAAGCCGTACGAGGACGCGCGCCTCCCGGACGGCTCGCGGGTGAACATCATCATCCCGCCGCTCGCGCTGAACGGTCCGGTGGTCACGATCCGGAAGTTCCCGAAGTACCGCATCCAGGTCGCCGACTACGTGAAGTTCGGGACGGCGACGGCCGAGATGATGGAGTTCCTGCGGGCCTGCGTCGAAGCGCGGCTCAACGCGTTCATCTCCGGCGGCACCGGCTCCGGGAAGACGACGCTCCTCAACATCATGTCCGGCTTCATCCCCGAGGACGAGCGCATCGTCACGATCGAGGACGCCGCCGAGCTGCGGCTGGTCCAGGACCACGTCGTCCGGCTCGAATCGCGCGCCGCGAACATCGAAGGCAAGGGCGCGGTCACGATCATGGACCTGGTGAAGAACTCCCTCCGGATGCGTCCCGAGCGGATCGTCGTCGGTGAGATCCGTGGTGGCGAGGCCCTCTCGATGCTCCAGGCCATGAACACCGGCCACGACGGCTCCCTGTCCACCGGTCACGCCAACTCGCCGCGCGACATGCTCTCCCGGATCGAGACGATGTGCCTCATGGCCGGCGTCGACCTGCCGGCGCGCGCCATCAAGGAGCAGATCGCGAGCGCGCTCGACGTCATCGTCCAGATCTCGCGGTTGAAGGACGGCTCGCGCAAGATCACGAACATCACCGAGGTCCAGGGCATGGAGGGCGACGCGATCGTGCTGCAGGACGTGTTCGTGTTCGAGCAGACCGCGTTCGTCGACGGCAAGGTCGTCGGCAGGCTGCGCCCGACCGGCATCCGCCCGAAGTTCTCGGAGAAGTTCGAGGCCGCCGGGATCCGGCTGCCGCAGGGCGTCTTCGGCGACATGTCGCAGGGGCTCCGCTAGGTGGAGTACGCGCTCCCGGCCGGGCTGTTCCTCGGCATCCTCCTGTTCTTCGCCGGCCTGTCGAGCATCCTCGGCGGCGGCAGCGAGAGCGTGGAGGCCCGGATGGCCCGCTACGCCGGACCCGGTTCGGGCGCGATCGCGGCGGATGCGGCGGAGAAGACCAAGAAGAAGGCCAAGCGGAAGAAGGAACGCAAGGACATCGACCCGTTCGCGACGCTGTCCGCCGACGTCGAGGACAAGCGCTTCGCGATGAAGGTCCAGCGCGACCTCGCGCGCGCGAACCTCAAGCTGCGAGTGGGTGAGTACTACTACATCCGCATCGGCGCCTCGCTCGCGCTCGGGGTGATCTTGTTCGTCCTGCGCGACCCCATCTCGGGCGTCATCGGCTTCGTCCTCGGATACTTCCTGCCGCGGTTCTACGTCGGGCGCCGGATCGGCGGGCGGCTCGGGGCGTTCAACAAGCAGCTGCCCGACACGATCGTGCTCCTGTCGAACTCGCTGCGGGCCGGCTCGAGCTTCCTCCAGTCGATCGAGCTGGTGTCGCGCGAAGGCGCGCCGCCGATGAGCGAGGAGATGGGCCGCGTCGTGCGCGAGGTGAACCTCGGCCTCGGCATGGAGGAGGCGCTGCAGAACCTCGTCCGCCGGATCAAGAGCGACGACCTCGACCTGATGGTCACCGCCATCGGCATCCAGCAGCAGGTCGGTGGGAACCTCGCCGAGATCCTCGACACGATCGCCTTCACGATCCGCGAGCGCGTGCGCATCAAGGGCGAGATCAACACGCTCACCGCCCAGGGCCGCGTGTCGGGCTACCTCGTGGCGTTCCTCCCGATCGGCCTCGGCGCCGCGCTGAACGCGATCAACCCGGCGTTCATGGCGCCGCTGTTCACCCAGACCATCGGCCGGATCCTCATCGGTGTCGGCGTCGTGATGATGACCATCGGCTTCCTCGCGATCCGCAAGATCACGGATATCAAGGTATGACCCGTGAGCGACGAGCCGCTTCGCCGCGAGGATCGAAATCCACCAGCCCCGAGCGTGTCTCGCGGCGTGGCCGCGAGCTGGAGAAGGTCTAGCTGATGGAGATCGTCCTCCCGATCCTCGTGACCGTCGGGATCATCATCGCCGTCCTCGGGACGCAGATGGGCTCGGCCCTCGATCCGGTGCAGGCGCGCCTCCAGCAGATCGCGGTGCGCCCGCGCAGTCTCGAAGAGCTCGAGCTGCAGCGGCCGCTCGCCGACCGGACCCTCAAGCCGATCATCCGCGGCCTCGCGGGGGTCATGGCCCGCTTCTACCCGGCGAACACGACGAAGAACCTCTCGGTGAAGCTGAAGCGCGCCGGCATGGAGACCACCAGCTCCGAGTTCTACCTCGGCGTGAAGGCGTTCGCCGCGATCGTCGGCGCCGTCGCGGCCGCGGCGATCGTGAACCTCATCACGAGCGACGGCACGCAGACGATCATCGGCGCCGGCGCCGGCGTGTTCCTCGGCTTCATGGCCCCGGACTTCTATCTCAGCAGCAAGGCCGGCGGCCGGGGCAAGGCGATCCTCGACACGCTCCCCGACGCGCTCGACCTGCTCACGATCTCCGTGGAGGCCGGCCTCGGCTTCGACGCGGCGCTCGTGAAGGTGACCGAGAAGCTGAAGGGCCCGCTGTCCGAGGAGTTCAAGCGCGCCGCGTCCGAGCAGCGCGTCGGCAAATCGCGCCAGGAGGCGCTCCGCGGCATCGTCGCCCGCGTCGAGCAGAAGGAGCTCGCGAGCTTCATCTCGGCGATCATCCAAGCTGACCAGCTCGGTGTGTCGATGTCGAAGGTGCTCCGGATCCAGTCCGAGCAGATGCGCGGCGACCGCCGGCAGCGCGCGGAGGAGAAGGCCGCGAAGGCCCCGATCCTCATCATGCTGCCCACCATCGGCTGCATCTTCCCCTCGCTGTTCATCGTCATCCTCGCGCCGGCGGCCCTGTCGGCGCTGAGCAGCTGCGGTAGCTTCTAGGACCGCGCGGCTCCGCAACCGCACGCGGGGCACGATCCTCGCGACCGACTGCCGCACCGCCGACTCGTTCCTCAGCCGCGGCATCGGCCTCCTGCTCCGCCGCGGGCTCGCCGACGGCGAGGCGTTGCGGATCACGAAGACGAGCACCATCACGATGCTGTTCATGCGCTTCCCGATCGACGTGCTGTTCGTCGACCGCGCCGGCACCGTCGTGCGGGCGCTCCCCGGGCTCCGGCCGTGGGTCCTGATGGCCGGCGCGCGCGGGGCCGCCGACGTGGTCGAGCTTCGCACAGGGACGATCGTCGCGAGCGGGACGCAAGCCGGCGACGACCTTGTATTCGAGCGCCCGGACTCCGAGGGTCCAGTGGGCGCTTGACAGGAGGTGGAGCGTCTACGCACCATATGGAGCGCGACCGCTCCACTCGGTGGCGAGCCAGGTGTGGATTTTGGAGGCTCCGGTGCGGATCGATCAGGCGCTCGATGACGTATTCGAAACCGGCGGCCACGTCCGGATCCTGCGCGCGGCCACGGGACTTCCGCGGGGATTCTCGGCGTCGGCGCGCGATCTCGCGCGGCGCGCCGGCGTCGCGCACACGACGGCTGCGCGCGTCCTGCGGTCGCTCGCCGCACACCGCATCGTCGACGTGCAGCGCGCCGGACGTGCGGACCTCTACCGCTTGAATGAGCAACATGAGCTGGTGCCGAAGATCCGCGCTCTGTTCCTGGGAGAGTCGGAGATCCGCCAGGCGCTCTTCGATCACCTTGCCGATCAGCTGATACGACGCGCGGGCCCGATCAAGGCGGCGTACGTCTTCGGAAGCGTGAGTCGGGGCCGGGCGGGCCCGGAGAGCGATGTCGATCTCGCCATCGTCGGCGCACATCGCACGGAAGACCAGCTCGAGCCGGTGTTGGCCTCCCTCTCCGACGAGGTACGCGAGCGGTTCGGCATCGAGCTGAACGTCATCGTCGACCGGCCCTCGAAGAAGCGCGCGCCGATCTGGCGCACGATCGAACGGGACGGGATCAGGATCCTGCCTCGGCGAGGCGCTGGTGCCTAGACCGAAGGCGCACGCGGTCGAGCGCGTGAAGTGCCGGACCTATCTATCGAAGGCCGACCAGTTCCTCGCGGTCGCGGACGCTGCGATCGCCGATGCGCGCAATGACGCGGCGCTGCTGCTCGCGATCCATAGCGCGATCAGCGCTGCGGATGCCGTCACCGCGGCGCTCGGTGGCCTTCGGTCTGCCGACCCGGACCATCTGAGGGCCGCCGACCTGCTCGAGTCGGTCTCGCGTGGGTCCGAGGAGGTCCATGACCACGCGACCCAGCTCCGCGGCCTTCTGAAGCTCAAGAATCTGGTCGAGTACGAGGACCGTCGGGTCACCGCTCGGGAGGCCGAGCTCGGCGTCAGGAGGGCGGAGCGCTTCGCGGCCTGGGCCCGTACGCAGGTGGGACGGTCCGGCGCATGATCGTGCTCGACGGCGTTCGCGACCTCGTCATCCCGCCGCGCTGCGCGGGCTGCGGCGGTCTGGAGAGCTGGTACTGCGTCGCCTGTCGTGACGCCTCCGATCCGATCGTGCGCCGCCTCGGCACGCTCGTGCTCACCGCCGCGGGCGCGCACGAGGGCCCGCTGCGGGACGCGATCCACCGGCTGAAGTACGGCGGCGAGCCCGGCCTCGCGGCGGAGCTCGGCCCGCTGGTCGCGCGCCGCATCGCGGCGGATCTCGCGTCGGGGATCCGGCTCGACGCGCTCGTGCCGGTCCGGCTGCATCCGCGCCGCGAGCGTGAGCGCGGCTACGACCAGGCCCGCGCGCTCGCGACGGTCGCGGCGTCTCGGAGCGGCCTGCCGCTCCACGCCGCGCTCCACCGGCTCCGATCGGGACCGGCCCAGGCGACCCTCGGTCGCCTCGAGCGCCAGGCGAACGTCCGGAATGCCTTCGTCGGCGTCGCCGGCGCCCTGCGCG
>DASYXA010000012.1:0-41592 GCA_035935465.1 Candidatus Limnocylindria bacterium | reverse complement strand
AGGGCGACCCACGCGCCGCGCAAGCCGCGCTCGTGGCGGCGCGCCACTTCATCGCGAGCGGCCACACCAACGCGGCCTCCGACCTCCTGCTCCAGCTCATCGCCTCCGGTCTCGCCGACCACCAGGCCCAGCGTCTCCTCGTCGACGTCGTGAGCTCGATCGGAAAGCGGGACGTGGCGCGCGCGAAGTGCGCGCTGCTCGCCGAGGCCCTCCGCCTCGACGGTCAAGCCGAGCTCGCGATGGAAGTCGAGCGGCTCGCGCAGGCGGTGTGATGGACCAGTTCTTCGCCGCCGTCCGCGCCATCTTCCAAGGCCAGGTGTTCGGCTGGAACAACGTCCTCGATATCGCGATCGTCTTCGTCTTCGTCTACTACCTGCTCCGGCTCATCCGCGGCACACGCGCGGTGCAGCTGCTCCTCGGCGTGCTCGTGCTCGTCGTGATCTACGGGCTCGCGGTCCTGTTCCAGCTCACGCTCACGAAGCTGCTGTTCCAGGCGTTCCTCGCGATCGCCGTGTTCGCGATCCTCATCGTGTTCCAGCCCGAGCTGCGACGCGGCCTCGGCCAGCTCGGCCAGCTCGGCCCGCTCAATCGCCTGCTCACGCCGAACGACGCCGAGGAGGTCGATCGGATCGTCGACGAGCTCACTCGCGCCGCGCTGCTGATCAGCGGCGCGCGGCACGGCGCGCTCATCGTCATCGAGCGCGGCACCGGGCTGCAGGACTACACCGAGACCGGCGTGCCGGTGAACGGGCGCCTCTCGGCGGAGCTGCTCGCATCGATCTTCATGGTCCGCTCGCCGCTGCACGACGGGGCGGTCATCATCCGGGGCCCGCAGATCCTCGCCGCGGCCTGCCTCCTGCCGCTCGAGGACACCCAGGATCGCGCGTCGCACCGCTACGGCATGCGGCATCGCGCGGCGCTGTCGATCAGCTCGCAGACCGACGCCATCGTGATCGTCGTGTCGGAGGAGACCCAGGCGATCTCCATCGCGAGCAGCGGCCGGATCATCGGCGGCCTGGACGAGGAGCGGCTCCGTCGCGTCCTGAGCTCGCTCCTCCGGAGCCGGATCCAGCCGCTGCCCTTCCGCAGCAAGGCGTCCTAACCGGTGCGCGGCCCCACGTACGCCGCGACGGCGCGCGGCTTCCGCCGCCTGGACCTCCGTCGCGCGGCCATGCACGACTTCCCGCTGAAGGCCGCGGCGTTCGCCATCTCGGTCCTCGCGTTCGTCGCGGTCGCGGAGAGCTCGCAGCCGGCGACCGTGACGTTCCGCGTCCCCGTCGAGCGGCCGGCGGACGTCCCGGCCGGCTACGTCCTCCGAGGGACGCTCGGCGACACGGCGGTCACGCTCAGCGGTCCGCAGTCCGAGCTCGCGAAGGTCGCCCAGGCCGACATCCATCCGGTGCCGGATCTCGCACAGGCCGATCTCGGACGGAATGACGTTCAGAACATCGCGCTCCGTGTGCCGCTCGCCGATCCGAACATCCTGGTCAAGGCAGATCCGCCGACGGTGCCGGTGCGGATCGAGAAGGTCGTCTCACGCTCGCTGACCGTGCAGGTCCGCTTCGCGAACGAGCCGCCGCACGGATACCAGCCCGGTTCGCCGTCGCTCTCGAGCAGCGAGGTCCGGATCACCGGCGCGCAGAGCCTCGTCGCGAGCGTGGCCGCCGTGTTCGCGACCCTGCGGTTCGGCGACACGCCGATCGACATCTCGGCCAGCGCCGACGCGGTGCCCGTCGATGCCGCCGGGAACCCCATCGAGGGCCTGGTCGCGGACCCGCCGGCGGTGCAGGTCGGGGTGCCCGTCCTTTCGACCCGGAGCACCCGGACCGTGCCGGTGCTCTGGTCGCTGCGCGGCAACGTCGCGCCGGGCTACTGGATGTCACGCGTGACGACGGACCCGATCGCGGTGGAGGTCCAGGGGACGCCGGAAACGCTCGCACCAGTCGACCGGATCGACACCGCGCCGATCGACGTGAGCGGGCTCACCGCGAACAGGTCGTTCCGCGTGCCGCTCGTCCTGCCGGATGGGGTCTCGCTCCTCCAGCCGACCGACGCGACCGTCGGCGTCACGGTGATCCCGTTGTCGGGGACCCGGCCATTCCCGGTCGTCGCGGTCCAGGTCACCGGCGCCGCCGCGGGGCTCGTCGGGGAGACCGACCCGGCCACGGTCAGCGTGGTCGTCGCAGGCCCGGCGGCCACGCTCGGCACGCTCGGCCCGACAGATATCACCGCGACGGTCGACGCGTTGGGGAAGGGCGCCGGCGCCTTCCCGGCCGACGTCCTGCTACGGGTGCCGCCGGGTGTCACGGTGATCTCGCTGCAACCGAGCCGCGTGACGCTCACGATGAGGGGCAGATGAGCAGGCTCTTTGGCACGGATGGCGTCCGCGGGGTCGCCAATCTCGACCTCACGCCCGAGCTGGCGCTCCGGCTGGGGCGCGCGGCGGGCCACATCCTGGGCACCGCGGGGCACGAGGTGATCATCGGCCGCGACACGCGGCGCTCCGGGCGCATGCTCGAGAGCGCCCTCGCCGCGGGGCTCTGCTCGGTCGGCATGAACGTGCGCCTGGTCGGCCACATCCCGACGCCCGGCCTCGCGTACCTCGCGCGGACGGAGGACGTGATCGCGGGAGCGGTCATCAGCGCGTCGCACAACCCGGCACCCGACAACGGCATCAAGTTCTTCGATCACGCGGGGCTGAAGCTGCCGGACGAGACCGAGGACCGGATCGAGGCCGCGATGGCCGAGGATGCGAAGCTCCCGCGCCCGACCGAGGGTGGCATCGGGCTGATCGGCGACGTCCGCGGGCTCACCAAGAAGTACGAGGACTTCCTCAGCGGTCTCGCCTCGAAGCTCGACGGCCTCCGGGTGGTGCTCGACTGCGCGAACGGCGCGACGTATCGCGTGGCGCCGGCGGTGTTCGCGCGAGCGGGCGCGGACGTGCTCACGCTCTTCGACCTGCCGGACGGCGCGAACATCAACCGTGGGTCCGGCGCGACCGCGCCGGCCGCCCTGCAGCAGGCGGTCGTCGCGCACAAGGCCGACGTCGGCTTCGCGTTCGACGGCGACGGCGATCGGGTGATGACCGTCGACGGGTCCGGCACGGTCCTCGACGGCGACTTCGTGCTGGGGCTCGCGGCACGCCATTTCGCGCGACACGGGAAGCTCGACCCGAAGCTCGTGATCGGCACGGTGATGACGAACGGCGGGCTCGAGGCGACGCTCGCGCGCGACGGCATCGGGCTCATCCGCACCCAGGTGGGGGACCGCTACGTGTGGGAGGAGCTCGAGAAGCGGAAGGCCCAGTTCGGCGGCGAGCCGTCGGGTCACGTCATCTTCCGCGAATTCACGACGACGGGCGACGGGATCCTCACCGCGCTGGAGGTGCTCTCGTTGATGCGCGCCGAGCGGACGAGCCTCGCCGCGCTCGCGCGCGAGGTCGAGCACTGGCCGCAGGTCACGAAGAACGTCAAGGCGCCGCGCCGCCGCGAATGGAAGGACGTGCCGCGCTTCTCGTCGGCCGTGCGTTCCGCCGAGAGCGCGCTCGGCACGGCCGGCAGGCTCGTGGTGCGCGCGTCGGGCACCGAGCCGGTCCTCCGCATCACCGTCGAGGCGCGGGACGACGCCCTCGCCACGCGCATCGCCGAGTCGCTCGCCGCCGAGGCGATGGAGTCGTTGGCCTGACCGTGTGCGGGATCGTCGGCTACACCGGACCACGCCAGGCGCTTCCGCTCCTCATGAGCGGGCTGCGCCGGCTCGAGTACCGCGGCTACGACTCCGCGGGGGTCGCGGTCGAGCGCCAGGGCGTGCTCGAGGTCCGGCGCGCGGAGGGCAAGCTGGACAACCTCGCGGCCGTCGTCGCGCAGCGGCCGGCCGCGGGTGACACCGGGATCGGCCACACGCGCTGGGCGACGCACGGACGGCCCACCGAGGCGAACGCGCACCCGCATGTCGACTGCACCGGCGCGACGGCCGTCATCCATAACGGGATCATCGAGAACTTCCAGGCGCTGAAGGCGCCGCTCGTCCTGGCCGGGCACGCGTTCACCTCCGACACCGACACCGAGGTCGTCGTCCATCTCCTCGAGGACGAGCTGAAGCAGGGGAAGTCGCTCGAGGACGCGGCGCTCGCGGTGCTGCCCCGGCTCGAGGGCGCAGCAGCGCTCGCGTTCATCTCGACGTCCGATCCGGAGACCCTCGTGGCCGCTCGCATCAGCAACGCCGGCGGGGTCATCGTCGGCCACGGGACCGGTGAGAACTTCGTCGCCTCGGACATGACCGCGCTGCTCGAGCACACCCGCCAGATGAGCTTCCTCGAGGGCGGCGACCTCGCGATCGTCACGCCGGACGGCGTGCGGTTCCGCACCATCGCCGACGGAGCCGCCGTGCAGCGGCCGGCCCGAACGATCGCGCTCGACGCCATCGCCGCGGCGAAGTCCGGCTACAAGCACTTCATGCTGAAGGAGATCTTCGAGCAGCCGCGCTCGATCTCGGACACGCTGCTCGGCCGCGTCGACCGGGCGAGCGGGCGGGTCATCTTCGACCAGGACCTGAAGCTGGACGACGCCTACGTCGCGGCGCTGCCGCGGATCACATTCGTCGCGTGCGGGACCGCCTACCACGCGTCGCTCATCGGTAAGTACCTCATCGAGCGTCTCGCCCGCATCCCGTGCGACGTCGAGATCGCGTCCGAGTACCGGTACCGCGAGCCCGTCGTCTCGAAGGGCCAGCTCGTGATCGCGGTCACGCAGTCCGGCGAGACCGTCGACACGCTCGCGGCGATGCAGGAGGGGAAGAAGCGCGGCGCGCGCCTGCTCACGTTCGTGAACGTGATGGGCAGCGAAGCGAGCCGGGTCTCCGACGACGTCATCTACCTCCACACCGGGCCGGAGATCAGCGTCGCCTCGACGAAGGCGTACACCGCGATGATCGTCGACCTGTACCTCTTCGCGATCTACCTCGCCCAGCGGCGCGGCACCCTCGCGGAGTCCGCGGCGGCGAAGCTGCTGGCCGAGGCGTTCCACCTGCCGACGCTCATCGACGCCGTCCTGCGCGAGGAGCCGAAGCTCAAGGCGCTGGCCTACCGCTATCACACCGCGAGCAACTTCCTGCATCTCGGCCGGGGCGTGAACTACCCGACCGCGCTCGAAGGCGCGCTCAAGCTCAAGGAGCTGAGCTACATCCACGCTGAGGGCACCGCGGCCGGCGAGATGAAGCACGGCACCAACGCGCTCATCGACAAGGACCTGCCGGTGGTCGCGATCGCGCTGCAGGATCCGGTGTACAAGAAGATGCTGTCGAACATCCAGGAGGTCCGCGCGCGGGCCGGGGTGGTGATCGCGCTCGCGACCGATGGCGACCTGGAGATCGCGCGACACGCCGACGAGGTCATCCGCATCCCCGCGACGAACGAGCTCCTCTCGCCCGCGCTCGCCGTGGTGCCGCTCCAGCTGCTCGCGTATCACGTCGCCGACCGGCGCGGCAACGACGTCGATCAACCCCGCAATCTCGCCAAGGCCGTGACCGTTGAATAGCGAGCGAGGGCTTTGCGCGGCGCGGCTTCGCCGCGACGAGCCGTCCGGGGCCCCCGGTCGTGCAGGGGTGGGGGCCCCTGAGGGGCGTAGCCCCGCCGAAGGCAGCGGAGCGGGCAGGGTCTGAATGGGCGAGACCAACGAGGTCGGGATCGACATCATCGAGACCGTGCGCATCAAAGGAGTGCTCGACCGGCACGACGACCGCTTCCTGAAGCGCGTGTACACCGAGTGGGAGCGCGCGTACTGCCGTCGCAACGTCCTTCACCTCGCGGGACGGTGGGCGGCGAAGGAGGCCGTGTCGAAGGTCCTCGGGCTCGGGATCCGCGGCGTCGGGTGGCGCGAGATCGAGATCCGCCGGACGCCGCTCGGGCAGCCGACCGTGACGCTGCACGGCCGGGCGGAGGACCGCCGGCGTGCGCTCGGCCTCACGTCGCCGCTCGGGGTGAGCATCTCGCACATCCGCGACCTCGCGGTCGCGGTGGCCGTCGGGACGCGCG
Organism: Candidatus Limnocylindria bacterium; assembly: GCA_035935465.1. Classification (GTDB taxonomy): domain Bacteria; phylum Chloroflexota; class Limnocylindria; order P2-11E; family P2-11E; genus UBA4735. Next base: position 35,561 of record DASYXA010000012.1, on the reverse strand, counting down.
CGGGGTCGGCCTGAGCGCCGCGACGGACTCGAGCGCGGCGGCGCCGCTCGACGCGCGCGCGGTCCGCGCCGTGCTCAAGCCGCTCGCCCCGACCGCGGGCAAGGAGCAGCGGGGGCGCGTCCTGGTCGTCGGCGGCTCGATGCGCTACCCGGGCGCGGTCGTCCTCGCGGCGCGCGCGGCGGCGCGGTGCGGCGCCGGTGTCGTCACGGTCGCGAGCGCGCGCTCGGTCGTCGACTCGATCGCCGGCGGCGACCCGAACCTCACGTTCTTCCCGCTCGCCGAGGCCCAGCCGGGCGTCGTCGCGACCGCATCGGCGGCACAGCTCACGACGGCCCTCGGGGAGAAGGTGCGCGGCCTGCTGGTCGGGCCCGGCCTCGCGCATGCCGCGGGCACCGATGAGTTCGTGGCCGCCGTGCTGCGCAACACCCGTGGCACGCCCACGGTCGTCGACGCCGACGGCCTGAACGCGCTCGCGCGCACCGACGAGTGGGCCGCGCTCGTGCCGCCGAAGTGCGTGCTCACGCCGCACGACGGCGAGGCAGCGCGGCTCGCCGGCCGGGTCGTGCCGGCCGGCGGCGGACGCGTCGCGTTCGCCGAGCGACACGCCCGCGAGTGGGGTGCCGTGGTCGCGCTGAAGGGTGCGGTCACCGTGGTGACCGACGGCCGGAAGACGTTCGTGCACGATCAGCCGAACCCGACGCTCGGCGTCGGTGGCTCAGGCGACGTCCTCGGCGGCGCGGTCGCGGCGTTCCTCGCGCGCGGCCTGGCACCACTCGCGGCCGCGTGCGCGGCGGTCTGGGTCCACGGTCGCGCCGGGGCGCTCCTCGCGTCCGAGATCGGCGAGTCCGGGGCGCTCGCGACCGACATCGTCGATGCGTTGCCCCGCGCCATCAGAGAGATCCTGTGACCGTGACGAGATGAGCCGGATCATCCGCACGACGGTCGTGGATGTCGACCTCGACGCGATCGCCGCCAACACGCACGCGGTACGCGCGCGCGCGGGCGTCGACGTGATCGCGGTGGTGAAGGCCGACGGGTACGGCCATGGCGCCGAAGCGGTGGGCGAGGCGGCGATCGACGCCGGCGCCGCGATGCTCGCGGTCGCCACCGTCGAGGAGGCGGTCGTCCTCCGGCGCGTGATCCCCCGCCACCCGCTCCTCGTGCTCCTTGGCGCGCAGTCGGCCGAGGAGCGCGACGCCGCGCTCGCCCTCGACCTCGCGCTCACGGTCTGGGACACCGAGAGCGCGCGCGCGATCGCTGCGGCCGCGCGCGCGGCGGGCAAGACCGCGTCCCTCCACCTGAAGGTCGATACCGGACTCACGCGCCTCGGCGCGCCGCTCGCGGAGGCGCCGGATCGATATCGCGCGATCGTCGGGCTGCGCGGCGCGCGGATCGACGGCGTGTTCACGCACCTCGCGCGAGCGGACGAGGAGGACCTCAGTGCGACCGGGGAGCAGCTCGACCGCTTCGACGCGTTCCTCGGGGCGATCGACCCGCCGCGCTGGGTCCATGCGAGCGCGAGCGGCGGCCTCGCCAGCCTGACGACGCGATCGGGCATGACGGCGGTACGTCCCGGGCTCGCGATCTATGGGCTGCACGCCGCGGGGCACCTCGCGGGCCGGCTCGCCCTCCGTCCGGCGCTGAGCTGGCGCTCGCGGCTGCATCGCGTGGCCGACGTCCCGCGGGGCACCGGTGTGTCGTACGGGCACGACTACCGGCTGCCCGGCGACGGCCGGATCGCAACGGTCCCGGTCGGCTACGGCGACGGACTCGCCCGCGCGGCGCGGCGCGCCCGGCTGCTCGTCCACGGAGTGCCCGTGCCGATCGCCGGCCGCGTGGCGATGGAGCACGTGATGCTCGACGTCACGGAGATCCCTGGAGTGAAGGTCGGCGATGAGGTCGTGGTGATCGGAACGCAGGCCGGCGTGACGCGCAGCGCGGACGACCTCGCGGCCGACTGGGGCACGATCAACTACGAGGTGGTCGCCTCGATCAAGCCCCGCGTCCCGCGCCGCTATCTGCGCGGCGGCCGCCTGGTGGCGACGAAGACCCTGGCCGACGGCTACCTCCGGTGCTGACCGGCGTCCGCCTCGCGCTCGTGGCCCTCGTCGTGGCCACGGCCTGCGTCGCGACCCCGGGTCCGTCGCCCGCCGCGAGCCCCGCGGTCCAGGACATGACCGACGCGCTGGCCAAGAACCCACTTCCGGTCGCAGATCTGTTCGCGCTCACCCGGCGCCTGCGCGGCCGCGACGGCACGCCGCCAGCGCCGTTCACGGCGGGCCGGCAGGTCCCGCCCGACGAGGCCGCAGGCAGCCAGACCCAGTTCTGGACCTACGACTTCGACGCCAAGAAGAACGTGAAGATCACCGCGACGCTCCGGATCCTCACCGACCATGCGAAGTGGTGGATCGAGAACGGGGTGACGGTGGACCCGACGGCGCTCCAGACCACCGCGACCACGTTCGAGACGAAGATCTACCCCGCCGACCGGGCGGCCTACGGCTCGGAGTGGTCGCCGGGCATCGACGGTGACCCGCGCATCGACGTGCTCGTCGCGCGCATCCCCGGCCGGGCCGCGGGCTACTTCTCGTCGGCCGACGAGCTCCCGGTGTGGATCAACGAGTATTCGGCCGAGCGCGAGCTGATCTACGTGAACTCCACCAGCGCCCGGCTCGCGTCGGATAGCTTCTACACCGTGCTGGCGCACGAGTTCTGTCACATGATCCAGTTCAACAAGCGGAAGCGGTCGATCGTGTGGTTCACCGAGGGCCAGGCCCAGCTCTGCGAGCGGTTCGCGGGCCAATCCTCGGGCTTCGACCAGCTGTTCCTGCGGCAACCCGACACCCAGCTGAACGACTGGAGCGATCTCGACAACGACGCGGTCCTGCACTACGGAGCGGCGCTCCTGTTCCTCGAGTTCCTCCGCCAGCACGCCGGCGGCGACGACCTCATCAACGCCCTGCTCGCGCATGGCGTGGACACCCCGCTGGACGTGGACGCGGTGCTGCAGGCCCGTGGCCAGCCGGGGATGGACGAGCAGTTCGCCGATTTCGTGGCCGCGAATGCGCTCATCGGCCAGAACCCCGACCCGAAGCTGGCCTACGCGGGCACGCGGCTGGCGCCGGCCGCGCCGACCGCGCAGGACCGTGCGACCGCGGACACGGTCTTCCGCGCGACCGTGCATGAGTACGCGGCCCGGTACGTCGCGCTGCCGCAGACGCCGGTCCACCTGACGTTCTCGGCGCCGACGACGCAACGGATCATCCCGACCGATGCGCACTCCGGCCGGCTGAGCTGGTGGTCGGATCGCGTGGACGGCCTCGACTCAACACTCACCCGCACCGTCGATCTCTCGAGCGTCACGAAGGCGACGCTGTCGTTCTGGAGCTGGTACGACATCGAGCCGGCGTTCGACTACGCGTACGTCGCCGTGTCGACGGACGGCGGGCAGCGGTGGTCGACCCTGAAGACCGACGCCACGACGGCCGACGACCCGAACGGGAACAATCTCGGGAACGGGATGACGGGGAAGTCCGGCGGCGGCGCGAAGCCCGTGTGGGTGAAGCAGTCCGTCGACCTCGGTGCCTACGCGGGGAAGAAGGTGCTGCTCCGGTTCGAGTACGTCACGGACGCGGCACTGAACTTCGACGGCTTCGCGCTCGACGACGTCACGATCCCCGAGATCGGTTTCAGCGACGACGCCGAGGCCGACGCGGGCTGGACGGCGAATGGGTTCATCCGGTCGTCGAACGTCGTGAAGCAGCGGTTCATCGTGCAGGTGATCCACTTCGGCGCCGTCCCGACGGTCGAGCGCCATATCGTCGAAGACGGCGCGCTCGAGATCGACATCGATGGATCGAAGGACCGCAGGGCGCCGGTCCTCGCGGTCACCGGCCTGGCCGCCCGGACGACCCAGACGACGTCGTTCACCGTGACCCTCGGGGCGAAGCAGTGAGGCCGGTGCGCACCGCGGTCATCCCCGCCGGTGGGCTGGGGACCCGATTCCTGCCCTTCAGCCGCAGCGTGCCGAAGGAGCTCTTGCCGCTCGTCGACACACCGGTCCTCGACGCGGTCGTGAGCGAGTGCGCGGACTCGGGGATCGAGCGGGTCATCATCGTCACCGCCCCGGGGAAGGAGTCGCTCGCCGCGTACTTCCAGCCGAGCCCGCGGGTCGAGGCGCGCCTCCGGTCCGAGGGCCGCGCCGCGGAGCTCGAGGCGCTCACCCGGCCGCAGCGCCTGGCGAGGGTCGAGGTGGTCGTCCAGCCTGAGCCGAACGGGAACGGGCACGCCGTCCTGGTGGCCCGCGAGGCCGTCGGCGACGAGCCGTTCGCGATGCTCTGGGGCGACGACCTCGTGTTCGGCCGGACCCCGGCGCTCCGCCAGATGCTGGACCTGCGCGAGCGCCTGGGCGGCAGCATCGCCGGGGCGGCGCGGGTCCCGCGCGAGCAGGCCTCCCGCTACGGGGTCTTCGCGGGGCAGCCCGAGCGCGGCGCCTTCCGAGTGACCGGGATGGTCGAGAAGCCCGCGCCGGCGGCCGCGCCGAGCGACCTGGTGTCCATCCACGGGTACGTTCTCGAGCCCGCGGTCTTCGGGATCCTCGAGGCGCAGCGGCCCGGACGGGCCGGCGAGATCTGGTTGGTCGACGCCGTGAACGTCCTGGCGAGCCGGGAGCCCGTCTGGGCGGTCGAGCTCGACGGCGAGCGGTACGACGCCGGCGACCGCGCCGGGTACGTCAGCGCGTTCGTGGACCGGGCGCTCGCCCGGGACGACGTCGGCCCCGCCCTCCGCGACCATCTCCGGTCGCGGGGTTGGCGCTCGCCAGGGTCCTCGGGGTCCTAGGCCGTCCTAGTCGGGCGCGAAGCGCCCACTTCTGGGCCGCTCCTGACACCGCGAACGGGTGCGTTGCCCCTCTGATACCCTTTGGACGTCCCCCTTTCGTACACCCTGGCTTCGCCATGGTCGCGTGCGGCTGGGGTCTGGGAGGAATCGGAGATCCACGGCTACATCGTCCAGCGGCTCCTGCGGAACGCCTGCCTCGGCCTAATCGCGTTCCTGCTCATGGCCGGCACCTGGGCCGTCGCGGCCCCCGCACGGAGCGCCGCGCCCCTGGCCTCCGTGGCCGGCTACGAGCACGCGTCGGGCACCGCCCGGTTCAGGCCGCTCGCGGCGTTCGACGCCCTGACCAGCGTCACCCTGGTCATCGACGGCATCTCCCTGGGGACCGACGCCCGGCCAGGCGAAACGGTCGGCGGCCTGCTCCGCTCCGCCGGGATCGGCGTCACTGCCGGCGACCGGCTCTCGGTCGCGGTCGACCAGCCCCTGGTCCCCGGCCTGCGCATCGTCCTGGACCGTGGCTTCCCGGTGACCGTGGTCGACGGCGGCACGCCGACGTCGTTCCGGGCCCAGCCCGGGACGGTGGCGGCGTTCCTGGAGGCGGCCGGCATCACCCTCGGCCCCCAGGACCGGCTGGAGGTCGCTCCGGAGGGCCCGATCGTGGCCGGTGCGGTCGTCGGCATCGAGCGGGTCAGCGAGTGGACGGTCGTCGAGACCCTGCCGATCGCCGCCCCGGTCGAGACCATCGCCGAGCCCGACCAGTACGCCGGGTGGCGCTCGGTCACGGTCGCCGGGAGCCCCGGCGAGTCCCGGGTCACGTTCCTCGTGCGGTCGGTGAACGGCGTCGAGCGGGAGCGCACGATCGTTGCGAGCGAGCCGATCACCGCGCCGGTCGCGCAGGTCGTCCACGTCGGCACGAGGTACAAGCCCGCGCCGCCGCCGCCGGACCAGATCGCCGCGATCATCCGCGCCGCCGCCGCCAAGTACGGTGTCGAAGCCGAGACGCTGTTGCGCGTGGCGTACTGCGAGAGCCGCTACGACCCGCTCGCCTACAACGGGATCCTCGGCGCCTCGGGCCTGTTCCAGATCATCCCGGGCACCTGGCGCGCGAACAGTGTGCCCGCGGGGTATGGCGGCGCGAGCGTCTGGGACCCCGTCGCGAACGCGAACGTCGCGGCGTGGATGTGGAGCACCGGGAAATCCGGCCAGTGGGCCTGTAAGTAGCGGCCCAGCCCTAGGCTCGCGGCGAATGAGTCGCGACCTCAGCGATCCGAACGCCCTGCGCGCCGTCCTCCAGCGACACGACGTCCGCGCGGCCAAGGGCATCGGCCAGCACTTCCTCGTCGACCGGTCCGCGCTCCTGGCCGTCGTCGACGCGGCCCAGCTCACCGCGGAGGACGACGTCCTCGAGGTCGGCCCCGGACCCGGCGTCCTGACCGCCGCGCTCGCCGACCGCGCCCGCTCCGTCACCGCGGTCGAGATCGACGAGCGGATGGTCGCGGTCCTGCGCGACACGGTCGGCGGGCGCGCGAACGTCGGGATCGTCCGCGCGGACGCCCTCGACGTCGACCTGTACGCCATCGGTCCGCGCCCGCCCACGCGCATCGTCGCGAACCTGCCGTACCAGATCACCTCGCCGCTCCTCGTGAAGTTCCTGGCGGACGACCGCCGCCCCGAGCGCATCGTCGTGCTCGTGCAGGAGGAGGTCGCGCGCCGGATCGTCGCGGATCCGAGCGACGTGAAGGAGCGCGGCTTCCTCTCGGTGTTCGTGCAGTCGTTCGCATCGCCGTCGATCGTGCGCCGGGTGCCGGCGCGGTCCTTCCGGCCGCCGCCGAAGGTCGCCTCCGCGGTCGTGGCGCTGCGCACGCTGCCGACGCCGGCGTTCGCGCCGCTCGACCAACAGCGGTTCCTCGCGCTCGTGAGCGATGCGTTCCGGCACCGCCGCAAGCAGCTGCGGAGCGCCCTTGGCTTCGAGGCCGGCGTCGCGAAGGAGCGCGCCGACACGGCGCTCCGCGCCGCGGGCGTCGATCCCACGCGGCGTCCGGAGGAGCTCTCGCTCGCGGAGTGGGTCGCGCTCGCGAAGGCGCTCGGGTGAGCCGGACCGCGCGGCTCGCCGCGCCGGCGAAGGTGAACCTCACGCTCGAGGTGATCGGCGAGCGCGCCGACGGGTACCACGAGCTCCGGAGCGTCTTCGCCACGCTCGAGCTCGCCGACCGCGTGCGCGTTTCGGCGTCGGGGGCCCTGGACGTCGCGGTGCGGCCGGATCCCGGCGCAGCGCCCGGAACAGAGCTGGCGGCGCGAGCCGTCGCTGCGCTCGCGGCAGCGGCCGGGCGCCCGGCGAAGGCGCACGTCCGCGTGGCCAAGCGCATCCCGGTCGCGGCCGGGCTCGGCGGCGGATCGAGCGACGCGGGCGCCGTGCTGCGCGGGCTCGCGCGGGTGTGGCGCACGGAGGTCGACATCGGGACCGTCGGTGCGGCTGTCGGCTCGGACGTGCCGTTCTTCGCGTCCGGCGCGGCGTTCGCGCTCGTCGAGGGCCGTGGCGAGCGTGTCCGGGCGTTGCCCGCGCCGCCGGAGCCGCTGTGGATCGTCCTGGTACGGGTGCGGGCGCGCGTCGCCACGGCGGACGTGTTCCGCGCGCTGCGGGCGGAGGAGTGGGGCGACGGCCGGCGGTCGAGCGCACTCGCCGCCGCGTTCGCCGACGGGTCCGTCGATCCCGCGACGATCCGTTCGCATTCCGGTAACGATCTGCTCGCTGCCGCGAGCCGCGTCTGCCGCGATATCGGTGAGGCGCGCCTCCTCGCGGGCTCGAAGGGCGTCACGCTGCTGCTGTCGGGGAGCGGTCCGTCGTTGTTCGCGGTCGCGGATTCGCGGCGCGACGCGCTCCGGCTCGCACGCATCCTGCGGGGGCAGGGCCTTGATGCCCGACCCCAGGAGCTCGGACCGCGAGTCGCGCGCGCCATCCGAGCGAGCGCTCTCCTCTTACCCTCAACCCATGGACGACACGGACCACCAGGCTGATCAGACCGTCACGCGGGCCGGCCGCAAGGGCGGGAAGCGCGCCGCGGCGGACCACGGCCCGGAGTTCTATCGCGAGATCGGACGGCGCGGCGGTCAGGCCCGCAAGAAGCAGCTCGGCGCCGGTGGCTACGCGGACCTTGGCCGCAAGGGCGGCGAGGCGCGCAAGGGCCAGCTCGGCAGCGAGGGCTACGCGCAGCTCGGGCGGCGCGGCGGCGAGGCGCGGAAGAGCCAGCTCGGCAGCGAGGGCTACGCGCAGCTCGGCCGCAAGGGCGGCCGGCGCGTGGCGGAGCTCGTCAAGCGCGGCAAACGGCCCCCCGGCTCGAACGGCCAGTCCGCCGCGTAGTCCCCACCTAGACTTGCGCCATGTCCCGCACACCCAGCGTCCCGTCGATGGGGCGTGGCCAAGTGGTAAGGCAGAGGACTTTGAATCCTCGATCCCAGGTTCGAATCCTGGCGCCCCAGCCCGCCCGCTGATCCGCCGCCGCCGCTAGATGAGCGCGCCGCCGCTCGCCTTCGTGCTCGCCGCGGGTCAGAGCACGCGCATGCGCTCCAAGACCCCGAAGGTCCTCCACCCGCTCGCCGGGAAGCCGTTGCTCCGCTGGGCGCTCGACGCGGCCATCGCCGCGGGCGCGCGGCCGGTGGTCGTTCTGTCGCCGGACGTCGAGCCCGCGGTGCGCGAGATCCTGCCGCCCGGCACGGCGGTCGCGCTCCAAACGGCGATGCGCGGGACCGGGGACGCGGTCCGCGTGGCGGCGGCGGCGGCCGACGCGCGGGACGGCGAGGTCTTCGTCCTCTATGGGGACACGCCGACCCTGAGCGCCGTCACGCTCGAGCGGCTGCGGACGCTCCGCGCCGAGCGCGGCGCCGTGGTCGCGATCCTCACCGCGAAGGTCGGGACCGCGAACGCGTACGGCCGGATCGTGCGGGACGCGTCGGGTGACGTGCAGCGCATCGTCGAGATGCGTCTCGCGACCGCGGACGAGCGTCAGCTGCCGGAGTCGAACCTCGGCGCGTACGCGATCGACCTCGCGTGGCTCCGCTCCGCCGTCGGGCAGCTCACGGCCAATGCCACGGGCGAGGTGTTCTTCACCGACATCGTCGATATCGCGATCGCTGCCGGGGAGCGGGTCGCCGCGTTCTGCACGCCGGATCCGGGCGAGGGGCTGGGAGTGAACACCCGCGTCGACCTCGCCGCCGCCGAGGCGATCCTCCGGCGCCGGATCCGCGAGCGGCTGATGCTGGACGGCGTCACGTTCCACGATCCCGACTCCACGAGCGTCGATGACGGCGTGCGCATCGCGGCCGACACGGTCATCGAGCGCGGCTGCGTCCTCGAGGGGACCACGGCGATCGGCCCGGACGCGCGGATCGGCCCGTACTCGATCCTCCGCGACACGACCGTCGGCGCCCGGTGCGTCGTCGAGGCGTCGGTGCTCGAGGGCGCGACGCTGGAGGATGACGCGCGGATCGGTCCGTTCTCGCACCTCCGGCCGGGCGCGCATCTCGAGCAGGGCGTCCAGCTCGGCAACTTCGGCGAGGTGAAGGCCGCGCGCCTGCGGAAGGGCACGAAGATGCACCACTTCAGCTACGTCGGCGACGCCGACGTCGGCGAACGCGTGAACATCGGCGCCGGCACGATCACGATGAACTACGACGGCGTCAACAAGCACCGCACGACGATCGGGAATGACGCGTTCATCGGCTCGGACACGCTGCTGCGCGCGCCGATCACGATCGGCGAGGGCGCCGTGACCGGGGCAGGCGCGGTCGTGACCAAAGATGTCCCGCCGGGGATGCTCGCGGTCGGCGTGCCCGCCCGCTCGATCAAGAAGGCCCTGAAACCCAAGCCGGTCGGGCCGTAGTGGGCAGCTGGGAGCTGCTCGGCGTGGAGCTCGTCCTCGTCGCCGTGCTCGCGCTCCTTTCGATGAGCGAGGCCGCGCTGCACGCGATCCGCAGGCCGGCGCTCATCGAGGAGCTCGTCGTTCGCGGGCGCCGCGGGCAGCGCGCCGGCCGGATGGGCGAGCGGCGCGTGCGCTACCTCGCCGCGATCCAGGTCGTCGAGTTCTTCGTGATCTTCGCGTTCTCCGGCATCGCCGCGGCGTTCCTCGCGCCACGCCTCTCGGAGCTGCTGAAGCTGGTCGGGATCGCCGCGGCGTTCAGCGACCTCGGCGCGGTCGTCGTCACGGTCGTCGCCCTCTCGCTGGTCGCGGTGCTGTTCGGGCTGTTCGTGCCGCGGTCCATCGGTCGCCGGCACGCGAAGCAGGTGCTCCTGTTGATGGTGTTCCCGCTCGAGCTCATCACCTGGCTCAGCCGGCCCCTCGTCGCGGTCCTGTTCTTCCTCACCCGGATCGTGACCGCGCCGTTCGGCGCCGACCCCCGCGAGGGCACGCTCATCAGCGAGGAGGACATCAAAGAGGTCATCGAGACCGGCGAGGAGCAGGGCGTGCTCGACGTCGAGGAGCGCGACATGCTCCATTCCGTCTTCACCCTCGGGGAGAAGAAGGTCCACGAGGTGATGGTCCCGCGGCCCGACATCGTCGCCATCGACGTGAACACGCCGCCGCAGGAGGTCCTCGAGAGCGTCGTGAGCGCCGGGCACTCGCGCATCCCGGTGTACGAGGGCTCGTCCGACCAGATCATCGGCGTGCTCTACGTGAAGGACCTGTTCCGCCGCCTCGCGCGCGGCGAGACGGAGGTGACCGTGCGGCCGTTCCTGCGCCCGGCGCAGTTCGTCCCGGAGACGAAGAAGGTGGACGAGCTCCTGCGCGAGATGCAGAAGGACAAGGTCCATATCGCGATCGTCGTGGACGAGTACGGCGGCACCGCGGGTCTCGTCACCATCGAGGATCTCGTCGAGGAGATCGTCGGCGAGATCCGCGACGAGTACGACGTCGAGCGCGAGCTCATCCTCCCGGTCTCCGACCACGAGGCGGTCATGGACGCGCGCGTCCCGTTCTCGGAGGTGCAGGAGACGTTCGGGATCGAGCCGCCCGACGGCGGCGACGAGTTCGACACGCTCGGCGGCTTCGTGACGCACGAGCTCGGCCGCCTGCCGAAGGTCGGCGAGACCGTCCGGCGTGACGGCGTGACGTTCGCGGTCGAGAGCGTCGAGGGCCGCCGCGTCGGCCGGGTCCGCGTCATCCGCGAGCCGGCCCGCACCGAGCAGCGCGCGTGACGCTGCCGCCGGGCGACGAGGACCTCATCCGCGTCGCGTCCCTCGCGCGGGAGCGGGCCCACGCGCCGTACTCGAAGTACAAGGTCGGTGCCGCGATCCGCACGAAGCGCAACAAGATCCACTCCGGCGCGAACATCGAGAACGTCTCGTACGGTCTGACCGTCTGCGCCGAGCGGTGCGCGGCGTTCGCGGCCGTCGCGTCCGGCGAGACCAAGGACTGGGACGCGATCGCGATCGTGATCGACGACGATCGGCTCCCGTCGCCCTGCGGCGCGTGCCGCCAGGTGCTCGCCGAGTTCTCCCCCGAGCTCAAGGTCGTGCTCGCGACCACCGGCGGCCTGCGCAAGATCGCGACGTTGCGCGAGCTCCTGCCGGACGCGTTCCTGCCGAGCTCGCTGCCGCGGTGAGCGTGGTGCGCGAGCTCGGCTGCGAGACGGTGCATTACGCGTGGGACAACGCGATCGCGCCGCGACTCGAGATCGACGAGGGCGAGACCGTGCGTGTGGTGTGCCGCGACGCATTCGACGGCGCCTACTCGCGCGACTCGACCGCCGTGGTGAAGCGCGTCGCCAAGGGCCACCCGCTGACCGGACCGGTCGCGATCCGCGGCGCGCAGCCGGGCGACGTGCTCCAGGTGGACGTGCTCGACCTCGTGCCCGGCGGCTTCGGCGTGACGACGTTCGTGCCGGACCGCGGCCTCCTGGCAGGCGACTTCCCCGAGCCGTACCTGAAAGTGTGGGACCTCCGCGGCACGACCGCGCAGCTCCGGCCGGGCGTCCGCGTCCCGCTCGCGCCGTTCCTCGGCGTCATGGGCGTCGCCCTCGCCGAGCCGGGTGAGCACTCGACCATCCCGCCGCGCGCCGCGGGCGGGAACATGGACATCAAGCAGCTCACCAGGGGTAGCACGCTGTACCTGCCGATCGCCGTCCCCGGCGCGCTGTTCTCGTGCGGCGACGGTCACGCCGCGCAAGGCGATGGGGAGGTCTGCATCACCGCGATCGAGACGACCATGACCGCGACACTGCGGTTCACCGTCCGACGCGACCTGCGGATCGTCGGGCCTGAGTTCGAGACCGCGAGTGCCGGCGCGCTGCCCGGCCGCCACCACGTCACGACCGGGGTCGCGCCCGACCTGATGGACGCGACCAAGGCCGCGGTGCGGGCGATGATCTCGCACCTCGTGACCGTCTGCGGGCTGACGCGTGAGGAGGCCTACGTGCTGTGCAGCGTCGCGGCGGACCTGAAGATCAGCGAGGTCGTCGACGCACCGAACTGGGTCGTGAGCGCGTTCCTGCCGCTGAGCCTCTTCGGCTAGGTCCGCGGGACCGACGCGAGCGCGCCGCCGACCACGGCGGTCGCGCCGCTCGCGAGCGAGGGATCGAACGCGCTGTCGGCGATGACGCGGGCGAACTCCTCCGGGGTGACGGACTCCTCCGCGCGTGCCTCGTGCAACCCGCGCGAGCGGCGCTCCAAGAGCCGTGCGGTGATCGTTCCCTCGACGAGATCGCCCGTGACCACGAGCAGGCGGATACCGGGTGCCGCCAGGTCCGCGATCCGGCCGCGCAGGGCCTGTTCGCCGGCGTGCTTGCTCCGCGCGACGGGCTCGTACTCGGGGAGCTGCGGCACGCTGCCATACAGGTGCGCCCAGTGGCTGGTGACGTGGATGACGGTGGCGCCCCGCGTGAGGTGCGGCAGGATGGCATCGAGCGTCGCGACTTGCGCGTCGCGGTTGATCCGCATCGCGTAGTCGGGATCTGCCGCGACGAGATCGCGCTCGAGGCCGCCCGAGGCGTTCAACACGAGGAGCGCGATCCGGGAGCGCCATGCGCCGACCGCCGCCGCGAACGCCGTCAGCGCAGCCGCATCGGTGATGTCCGCCTGGATCGGGAGCGCCAGGCCGCCGGCGCGTTCGACATCGGCTGCGACCTCGTCGGCGCGCGCGGCCTTGTTGCGGTAGGTGAACGCGACGTCGAAGCCGCGTGCCGCCAGCTCGCGGGCCGTCGCCGCGCCGATCCCGCGCGAGCCGCCCGTGATGACGGCAGCCGGCCGCTCGGCCATCAGCGTTCGGGCGTCAGCGCGTCCGTCAGCTGCGCGTAGAACCGGCTCGCGCCGGTGATCGCGATCTCCTGCAAGCCCTCGGTCACGCGCTCCTGCGAGTGCAGGCCCGCGGTCTCGAGCTTCAGGATCCCGTAGTCGGCGAACAGCGAGGCCGGGAACGGGCGGGTGAGGCTCGCGTCCTGGATCCGCTCGAGCAGCACCGCGGCCTGCGTCCGGTTGAGGATCCCACTCCGCGCGATCACGCGCCGGTCGGTCAGGACCCACACCCGGCTGATCCACTCCACCCAGCGGACGACCGTCACGACGATCACCAGGAGCGCCGAGGCGAGCGCGATGGCGGCGACGGACGTCACGGTCTGCGACGCCGCCCACGCGGCGGCCAGCGCGAGGACGAGCGCGATCGCGAGCAGCAGGACCCACCAGGCGAACGGCCGGCCGACCGCGAGCGTGCGCTCGCCGGGCTCGTAGATGATGCCGCCGGGCGCGTTCAGCGGGGTCTGGGACACGGCGCGGATGCTAGCGGCTGCCGCTCCCGACGGGCTCTTCCGCGCCGGTCGCCGTCGTGACGAGCTGCTCCAGCAGCGCGAGCGGCTCGCTCGCTCCGGCCAGCGCGCCGATCCCGTGGAGCGCGTGCAGCGCGCGGGTCCGGTGCGACGCGATCTCGCTCTCGAGCTGCTCGCGCGCCCCGAGCTCGTCGAGGATCTCGCGGATCCGCTCGACGCTTTCGGCTGCGAGCGGCGCCGGCGCGTCGAACAGCGCCGCGAGCTCCGCGCGCAGGCGCGGCGAGGCCTTCTCGAACGCGATGACCACGGGCAGGGTCTTCTTGCGCTTCACGAGGTCGTTCATCTCGAGCTTCCCGGTCCGCTCGGTGCTGGCCCAGATCCCAAGGAGGTCGTCGTACGCCTGGAACGCCTGGCCGAAGTCTCCGCCGAAGCGGGCGAGCGCCTCGCGGACCTGCGGGTCCTCGGTGGCGAGCACCGCGGCGCCCTCGGCGCAGGCCGCGATGAGCGCACCGGTCTTCTTCGCGGCCATGGACCGGTACCGCTCGACCGTGATGTCGGTCCGGTTCTCGAAGCTGATGTCGAGGAACTGCCCCTCGCACACCCGGACGCAGGCCCGGTCGATGAGGCACGCGAAATCGAGGATCCGCTCCGCCGGGAAGCCGCGATCGCGGAGCCGCTGGACGGCCAGGCGCGAAGTCGCGTACATCCCGTCACCGGTGTTGATGGCCTGCGGGACACCCCACACGGACCACACCGTCGGGCGGTGATGGCGCGTGGGGTCCTGGTCCTCGATGTCGTCGTGGATGAGCGTGAAGTTGTGCAGGAGCTCGAGCGCCGCGGCCGCCGGGAGCATGCCGCGCGTTTCGCCGGCCAGGGCCTCGTACACGAGGGTGCACAGGAGCGGGCGCATCCGCTTCCCGCCGCCCGGCCGATCCATGTCGAGGCCGAGGTGGTACAGCATCATGCCGTAGAAGGGCTGGAGCGCCGGCTCGGCCTGCGCCAACACGTCGCGGATCTCTTCGTCGATCGCCGCGATGCGGGAGCCGTATCGACCGGAAGCGGTCACCGGATCCCGATGGTAGCCCCTACCATTCACGGTCGATGGCATCACGCACGTACCGTGCCGAGGCGATCGTGCTCAAGACCATTGACTTCGGCGAGACGGACCGCATCCTCACGCTCCTCACCCGGCACTTCGGCAAGGTGAGCGTGGTCGCCAAGGGCATTCGCAAGCCGACGAGCCGTCTTGCGGGTCACGCCGAGCCGCTGACCCACGCGACCTATCAGCTCGCGCGCGGCCGGAGCCTCGACGTGCTCACCGGCGCGGAGTCGCGCGCACTGTACCGGGCGCTGCGCGAGGATCTGCACAGCATCGCCGCCGGCTGGTACATCGCCGAGCTCGCCGACCGGTTCGCGCTGGAGCGGTCGCCGTCCGCGCCGCTGTTCGATCTCGTCGAGAGCGCCCTCCGGCACCTCGCCGCCGGCCACGCCCCGGCCCTGGTGTGCCGGTGGTTCGATCTCCACCTCCTCGATCGCACGGGCTTCCGTCCCGAGCTCGGTCGGTGCGTCGACTGCGGGACCGCGCCGTCGGAGATCACCAACGCGTGGATCGTCGACGCCGGCGGCGTCGTGTGCGCCGCGTGCGCGCCGACGGACACGCACGGTCCGCGGGCGCTCACCGTGCGGGCGCTGAAGTCGCTCCGCTACCTCCTGGTGAGCAACTTCGACGGTGCGTCCCTCCTCCGCGTGGACGAGGCGCTCGCGACGGAGCTCGAGCGGCACCTCCGCTCGTTCCTGCAGCACGTCCTCGATCGCGACATCAACGCGTCGCGTCTGCTCGACGAGCTGTCCCGGATGCCCCGTCCGGTCCCCGCGACCACATGACCACATGACCGGGGACGTACCGCCGGAGCTCTTCGACAAGCTCGTCTCGCTCGCGAAGCGACGGGGCTTCGTGTTCCCTTCGAGCGAGATCTACGGCGGCGCCGGCGCGACCTGGGACTTCGGACCCCTCGGCGTGGAGCTGAAGAACAACGTGAAGCGCGCGTGGTGGCGCTCGATGGTCCAGCTCCGCGACGACATCGTCGGACTCGATGCGGCGATCCTCATGCACCCCAAGGTCTGGGAGGCCTCGGGCCACGTCGAGAACTTCACCGACCCGCTCGTCGAGTGCGCCAGCTGCAAGCACCGCTACCGCCTCGACGAGCTCCCGAAGGGCGTCGAGGGGCCCTGTCCGAACTGCGGCGAGCGGAAGCTCGGCGCGCCGCGCAGATTCAATCTCATGTTCAAGACGTTCGTCGGGCCGGCCGAGGATTCGGCGTCGGTCGCCTGGCTCCGCCCTGAGACCGCGCAGGGCATCTTCGTGAACTTCGACAACGTCCAGCAGTCCATGCGGCGCAAGCTCCCGTTCGGCATCGCGCAGATCGGCAAGTCGTTCCGCAACGAGATCACGCCGGGCAACTTCATCTTCCGCTCGCGGGAGTTCGAGCAGATGGAGATGCAGTACTTCGTGCGTCCCGAGGACGCCGACCGGATCTACGAGGAATGGAAGGCCACGCGGCGGCAGTGGTACCGCGATCTCGCGGGCCACGACGACCTCTTCCGGTTCAGGGAGCACGCCCCCGAGGAGCGGGCGCATTACGCGAAGCGCGCGTTCGACATCGAGTTCCGCTACCCGTTCGGCTGGAAGGAGCTCGAGGGGATCCACAACCGGACCGACTTCGACCTCAAGCGGCACGCCGAGTACTCCGGCAAGAAGCTCGAGTACTTCGACGACGCGACGAACGAGCGGTTCGTGCCCTACGTCGTGGAGACCGCGGTCGGCGCCGATCGGGCGACGCTCGCGTTCCTGTGCGCCGCGTACGACGAGGAGCCCGACAAGGACGGCCTGCGCGTCGTGTTGCGGCTGCACCGCGACCTCGCCCCGTACAAGGTCGCGGTGCTTCCGCTCTCGAAGAAGCCCGAGTTGAACGAGCTCTCGCGGGCGGTCTGGGCCAGGATCCGGCCGCACGTCCAGTCGACGTACGACGAGACCCAGGCCATCGGCCGCCGCTACCGGCGCCAGGACGAGATCGGCACGCCCTTCTGCGTGACCGTGGACTTCGACTCGCTGACCGATCACGCGGTGACCATTCGCGATCGCGACGACATGTCGCAGGTCCGCGTGCGGATCGAGGAGCTCGTGCCGGCGCTCCGGGAGAAGCTCGGCCTCGCCTGACCTCGGCGCGCTCGCGCTGGCCGCCCTGTTCGGCTCGGCCGGGCTCCGGACCCCGCTCCTCGCGCTGCTGGCCCTGCGCCGGATCCGCAACCTCGCGCTCGTCGTGCTGCCCTATGCCGTGGGCCTCCTCGCCGTGCCGCCGCTCGCCGCGGGCCTCCGCGAGCCCGACCGGATCGGGCTCGCCGCCGTCGCGATCGCGCCCGCGCTCCTCGCCGGTCCGGCGCTCGCGGGGCGGATCCGCGGACGAATGGATCGCATCGGCGCGCTGCTCGCCGGGTCGATCGGCCTGTCGTTCGTCATCGCGCTCGTCCGGGGCGGCGGCATGGCCGCGGCCGGCCAGAGCGCGATGCTCGCGTTCGTCGTCGGTGCGGGGATCACGTCGGCGCTCCCGAACGTGCCCACCACCGTCCGCACGGCGGGCCGGCTGCTCGGCGACGGCGCGTTCGCGGCGCTCCTCGCGATCGCGGTCGTCCGCTTCGACGAGCTCGGATCCGCGACCCTCGCCGCGACGGTCGTGCTCTTCGCCGCGACGGTCGGGACGGCGGCCGCGGTAGGACGGATCGGCGGCCTGGACCTTCGGTCCGCGCTCGCCGGTGCGGGCACGCGCGATCCCGCCGCGGCGACGGCGCTCGCGCTGGCCGGCGGCGGCGCGACGGTCGTGCCCGCGGTCTTCGCGGTGCTCCTCGCCCTCCTGCTCGGGGCGCTGGCGCTCCCGAATACCCGCAAACCTCGGTAGTCGCGTTGCGCCGTCGCGAGCCGCGGCCCAGCATCGGGGCATGACCGTGCTGCCCGCCATCACCGCGATCGTCGCCGCGGTGTTCGCGCTCGTCGTACTCCGCCAGTACGCCGGCCACCGCAAGATCTACCAGCTCATGTGGGCGACCGGGTTCGCGATGTTCGCGATCGCGGCGTTCGCCGGGTACCTCGCGCAGAGCGGTGGAGCGACCGAGACGGAGTACCGGCTGTTCTATCTGTTCGGCGCGATCCTCAACGTCGCGTGGCTCGCCCTCGGCACGATGTACCTGCTCGCGCCGCGGCGGTGGGCCGACGTGGCGCTCGCGGCGGTCGCGCTCCTCTCGGCGGTCGCCGCCTATGCCGTCTTCGCGGCTC
The DNA here is from genome assembly GCA_035935465.1 of Candidatus Limnocylindria bacterium. Taxonomy (GTDB): domain Bacteria; phylum Chloroflexota; class Limnocylindria; order P2-11E; family P2-11E; genus UBA4735. The sequence continues at coordinate 17,647 of DASYXA010000012.1, read as the reverse complement.
CGGTCGATCTCGCCGCCGCCGCGGCCGGCCACCCGGCCTATCCGAACGGCTCGCTCGCGCGGATCCTCGCCGGCATCGGCAGCGGCGTGGGCAGCGTCGTGCTCATCGGCGGCGCCCTGTGGTCCGCATGGGTGTTCTTCCGCAAGCGGCACAATGGCCGGCGAGCGCTGGCGAACGTGATCATCGCCGTCGGCGTCCTCATCGTCGCGGCCGGCGGCACGGCCGCCTTCACCGGTCTCGGCGGGGTGCTCGAGTACACGAACCTCCTGGGGCTCGCGGTCATGTTGACCGGCTTCCTGTTGATCGGCTGACCCGTGCGCTCGCCAGACCAGGTCGCTCACAGCGTGCTCATCCGCGCGCGACCCGATGCCGTCTACGACCTCTTCGCGACGGCGGCCGGCCTCGACAGCTGGTTCACGAACGGTGCCGAGGTAGACCCAAGGCTCGGCGGGGCGATCATCTATCGCTGGGAACGTTGGGGCCCCGACGCCGTGACCACTGAGGCCAGGGGCGTCGTGCGCGAGGCCGAGCGTCCTGTGCGGTTCGTTTTCGAGTGGGACTCGGGCGATGACCGTCCGACGACGGTCGAGATGCGTTTCGAGCCGCGTGCCACCGCCACGGTCATGCGCCTTCGGGAGTACGGCTTCTCCCCGGGCGAACGTGGTCGGACGGCGCTGGTCCGCGAAGCCTCAGGCTGGGGCGAGGCCCTGACGCTCGCGAAGTTCAGGATCGAGCACGGCGTCCGTTACTGAGCGAGCGCGGCCTCCACGAAGAGGCGCTCTAGCGGCGACGCGAGGAGTGTCCTCGTCTCCGCTGCGCTGACGAACCGTCCGTTGTCGACGAACGGATCACCCGACGGGAGCCCATCTCCGCCGACCTCCGCTACGAAGACCCACTGGAGCGTGTCCGGATACGGGTACGTGTACCGCGGGTCGATCCGTCGCGGCGAGCGACTGCGCAGGTGGAGGATCCCGAGCGGGCGCGGCGTGCCGACCATCGCACAGCCCGTCTCCTCGCGGATCTCGCGCACGAGCGCGACGTCGGGTGACTCGCCGGGCTCGCGCCGTCCCCCGGGGATCGCGTGCGTCGATCCTTCCGACTCGAACACGAACACGTAGCCGCCGCGAAGCGCGATCGCGCGTACCGAGACGACCAGGTCGAGCGGTGGCTCCATGGCGGTCAGGTAGCCGGCCACGTCGAAGTGCTGGTGGATGGTCGGCCAGTGCCATTGCTCCGTCGCGTCGGGGGTCAGGGCCAGGATCGCGGCGAGATCGGCCACGACGCCGGCTAGAAGCCGGGCCGTCCGTCGTCGGTATCGTCGCCGGCGAGCCGGCCGGCGAACCGCTGCGCGAACGTCGTCGCGGCGGCGGTGATCGCGGCCAGGCCCGCGCCCCAGAGCGCCTCCTTCGGTCCGCGCCGTTCGTCCTGGACGTCCGCGATCTCCTTGCGGAGCGATTCGCGGAAGCGCTTGCGCGCCCGGCCCTTGAGCCGGTCGACCCGGCCGCCGAGCCGCTCGGCGATGCGCTCGATCTCCGAGTCCGGGGTCCTGCGACGGGCGCCGCGGACCTTCTGGGCAATGGTCACGCCGGCGAGCGCGGCGATGGAGCCGAGGGTGCCACATGCAGCGACGGGCTGGCGCCGCACGAGGTTCCGCGGATCGAGGTCCGACTTGGCGCGGTCGATGAGCGCGTCGACGTCCTCGTCGATCTTGCGCCGGAGGTCGGCTAGCTCGCGTTCCGTCCGAGCACTCGGGCTTTCGCCCATCGCACCGTCTCCTTTATCGACTGGATGGACCGCGTCGGTCCGCGGAGCTCGAGCCGCTGGTACCCGCCCCACGCCAGGAACGCGGTGAGCCCGCCGAAGAGCAGGAGCGCCACGAGCGCGGCGGCCCAGAGCGGCAGCCAGATGGCGATGAGCCCGATGACGAACACCGCGAACGCGATGAGGGTGAGGAACAGGAACGCGAAGGCGACCCCGAACCACTTCGCCGCGTTCAGGTTCGCCTTGATGATCTCGGCGATCTCCTGCTTGGGCAGCTCGATCTGCTTCCGGATGTAGGTCCGCACGTTGTTGCGGATGCGTCCGATCAGGGTGCTGTAGCCGGTGCGTTCGTACACGGGCGGCGACTCTACCATCGGGCGCTCGCGTGAGCAGGAACGCTGCACCGCTGGGCCGGGAGGAGCGTCGCTCCTCCCGGCCACACGGTCAGATCACGCGATCAGTTCTGGCAGTTGCCGTCCGTGCATGGTGTCGGTGTCGGCGTCGGTGTCGGTGTCGGTGTCGGTGTCGGCGTCGGTGTCGGTGTCGGTGTCGGCGTCGGTGTCGGTGTCGGTGTCGGTGTCGGTGTCGGTGTCGGCGTCGGTGTCGGTGTCGGTGTCGGTGTCGGTGTCGGTGTCGGCCCGCCGCAGCCGGCGAACTTGAAGGTGTTGACGTGGGTGCTCCAGTTGAAGCTCCCGTTCGCCTTCAGGTACTCGCCCGTGTACCAGAAGGTGCAGTCGTCGACCGGGTCGACGGCCAGCGAGCTGTAGTCGCCCCAGCGGGCGAGCCCGCCGGTCTGCGAGCCGCCGCCGGTCAGGACCGTCGTCTCCGCCTGCATCGTGCCGGCGGGATCGGTGGTGAGGCGGCCGGTGTAGCGGATGCCAGGTTTCACGGTGCTACTCGAGGCGCTGTACCCGAGGCCGATGTTGCCGGCCTGGTCCATCGCCGCGCTGCCCATCCAACGGAAGGTCGCGTCGGGCGCGAAGGTGCCCTGCTGGAAGAGGCCGAGGTTCCCGGCATTCACCCGCAGCTCGTACCAGCGCACTCCCACGGAGCTGCCGGCGACGACGGCGTGGTTGGCCACGAGGGCTTCGTGATCGCCGAAGTTGCGGTACGCGAGGCGGTACATGAGGCGGTCGCCGAGCGACTCGAGCGTCTGTGTCGTGCCACCCTGGGGGATGCAATCACCGCGCGCGAGGGAGGCGCAGGGGTTTGTGTACGAGGGCACGGTGATCGCGGTGGGTCCGGTGAATGTCGAGCTCGCCGGTGCGGTCCAGTTCACCTTGAACTTCCACGTCTGGAGCAGGGTCGAGGTCGTCGGTGCATCGAGCGCGACGATGTAGTTCGGGCTGCCCGCCGGTGGCTGCCGGGCGCCGTCGATGCTGCTCGGGAGCAGGCCACCATAGGTCGTGCCGGCGTTGAAGCAGACCTGAGCCGCGGACACCGCGCCGGCGATCATCGCGGTACGGTCCAGTGCGCACGCCATGCCGCCGGAGAAGGTAGTGCCTCCTGCGAAGTTGTTGAACGTGACGTAGTAGCCATCGGACCAGACGCCGAACTTCGGGTAGTCCGGGAAGTCGGTGTATTGGTACGAATAGCGGTTGTACGCGCCTGTCGGGTCGCCGGTCTTCGAGACCGCGACGCAGTTGAGGTACAGCGTGGTGGTGACGGCGAACTGGCTGATGATCCAGCGGTCGGCCGCGCGGTCATAGAGGACCGTCGGGTCGCCGTCGTTGTCGATCTCGCAGCCGCCGCCGAACCCGGACCAGAGCGTGTTGGTCGGGACGGGTCCGTAGAGCAGCCCGCCGGACTTGTTGAAGACGGCGAAGTCCAGGTTCACGGTTTCGACGTAGTGGCTCCGACCGACGGAGCCGTTCGGGTCGGGCGGTGCGCAGCAGACGACGTAGCTCCCAAAGCCTTGGCCGATGCCGTCGAAGGACAGGCCGACCGCCGGCGCCTTCGCCGCGGCCGCCGGAGACCCCGGCGATCCGCTGACCGGTGCGTTCCCCTGCGCGGTCTTGATCGCCTTCGGCGCGAGGTCATTCCCTCGCGCGGAGCCCTGCTGGTTCTGGGGACCCTGGAGGTCGCGGAGCGGCGCGGAGACGTCGGAGTGCGTGGGATACGAGACGATGGGAACGGGACCGCTCGCAGGTGCAACGGGCTGTGCGGCGGACGCGAGGCGAGGGGTGACCACCGCCGCAGCGACGACGATGGCCGCGAGGCCGAGCCGAAGCGCGCTGAGATCACGCAATTCACGACTCCTCGTCCGGATTCGACGGGGCTGGTGCCCGTTCGGGGGCAACCATACGGCTACATGCTCGGTGCACAAGATGTCGTTCGGTAAACGAGCGGCTGTTCGGCCTACGTTCAGGGAGCGGTGGGCGGGCTCATGCACCCGGGCCGCGCTGCTCGCGGCCCGTATATCTGTAGAGACGTGCACGACGGACCTGCCAGCGGCGAAGGTCGCATGACCCGCCTGCGATGGCGGGAGCTGTACGACGCGCATGCCTCGGAGCTGGCCGGTTACCTCTGGAAGCTGACCGGGGACCGGGAGGTCGCGACGGAGCTGATGCAGGACACGTTCATCCTCGGGTTGCGCGACGAGGGCGCGCTCCGCGAGCCGGCGAGGGTCCGCGCGTGGCTGTTCCGGATCGCCACCCGGCTCGCGATCAAACGGCGGCGCCGTGACCGCCTCATCGCGTTCGTCCCGTTCGCGGGGACCGAGCGATCGACCGGAGGCATCCCCGATGTCGAGTCCCTCGCCGTCCGTGACGCGATGCGCTCGATCTCCACGGACCAGGCGGTCGCGCTGGTCCTGCATTACGCCCACGGGTTCACGCGGGCGGAGATCGCGGCTCTTGTCGGCCGGAGCGAAGAGGCGGTGAAGTCGCGCATCGCGCGCGGCCGGCGCGCGTTCCTCGCGGCGTACGACCGGCAGGGAGGCACGCCATGAGCGACGAGGAGCGCGACGACGAGCGGATGCGCCGCATCCTCGCTCGTCCGCGGTCCGTGCCGATCCCGCCGTTCGACGCGCTGCACCGGCCGCCGGCGCGCTCGCCGCGGAGATCGATCGCGGTCACGCTCGCGACGGTCATCGTCGCGGTCGCCGCGCTCTACGGCGGACGGCAGCTCTCGACGTTTCGCCAGCAGCAGGCGAGTCCGTTGCCGGGAGTCGCCGCGCCGAGCGCCGGCGCCCCGGGCAAGATCGTGCTGCCGCAGCCGGTCGCGCAGCCGATCACGCGGACCAGCGCCGCCGCGCAGGTCGCGTGGGTCAGCACGTCGGAGCTGAACTCCACAGGCACGGATCGGCATACGGTGCTCGTCGGCGTCGATCCGGCCGGAAAGATCGCCGGCCGCATCGACGGCGCGCTCGATCCATTCGCGTATCGCGTGTTTCGGTCCGCGGACGGGGCGCAGCTCCTCACGGTGGGCGACAAGGTGATCACCGCGTACTCGGCGCTGGACGGCACGCTGCAGCGCACCTACGCCCGAAGCGCGGGGGACGGCGTCGTCGGCGCGGCGTTCAGCCCCGACGGGCGATGGCTCGCGTTGATCGGGTCCTCGGCGTATGTCCAGGTGCTCGACCTGCGCACCGGGTCGACCCAGACGACGCCGCTCGGGCACGATCCGAACGCGCACACGCCGGGCCTCACGGTCGCGCCCGGGTTCACCGGGCTGATCTGGTCGACCTTGGTCTTCGCCCCGGACTCGAAGCGGCTGTACACGATCGTGGACTGGGCTGGCCCGCTGCGGATCACGGCATTCGATGTGACACCGACCGGGCTCGTGCAGACCGCGACCGCGGTCGACGGTCAGGGCGGCAAGGCATTCCCCGGCTGCGGCGGACCGGGGCTCGCGCCGAAGGTCGTCGACGGCGGGCGGACGCTCGTGCTGTTCTGCTACGTCGACGGCTCGGTCGGGTTCGTCGATCTACCCACCTTGACCTCCACCGCGGTGGTCCGCGCGGAGATGAAGAATCCGTTCTGGCTGGCGCCGATCTTCACTCCCGACGGCCAGCTGCTGTATCTGCACCAGTACCCGGCCTTCGGCGATCTCATGCAGGTCATCGATCTGCGCTCCCACGCGTTGCTCGGGCCGGTGCCAACACCGACGAAGGTCGATCAGCCGGGTCCATTCAGCTGGTTGTTCCCCGTCGCCTACGCGGGCGGAACGCCGTCCACGGTTCCGGTGTCGCCCGATGGACTGCGGATCTATTCGGTGGCCAGCGACGGGATCGCCGTCCTTCGGGTCCCCGACCTGAAGCCGATCGGCACGCTCGCGGCGGGACGTCACCTCAGCGAGGCATGGATCTCGGGCGACGGGCGGACGGTCTACGCGACCGATCAGGACAGGGGCTTGTTCATCGTGGCCGAGGGCGGCGGCGCTCCGATCACGATCACATTCCCGGTCCAGGTCGGCGGCTTCATCGCCTCGGAGCACGGCTAGCCCGCTCTCTGGGAACATCGGGCGCGTGATCGCGCAACAAGTCTCGATCCGTCGGCTCGCCGGGTACTTCCTCCGGCTCGGCGCGCTCGGCTTCGGTGGCCCGATCGCGCTCGCGGGCTACATGCAGCGCGACCTCGTGGAGCGCCGCGGCTGGTTCACGCAGGAGGAGTACCTCCAGGGCCTCGCCGTCGCGCAGACGCTCCCTGGTCCGCTCGCGGCGCAGCTGGCGATGTGGCTCGGCTACGTGCGCCGCGGGACCGCCGGCGCCGCCGCGTCGGCGACCGCGTTCATCCTGCCACCGTTCGTCATCGTCACGATCGTCGCGGCGATCTACGTCTCCCTGTCGGGGACGACGATGATCCAAGCCCTCTTCTACGGCATCGGTCCGACGGTCATCGTCCTCATCCTGCGCGGCGCCTGGAAGCTGCTGCGCGTGACGGTGAAGGCGGACCGCCGGCTCTGGGCCATCTTCGCGGTGGTCGCGCTCGCGACGTTCGTGGTGCGCAGCGAGGTCGCGGTCCTGTTCCTCGCCGCCGGACTCGTCGGGGTCCTCCTGTATGCGCCGCGCGACCGGCCGTGGCCCAGATCGGTGCCGCTGCTCCTCCCCCCCGGGCTGACGCCGCTGCTCACCGCCGCCGGGTCCGCCGATCCGGCGACGCTCGTCGCGCTCGGCGTCTTCTTCTTCAAAGCCGGGGCCTTCACCTTCGGGTCGGGGCTCGCGATCGTCCCGTTCCTGCAACAGGGGGTCGTGCATGACTTCGGCTGGCTGTCGGAACGGGAGTTCCTCGATGCCGTGGCGATGGGCATGATCACGCCGGGACCCGTCGTGATCACCGCGGTCTTCGTCGGATACCTCGTCGCGGGCTTCGCGGGCGCGGTCGTCGCGGCCACCGGCGTCTTCCTCCCACCGTTCCTCATGGTCGTGCTGTTCGCGCCGTGGATCGTCCGGCACCGCGCGCACCCGGCGGTCCAGGGCTTCACCAAGGGGGCGACCGCCGCCGCCGCGGGCGCGATCGTCGGGGCAGGTGCGGTGATCGCCACGCAGGTCCTGGTCGACGTCCCGCGGCTGCTCATCTTCGCCGGAGCATTCCTCATCCTCTGGCGGTCGCGGATCAGCGAGCCGCTGGTCGTCGTGGCCTCCGCCGTCGCCGGGCTGGTGCTGCTCGGCCTCCGCTGAACCCGGATGCGCCGGCCGTCGTTTCTGCGAAGATGAACGCTGACAGCCGGGAGGTGCGGGATGCCGGGCAGGCGCGCGAAGAAGGTCAGCACACCCGCTTCGAAGGCGAGGGCCCAGAAGTGGGTCTACCTCTTCGCAGGTGGCAAGGCCGAAGGCAACGCGAAGATGCGCGCGCTCCTCGGCGGCAAGGGCGCCGGCCTCGCCGAGATGACGAACGCGGGCCTCCCCGTCCCGTCGGGCTTCACGATCACCACTGCCGCGTGCAACGCGTACTTCAAGAACGGCAAGAAGCTGCCGCCCCGTCTCTGGGAGCAGGTCGAGCGCGGGCTCGCGACGATCGAGAAGACGACGAAGAAGACGCTCGGCGACCCCAAGGACCCGCTCCTCGTCTCCGTCCGCTCGGGCGCGGCGATGTCGATGCCCGGGATGATGGACACGGTCCTCAACCTCTGCCTCAACGATCAGAGCCGCCAGGGCCTTGCGAGCCTGACCCGCAACGAGCGGTTCGCGTACGACGCCTATCGCCGGTTCATCTCGATGTTCGGCCGCATCGTGCTCGACATCCCGGCGGAGAAGTTCGACGCGGCGCTCGAGAAGCGCAAGCGCGCCGAGGGCGCCAAGGCCGACACCGATCTCGACGCGAAGGGCCTCGCCGCCCTCGTCGACGAGTTCAAGACCATCGTGAAGCGCGAGACCGGGAAGGCCTTCCCGACCGAGCCGCACGACCAGCTCCGGCTCGCGGTCGAGGCCGTCTTCGGCTCGTGGTTCGGCCAGCGGGCGAAGGACTACCGGAAACAGTTCAAGATCTCGGACGACCTCGGCACGGCATGCAGCGTCGTGACGATGGTGTTCGGCAACATGGGCGACGACTCGGGCACCGGCGTCGCGTTCACCCGCGACCCGAACACCGGTGAGAAGGCGCTGTACGGCGAGTACCTCACGAACGCGCAGGGCGAGGACGTGGTCGCCGGTATCCGCACGCCGTCGAAGATCGCGCAGCTGAAGCGCGACATGCCGAAGGCGTACGGCGAGTTCGAGCGGATCGCGCAGCGCTTGGAGAAGCACTACCGCGACGCGCAGGACCTCGAGTTCACGATCGAGCGCGGGAAGCTGTACATGCTCCAGACGCGCTCGGCGAAGCGCACCGCGCGCGCGGCGGTGAAGATGGCGACGGACATGGTGAAGGAGAAGCTGATCACCAAGGACGAGGCGATCCAGCGCGTCGACCCGCTCCAGGTCGAGCAGCTTCTCGTCCCCGGCTTCGACCCCCAGGCCGTCGAGCGCGCGCGCGCGGCGGGAAAGTACCTCGCGAAGGGCCTGAACGCGTCCCCCGGCGCGGCGACCGGCCGGGCCGTGTTCGACGCCGACCGCGCCGTCGCGCTCAAAGGTCAGAAGCAGCTCGTCGTGCTCGTGCGGCCGGAGACCTCGCCGGACGACTTCCACGGGATGATCGCGGCGACCGGGATCCTGACCGCCCGCGGCGGCTCGACGTCGCACGCCGCCGTCGTCGCGCGCGGTCTCGGCCTGCCCTGCGTCGCGGGCGTCGCCGCGCTCGAGATCGACCTTGCGAAGCGCGAGATGCGCGTGGGCCACGCGGTGATCAAGGAGGGCGACCCGATCTCCATCGACGGCACGACCGGCGAGGTCTTCGCCGGCGAGCTCGCGACGAACCCGCCGAGCTACGAGCGGGAGACCGCGCTCATCGAGCTCCTGTCGTGGGCCGACAAGCGCCGCCGCCTCGGGGTGTGGGTGAACGCCGACACGCCCGGTGAGTGCATCGAGGCCCGCAAGCTCGGAGCCGAGGGCGTCGGGCTCGCGCGGACGGAGCACATGTTCCGGCAGGCCGAGCGGCTGCCGCACGTGCAGGAGATGATCATGGCCGACACCGAGGCCGGCCGGAAGGCCGCGCTCGCGAAGCTCCTGCCGTTCCAGCAAGGGGACTTCCGCGAGATGTACAAGGCGATGGACGGGCTACCGGTCGTGATCCGGCTGATCGACCCGCCGCTCCACGAGTTCCTCCGCGAGTTCGCCGACGTCGACATCGATATCGCCGTCGCCGAGGCCACCGGCGCGGACGGCCCCGAGGTCGATCAGAAGCGGAAGATCTGGCGCCGCCTCGAGCAGATCCACGAGGACAACCCGATGCTCGGTCTCCGCGGCTGCCGGCTCCTGCTCGTATATCCCGAGATCCTCGAGATGCAGATCCGCGCGATCCTCGGCGCCGCGGCGGACTCGGCGGAGCGGCGCGTGAGCGCGAAGCCCGAGATCATGATGCCGCTCGTCGGGACGATGGGGGAGCTCGACCGGCTGCGCGCCCAGGTCATGGACGTCGCGGCCGCGGTCGAGAAGGAGCGCGGCCGCAAGATCCCGTTCAAGTTCGGCACGATGATCGAGATCCCCCGCGCCTGCATCATCGCCGACGAGATCGCGACGCAGACGGAGTTCTTCTCGTTCGGGACGAACGACCTCACCCAGACCGTGCTCGGCATCTCACGTGACGACGCGCAGAAGAGCTTCCTCACGAAGTACGTCGAGCAGAAGATCATCCCCGACGACCCGTTCCAGGTCATCGACCGCGGCGGCGTCGGCGCGATGATGAAGATGGGAGTGGACCGCGGCCGCAAGACGAAACCTGACCTGAAGATCGGGATCTGCGGCGAGCACGCCGGCGAGCCGAGCTCCGTGGCGTTCTGCCACGACATCGGGCTCACCTACGTGTCGCCGTCCACCTACCGCGTGCCGGTCGCGCGGCTTGCCGCGGCGCAGGCGGCGCTCGCGTCAGGCGAGCGAGATCGCTAGAGCAAGAGCCTCCGGTACCCTGTAGTCGCCATGGCCAGCGTGACGGACCTCACCGCGCGGCTCTCCCGAACGAAGTCCGTCGCCGCGCTGCGTATCCGCGAGCGCCAGGAAGAGGTCGAGCGCGCGTCGCTCGCTTCGTACGCCACCACGAGCGCCGGCGCGAAGCGCGATCACCCGGAAGAGCTCTCGGCCACCCGCACCGCGTTCCAGGTCGACCGCGACCGGATCGTGCACTCGAAGGCGTTCCGCCGGACGAAGCACAAGACCCAGGTCTTCCTCGCCCCGGTCGGCGATCACTACCGAACGCGGCTCACGCACATCCTCGAGGTCAACTCGATCGGCCGGGCGATGTCGACCGCCCTCCGGCTCAACGAGGACCTCCTCGAGGCCATGGCTCTCGGTCACGACATCGGCCACACCCCGTTCGGGCATGTCGGCGAGGAGCTCCTCGCGACGTTCCTACCCGACGGCTTCCGCCACAACCAGCAGAGCGTCCGGATCGTCGAGCGGATCGAGAAGAACGGCAAAGGCCTGAACCTCACCCACGAGGTCCGTGACGGCATCCTCAAGCACTCGGCGCCGACCACGGGCGGTCTCGAGACCGCAGCCTGGGGGACACCGGAGACGCCGGAAGGCTGGGTCGTCCGTTACGCCGACAAGATCGCGTACCTGCACCACGACATCGACGACGCGATGCGCGCCGGGATCATCGGCGAGGACGACCTTCCGACACCGGTGCGCGCTGCGCTCGGCCACGACCGCTCCGAGCGGCTCGACACGATGGTCTACGACGTGATCGTCCATTCCTTCGGCAAGCCGGAGGTCGGGTTGTCGCCGGAGGTGCTCGAGGCGACGAACGCCCTGCGCGACTGGATGTTCGAGAACGTCTACCTGGCCGGACCGGCCAAGACCGAGGACGACAAAGCCCAGGGCGTGCTCCTCGCGCTCCTTCAGTACTTCGAGCAGCACCCCGACCGGATGCCGCCCGAGTACCAGCGGATCGCCGACGAGGACGGGGTCAAGCGCGGCGTGGCCGACTACGTGGCCGGGATGACCGACGCCTACGCCCTCGACACGTACGAGAGCCTGTTCATCCCCGCCGCGTGGAGCCGCCGGTAGCGCTCTGTACAGACTCCTGTACAATCAAGTTCGATGAAGACGCTCCCGCTGACCGAGGCGCGCAGGGACCTGTCGAAGATCGTGGCCGAAGTGTCGAACGTCCACGAGCACATCACCATCACGCGGCAGGGGAAGCCCGCCGCGGTCGTGATGTCGGCCGACGAGTTCGAAAGCTGGCAGGAGACGATCGAGATCCTCGACGACCCGGAGGCGATGGCCGCCATTCGTCGCGGCCTCCGCGACATCAAAGCCGGCCGCGTCCGGCCGCTCGAGGACGTACTGAAACAGCTGGGCGTTTGATCTGACGCGTGGCCGACGTCCGTGTCTCGAAGCAGGCCGCCACGGACCTGGAGCGCCTCCCGAAGCCATATCTCGCCGCCGCCGCCGCCGCCCTGCGGACGCTCGCTCCCGCACCCCTGGGCGGTACGCCACTGGCCGGCGATCTCACCGGGATACGCTCGTTGAGGATCGGCATGTATCGGATCGTCTATCGATCCGACCCGCGGTCTGGAGTGGTGGACGTGGTCTGGATCCGTCATCGGCGCGAGGCGTATCGGCGTGCCCGGTGACTTCGACCTGGTCAAGGAGCGGGTGGACATCGTCCAGCTCGTGGGCGAGCGCGTGCGGCTGCGCAAGGCCGGACGTTCGTACAGCGGCCTCTGCCCGTTCCATGCCGAGAAGACGCCCTCGTTCAGCGTCGATCCGGAGCGCCGCACATTCCACTGCTGGGGATGCGGGGAGAAGGGCGATGTCTTCGACTGGCTCATGAAGACCGACGGCATCGACAAAGCCGAGGCGTTGAAGGTCCTCGCGGAGAAGGCTGGGGTCCCGCTCACCGGCGGCAGACCGCCGGCCGAGCGCGAGCGCGAGAAGCGGCTCCTCGCCGCGCACGAGACCGGGCACTTCTACTTCCGGCAGGCGCTGCGCGGCACGCCGAAGGGGAAGGCGGCCGCGGCGTACGTCGCGTCGCGCGGGATCGACGAGCAGATGGTCGAGCAGTTCGGCGTGGCGTACGCGCCCGACCTCGCCGACGGCCTGCTCTCGTACCTCCGGAGGAAGGGCTACACCGACGAGGAGATCCTTTCGACCGGGCTCGTCGTGCAGACCGAGCGCGGGCTCCTCGACCGGTTCCGTGACCGGCTCATCGTGCCGATCCGAGATGCCCGCGGGCGGATCATCGCGTTCGGCGGCCGGGCGATGCGCTCCGACCAGCGCGGCAAGTACATCAACTCACCGCAGACGATGCTGTTCAACAAGAGCGCCACGCTCTACGCCCTCGACGCCGCGAAGGCCGAGGCGCGCCGGCAGAGCGAGGTCGTCATCGTCGAGGGGTACTTCGACGCGATCGCCTGCCACCAGGCCGGCCTGACGAACGTCGTTGCCTCGATGGGCACCGCGCTGACGGCCGATCAGTACAAGGCGCTCGACAGCCTGCACCTCGAGCGCGCGGTGGTCGCGTTCGACGGGGACGCCGCGGGCCAGCGGTCGGCCGAGACCCGCGGCCGCGAGCTCCTGAAGGTCGTGCAGCTGTTCCGCGTCGGCGCGGGGGTCATCAGCACCCGCCGGGGTCTCGGGGTGTACGTCACGGTGCTTCCGGCGGACACCGACCCCGACGACCTCGCGCGGAAGGACCCGGCGCACCTGCGCGGACTCATCGGCGCGGCGAAGCCGGTGCTCGAGTTCGTGATCGACGCCATCGCCAAGCGATTCGAGGATCGCCTCCAGAGCCCCGACGGCAGACGGCGCTTCCTGGCCGAGGCGCTGCCGATCCTCGCCGACGAGCCGGACGTCCTGACGAGAGAGCTCTACCTCGGCACGCTCTCTCGGCTGTCGGGCCTCGACCAGGAGACGCTCCGGGCGCAGGTCGGGACCGTCGGGAAGGTCCGTCCGGCCGCGCCGAGCGTCGGCCCTGGCGCAGGGCCGGCCGCGGCGACACCCGAGCGGAAACAAACGACTTCTCTCGAGCGTTACTTGATGGCACAATTGATCAAGTTCCCCGAGGAAGCCGCGCGCTGCGACCTGGACCCCGCCGACCTGGCTGACCCCGCTCACAGGGCGATCTTCGAACAGCTCCGTGGCGGGCATTCGACCGCTGACCTTCCGGCTCACCTTGCCGCTACGGTGGCGACATTGGGCGCAAATGCGCCGGAGCCCGGACCAGGATCAGGGGCCGATCCGGGTCACGAGATCGAGATCGTGGCGCTCCGGCTTCGGGAAGAGAACTTGCGGCGACGGTTCGTGGAGGTGCGCGCGGCGCTCGCGCGTGCGGACGGGGATGTCGGTGGGCTCGACGAGGAGGTCAGCCGCCTGGCGCGCGATCTGGAAGAGGTCCAGCGCTCGCTCCAGCGGTCGACGGTCCTTCGGAGCACTGAGCAGGAGTAGGAGCGAGCGCGGGCCGGCCTTCGCCGGACCGAGCGAGTCCCGACAGTGGTCTATGGACGAAGTCCATAGATTGAGCAGGAGTAGGAATGGCCAAGGCAGCGACCAAAGAGAAGGAATCCGCGAAGCCGGCGGTCCCTGAGCGCGTCGGGATCCATCCCGAGCACCGCGAGCAGGCCGAGCGTCTCGTCGCGCGCGGCAAGCAACAGGGCTACCTCACCCAGGAGGACATCGCCCGCGGCCTCCCCGACGCGGAGGCCGGCGAGATCGAAGAGCTCCTCGTCACCCTCGACGACAACAACGTCGAGATCCTCGAAGCCGACCGTGGGCCGACGTGGCACCAGGTCAAGGAAGAGGAGGAGGAGACCGAAGAGGCCCAGCGCGAGGACAGCATCTCCGCGGTCCTGGCCTCCGACCTCATCAGCGTCGACGACCCGGTCCGGATGTACCTCAAGGAGATCGGGAAGGTCCCGCTCCTCACCGCCGAGGAAGAGGTCAACCTCGCGAAGTCCATCGAGCTCGGCGAGATGGCCCTCGAGTCGCCGGCGCTCTCCGTCGTCCACCTCTACGAGCTGGGCGTCGAGGTCAAGAAGCGGATGGCCCTCGGCCGGCCGAAGGAGTTCGTCGACGAGGCGACCCGGTTCACCGGCAAGGCGCTCCGCTACACGCTGAAGGACGCCGAGGGTGGCAAGGAGCTGAAGCGCCTCGCCAATCGGCTGCTCCGGCTGCGCGAGCCGCTCCAGGCGGAGGCGAACAGCAAGGAGATCTCGGCCGAGGCCGCGATCCTCATCGCCGAGCTCGTCGCGATCATCGACGGAGCGAAGCGCGACCCGGAGCGCCTGACGATCCGGATCCTTCCCGCGTACTCGAAGATCCATGGGCCGGCGGAAGGCGCGGAGCGTCTCGGCGAGCTCGTCATGATCGGCCAGGAGATGCGCACCGTCATGGTGAAGCACCTCGACCTCCTCGTGCGTGACGACGCCGACGAGCAGCGCGGCCTGCGCCGGCTCGCCGATGAGCTGATCCAGAAGGGCGACGACGCGCGTCACAACCTCACCGAGGCGAACCTCCGGCTGGTCGTGTCGATCGCGAAGAAGTACATCGGCCGGGGCATGAGCTTCCTGGACCTCATCCAGGAGGGCAACATCGGCCTCATCCGCGCCGTCGAGAAGTTCGACTACCGGAAGGGGTACAAGTTCTCGACCTACGCGACCTGGTGGATCCGCCAGGCGATCACCCGCGCGATCGCGGACCAGGCCAGGACGATCCGCATCCCGGTGCACATGGTCGAGACCATCAACAAGCTCATCCGCGTGTCGCGTGGCCTGCTGCAGGAGCTCGGCCGCGAGCCCACCGCGGAGGAGATCGCCGAGCGGATGCTCATCACGGCCGACAAGGTCCGCGAGATCGTGAAGGTCTCGCAGGAGCCCGTCTCGCTCGAGACGCCGATCGGCGAGGAGGAGGACTCGCACCTCGGGGACTTCATCCCCGACAACCAGGCCCTCGCCCCGTCCGACGCGGCGTCGCACAAGCTGCTCAAGGAGCAGGTCGAGAGCGTGCTCGAGGGCCTCACCGGCCGCGAGCGCCGGGTGCTGCAGCTCCGCTTCGGGCTGGAGGACGGCCGCACCCGGACCCTCGAAGAGGTCGGGCGCGAGTTCAACGTGACCCGCGAGCGCATCCGGCAGATCGAGGCGAAGGCCCTCCGCAAGCTGCGGCACCCGAGCCGCTCGCGGAAGCTGAAGGACTACCTGGAATAGGCGTGCGGCGGAGCCGCCGATCGGGCGGCTCCGCGCGCGTTCAGCCCTTCGCCCGATCCATGCGCTCGTAGCTCACGAGCGCGGTCAGCGGCTTCCGGCCGCCCGGCCGCGGGTTCGGCCGCGGATCCCTGATCGAGGTCGGGCGGCCGATCGCGACCACGGACCGGGCCATGCGGTCCGCGGGGATGCCCAGGACCTGCTTCGCCTCGGCCTGCTGCGAATCGTCGCCGAACCACGCCGTGCCGCCGCCGAACCCGAGCGCGTGCGCGGCGATGAGCAGCCGTTCGGTCACCCGGCCCTCGTCGTAGGCCTCGCTCGTGCCCGGACCATCCAGCACGATCGCGATCGCGAGCGGTACCGCGGCGAGCCAGTTGATGTTCGGCCGCAGTCGGCTGATCCGCGTGAGCGCGTCGCGGTCGCGGACCACCACGAAGTGCCACGGCTGGGAGTTCTTCGAGCTACCGGTCCAGCGCGCCACCTGTAGGAGCTGGGCGATCACCTCTTCGGGGACCGGGTCGGGTGCGTACTGGCGGATCTGCCGGACCGTGCGGAGCGTCTCGATCATCGGCCGAGCATATGGCCGGCGCCCGTGGCACCATCCGAGGCGTGACGGTCGATCAGGGCGAGCTCGAGCGCCTCGCGTCGGCGCTGCGCCTGGCGACCTCGGCGCTCGAAGAGGCGCTCGAGGCCGCCGAGAACCTCGGGAACTTCGATCATCGCTTCGACGTGCCGCGGGCCCTCGGCGGCGCCCAGCGGCTCATCGGGAACGCGGAGGAGGCCGTCGCCGCGGCGCGCGAGGCTCGCTAGCGCCGTGGTGGGGCGCCCACGCTATCTCCTGCTCGGCTCGTACCGCAACGCCATGGCCCCCGAGCCGAGCTCCAGCCGGCTCACGAGCTTCAGGTCGAGATACTTCGAGAGCCCGGCGAAGAGCGTCGGCCCGCGGCCCGCGAGCCTCGGATGCACCACGAGCTCGTACTCATCGATCAATCCCAGCTCCGTCAAGGCCAGTGGCAGCTTCACGCCTCCCACCAGCAGTCCGGTGCCCGACTCCCGCTTGAGCCGCTGAACGGCCTGGCCCAGATCACCGCGCAGGATCTCCGCGTTCCAATCGACCTGGTCCAGGGTCCTCGACACGACGTACTTCTTTGCCGCGTTGATCGTCCGGGCGAACGGCTCCATCCAGTCAGGTCTCGCTCCCGCCGGTGCCCGCGGCCGCCACGCTGATTCCATCATTTCGTACGTCACCCGGCCAAAGAGCAGGGCATCGGCCTGGTCGAGGATCTCGGTCGCGTGACGATGCAGGTCTTCGTCCGCAGGGATCGCACGATGATCGCAGCACCCGTCCAACGTGACGTTGATCGAGTACCGAAGGGGTCGCATCAGCGCGGCGTCGCCTCGACGCTGAGCGCGACGTTCCCTTTCAGCGCCTTCGAGATCGGGCAGTTCTCCTTCGCGTCCTCGGCGACCGCCGTCAGCTTCGCGGCGTCGTTGTCGGGCGCTTGCGCGCGCACGGTCAGCGCGCTCGACAGGACGGCGTTGCCGCCCTCGGGCTTCGGTCCGAACGTCACCTTCGCGGTCACGGAGATGTCCGGGTCCGCGACCCCGGCCTTCGCGAGGCGCGTGGCGAACGCCATCGCGAAGCAGCTCGCGTGCGCGGCGGCGAGGAGCTCCTCGGGACTCGTTGTGCCTTCGCTGCCGGTGCCCAGGGTGCGCTCCTTCCAGCTGGTCGCGGCCTGCTCCAGCGCGCGGCTCTTCGTCGAGACGCGGCCGTTGCCCGAGGCCAGGTCGCCATGCCAGGTGGCGGTCGCTTCATGCGTCGTCGGCATCGCGGTCCTCCGTCGCTCTGATCGCTGTCGAGGCTACCGGCTCCAGCGAACGTGCGCCGGGAGCGAGTCCTCGAGGATCGGCTCGAGGACGCGGACATACCGTGCGAGCGTCTTCGTGACGAGCGCGCCATACCGGTCGTCGAACGGCTCGAGCGGGATCGGCTCCCAGATCCGGGCCCAGCCCTTGTCCCAGCTCTCGGTCCGCGCCGCGGGCAGGTTCTTCGCGATCGTCGTCGCGCGCACGCGCATCGCTCCGAGCAGCAGCTGATTCGTGAACGTGTCGCTCTCGAAGTGCAGGCCGAGCTCGACGACCTTCCGGCGCAGGTACACGCCGCACTCGTAGTGCAGATCCTTGTTGCCGAACCAGAGCTTCACCATCCACCCCG
>DASYXA010000011.1:0-21888 GCA_035935465.1 Candidatus Limnocylindria bacterium | reverse complement strand
ATGCTCGCCGCGGCAAGGATCCCGACGCCGACGAATGCCCAGGCGAATGCCGAGCGCACACCGATGCGGGTGAGCCGCGCGTGGTCGCGCAGGGGCTGGCGCGCGATGCCCGGCCCGAACACGCTGAGGGCGAAGGTCGTGGTCGCGAGTCCCGCCAGGACGAGCCACGGTCCGGCTCCGAACCCCGTCGCGACGAGCGCGGTGCCGGCGAGCCACAGTGCGACGCCCCCGAGCAGCGGCCGTGGCCGCGCCGGGAGCGCCGCGACGAAACCGGGCGCGAGGCGAGCCCAGACCCCGAAGATGAGCGTGCCGATGCCGCCGAGGAGCATCGTCCACAGCGCGCGGTCATCCGTCGTCTGATCGACGACCAGCGGTGACCCGACCGCTTCCAACGCGACCAGCAGCGCGGCAACCGGGAAGACGCAGACACCCGCGCCGATGACCAGCTCGTCGGCCCGATGGGGGTTCCGACCCGACAGCAGCGCGCGGATCGCCGCGGCCGCGAACGCCGTCGTTCCGACGACCAGCAGGGCGCCGCCGACGATCAGGAGCGCACCGCGAGCGGGAAGATCTGGCATCGGCTGCGCGAGCGAGCGCACCGCGAGGCCACCGACGGTGGCGGCGTAGGTCGTGCCGACCAGCAGGGTCGGTGGAGGTCCGGCACCCCGAAAGCGCGGCAGGGCATGGAGGGCGATGCCCATGGCGAACAGCCCGACGAACCCGAACAGCTGCAGGACCCCGTGGACCTGGACGAGGGCGAGCCAGCTCGCGCCGAGCAGGCCGATGCCCCACACCCGCGCCAAGAGCAGCCACAGACCCAGGCCGAAGCCCACGCTGAGGCCGGTCAGCATCGCGGTCGCCGCGAACAGCGCGACCGCCGGCGGACGGCGCGCGCGCAGCGTGGTTACGCGAGCTCGAGGTAACGGAACGCTTCGGCCTTCTCGAGGCCCCAGGCCTTGCCGGTCGCACCGGCGAACGCGTGCATCCGCTCGGCGAGCTGCTTGAAGTCCTTCACCTGGCTCTCGTGGGCCTCGAGGGCGTGGATCTTCGTCTTCATCGTCGTGCTGATGTCGAACCAGATATTGGGGTCGGCGGTGCCGAACATGAGGACGCGCGACACGCGGTGATGCGCGAGCCCGTTGACCAGCTGCTCCGGGAAGAACAGGTGATCTCGCGCGGCGATGATCCCATCGAGCCCGGCCCAGCCGGCGACCCGGTGATCGGGGTGCATCTGGTACTGCCGCCACGGGTCGGGGCAGAACACGAGGTCGGGCTTGTGGATCCGGATCTGCTTGCACACCTCGCCCCGCAGCTCCATGGTGACCTCGGTCTCGCCGTCGTCGTGGCGGAGGAAGACGAACTCCGACGCGCCCGCGCGCCGTCCGGCCTCCCGCTGCTCCTTTTCGCGGATCGCCGCGATGCGCTCGGGCGTCATGTTCGGGTCATGGGTGCCCTTGTTCCCGCTCGTGATGAGGCAGTAGGTGACGTGCACGCCGAGCTTCGTCCAGAGCCCGATCGTGCCCGAGCAGCCGAAGTCCACGTCATCAGGATGGGCGACGATCGCCATCGCGCGCCGCGGAAGCTCGAATGCGTCCGCCATCAGACCTCCACCCGTTCCATGAGCTCCGCGTAGAGCGTGCCCACCGCTTCGCCGACCCGATGCCACGAATAGGCCTTGGCCCGCTCGCGCGCGCCCGCGGCCAGCCGGAGGCGGAGGGCGTGGTCGACGAGCACGCGAGCGATGCCCTCGGCGAGCGCGGCGTCGTCGCCGGCCGGCACGAGGAGGCCCGAGACGTCGTTCTCGATCACGGTCTGGAGACCGCCGACGCGTGTGCCGACCACCGGCGTCCCGCAGGCCATCGATTCGAGCGCGACGAGCCCGAAGGACTCGGTGAGCGAGGGGACCGCGCAGACGTCCGCGGCGTTGTAGTACAGCGCGAGCCGCGGCTGATCCTGCGAGCCGACGAAGTCGACGGTGTCCTCGAGCCGGTGCTCGTGCACGAGCCGGCGCAGCTCGACGATCTTCTCCGTTTCGGCCTCGGCATCCTCCGCATCGAGCGCTCCGCCCACCACGAGCAGGCAGAGCTCGCCGCGCATCTCGGGGTACGTGCGGAACAGGATGCCGATCGCCTTGAGGAGCACGTCGATGCCCTTGATCTGCTCGATGCGCCCGACGAACAGGACGAGGCCCTCGCACTCATCGCGGCCGAGCGCGCGGCGGGCGTCGGCCTGGCGGATGGGATGGAACACCTCGGGATCGACGCCGCACGGGATGATCCGGATCTTGCTCGCCGGCGCCGCGTACAGCTGCTCGAGCTCGCCCGCTTCGATCTCGCTCGCGGCCACGACCGCCGCGGACTCCGCGATGGCGCGCCGCTCGATCGCGATGCGCACGTCGCTCTCCGCATCGATGTCCTCGTCCATGACCTCGCGCTTCACGAGCCCGAGGGTGTGGAACATCTGGATGCGCGGCACGCCCCACCGTGGGGCGAGCATCCGCGCGACCTCGGCCGAGAGCCAGTAATGCGCGTGGATGACGTCGTACGAGAGGGCCTCCTCGTGGACGTACGCGTCGACACCGGCGGTGAACTCGTCGAGGCGGTCGTACACCTCCATCTTCGAGAGGTACCGCACCGGGCCGGACTCGATGTGGATGACCCGCGCGCCGGGAGCGATCTCCTGGATCTTCGGATGGTCGTGTTCCCGCTGCCGTGTGTACACGTCGACCTCGACACCGCGTGCGGCGAGGTCGCGCGCGAGCTCGCGGATGTACACGTTCATCCCGCCCGAGTCACGCCCACCGAGCTTCGCCATCGGGCACGCGTGGACCGACAGCATCGCGACGCGCATCAGAGCCGCTCCGCGTCGAGCCGCGCGAGCCAGCGATCGCGCGCTCCGAGGTCGTACTTGTACGGCTCGTCGCCACGCAGCAGGTCGTAGGTCGTGAAGCCGCGGGCGATCGCCTCGCGGATCGCCCAGGCATGGCTCACGATGCCGACCGAGAGCGACGCGAGCCCCGGGTCGTACGCGGCGTTGTACAGCGCGATCACCTGTCCGAGCGAGAAACCGAACAGGACGGCGGCATCGGCGCCGTCGACGCGCAGGACACCGAGCCGCAGGCGGTCGAGCGGGGCGAGGGCGTCGGCGACGTCGCGGAAGAACAGCTCCACCTCGGGCGTCATGAAGCCGGCCTTCTCGCCGCGGCTCAGGCGATGGAGCGCGAAGAACCGATCGAGGACGGCCGCGCGCTCGGCCTCCGACGCGAAGCGGAACTGCGCCGGACCCGCGGTCTCCAGGCGACGGACCTTGCGCCGCAGCTCATGCCGCTCCTTCTTCCCGAGGGACTGCACGTATGTCTCGTACGAGTCGGGCAGGTCGAGGACCGGCGACACGGTCTGGCGCGAGCGCTCCACGCGATACCCGTCGCGTGCCAGGACGGCCTCGAACGCGTCGAGCGTCGGCCGCTCTTCGGGTACGTACTCGAGTCGCACCCGCGGCGGCCGCAGCCCGGCGACCCACGCCCCGACGGCGGTCGCGACCTCACGCTCGGCGCCGGGCTGCGCGAGGACATCCTGCTCGTCGGTCAGCCGGCCGCCGGCGAAGGTGATCGTGCCGTCAGGCTCCTGCGCGAGCGCGGCGATGCCGTGGTCGGCGACTGCCAGCGTGATCGGACGGGTCGCTTCGTGGGCCCGGGCGGCGGCGATCCACTCAGGGGTGAGGAAGATGCTCGCGGGGTGCCGGGATGCGGCAAGCGCGGACCAAGCCGGGCCGAGCTCGGCCGGTTCGCGCTGAATACAGACGATCTCGCTGTTCGGGGAGACCAGGGTCACGACCCGAGTCTATTTCTGTTCGCGGCCACCCTCCGTGAACCCGTTTACGCTCGACGGCATTCCGTACCGGGTCGTCATCGCGCCGCAATCCTTCAAGGGGAGCGCCGACGCGGTCGCAGTCGCGGCCGCCATCGCCCGCGGCTTCCGCCGCGTCCTGCCCGACGCGCAGCTCGACGAAGTGCCACTCGCCGACGGCGGCGAGGGCACCGTGCACGCGCTCGTCCGCGCGACGAAGGGGAGCATCCGCACCGCGCGCGTGCACGACCCGCTGCTCCGCGAGATCGGCGCGGAGTGGGGGATCCTCGGCGGCGGAACGACTGCCGTCGTCGAGATGGCGGCCGCGAGCGGGCTGCCCCTGCTCCGCGAAGCCGAGCGCGATCCGCGCATCACGTCCACGCGCGGGACCGGCGAGCTCATCCTCGCCGCCGCGGCGAGCGGCGCGCAGCGCATCGTCATCGGCATCGGCGGCAGCGCGACGAACGACGGCGGCGCGGGCATGGCCCGCGCGCTCGGCTACCGGTTCCTCGATCGCGACGGCCACGAGCTCCCGGAAGGAGGCGCGGCGCTGGCGCGACTGCATCACCTCGAAGGCCAGACCGACCCGCGACTCATCCGCCCCGCCATCGAGGTCGCCTGCGACGTCCGCAACCCGCTGCTCGGGCCGGAGGGCGCAGCCGCGATCTACGGGCCACAGAAGGGCGCGACGCCCGCGATGATCAGCGAGCTCGACGCGGCGCTCGCGCGCTATGCCGACGTCATCGAGGATTTCGTCGGCCGCAACGTGCGCGATGTTCCGGGAGCCGGTGCCGCCGGCGGCCTCGGCGCGGGCCTGCTCGCGTTCCTCGACGCGCGCCTCCGCTCCGGCGCCGAGCTCGTCCTCGACGCGACCGCGTTCGCGTCGCGCCTCGCGGGCGCCGGCCTCGTCGTCACGGGCGAGGGCCGCGCGGACGCGCAGAGCGCGTACGGGAAGCTCACCCAAGCGGTCACGCACGCAGCGCGTGCTGCCGGCGTGCCCGCGGCGATGGTCGTCGGTGGGACGGCCCTTGGCTACGAGGCCCTGTTGACCCAGGGCCTGACGGCGATCGAGGTGAGCGCGCCCGATGGGATGCCGCTCGCCGATGCGATGCGCGACGCGGAAGCGCTCATCGAAGCGGCCGCCGCGCGACTTGCCGAGCGGCTGCGGCCCTAGTCACCTAGGGTCCCGGCGTCGGCGTCGCGGTGACGATCGGGATCGGGAAGGCTCGGACCGGTGGAAGGACGAGGTCCTTCCCGAAGATGTCGCTCGAGGGCACCTCGCTGAGGAAGCGGAGGATCCCATTCGCGATGCCCCTGGCCACCGTGTCGGCGCGATCGATCATCACGCTCCGGTCGCCGTCGTTGCTGATGTAGCCCATCTCGAGGATCACGGACGGTGTGAACGGCGAGGTTGCCGACCGGAATCGGGCCCAATTCAGGGCGAAGTAGTTCGTCATGTTCCGGGTGATCCCGGTCGAGTCATAGGCGAGGCCGGTCGCAGCCGCGTATTCGGCGGTGAGATCGCTCTGGAGCCGGTCCTCGTACGGCCCTCGCCGAACGGAGTGCGCGATCTTGAACCCGCTCTTGTCGCCGACGCCGTCACTGTCCGCGTGCAGCGCGACGAACGCGTCGGCGACGTAGCCCGCGGGGATCGCCGTGGGCAGCACGTCGACCACCAGGCCCTCGCCTCGCAGGAGCGTCGCGACCCGCTCCGCGATGTCGACGTTGATGTCGACCTCGTCGTAGCCGGCGAAGCTAGCGCCGGTCTGGTCCTCGAGCCGCCGGAGCTCCGCCGGCACCGCATCCGTCATCCAATGACCCGCCTGGATCCCGACCCGCCGCGGTCCATCCGGCACCGCCAGCGGAGCGATGCGGGTGTATCCGCTCGGTTCGCCTGGCTTCGCGGGCAGGATCGTCACTGCGCCGGCGGGACCGAGCAGCGTGTCGATATAGAGGAACGGATCCGCCGTCGGGCCGGCCGGTCCCGTGAACAGGTCGAGCGCCGCGGACCGCCACATCACGCTCACGAGCGCGCCGCTCGAGACGAGCAGCGCCGCGCAGAGCAGCACGCTCGAGCGGCGGCGATTCACCGCGCAAATGCTCGATGCGACCGGTATCCGCTAGCGTTGCGACACGTGATCGAACGCACACCCGGCCTGGAGCTTGTGCGCATCACCGAAGCGGCTGCCATCGCCGCATCGCACTGGATGGGCCACGGCGACAACGACCAAGCGGACCGGGCGGCCGTGGAAGCGATGCGCAGCACGATGGACGAGATCAGCTTCCATGGGCGCATCGTCATCGGCGAGGGCGAGCGCGACGAGGCACCGATGCTGTACATCGGCGAAGAGGTCGGGAAGGGCGTCGGCCCCGAGGTCGACATCGCGGTCGATCCGCTCGAAGGCACGAACCCGGTCGCGAAAGGTCGCGCGAACGCGATCGCGGTGCTCGCCGCGGCCGAGCGAGGGGGCCTGCTCCATGCCCCCGACACGTACATGGAGAAGCTGGTCGTCGGTGCGCCGGCCAAGGGGAAGGTCGATCTGGACCGGCCGGTCAAGGAGAACCTCAAGATCATCGCGGAGTCACTGAATCGCGAGGTCGACGACCTCACGGTCGTGATCCTCGACCGCCCACGGCACGCGGAGCTCATCCAGGACGTCCGTGACGCGGGTGCGCGGATCAAGCTCATCGAAGATGGCGACCTCATGGCCGCGATGTCCGTCGCGGTCTCGGGCACCGCGGTCCATGCCGTCATGGGGACCGGTGGTGCCCCGGAGGGCGTGCTCGCCGCAGCCGCGCTGCGGTGCCTGGGCGGCGAGATCCTGGGCCGCCTGAGATTCCGCAGCGAGGACGAGCGCGCGCGAGCGAAGACGATGGGCATCAGGGACGAGTCCCGCATTTACCGGACCGAGGACCTGGCGAGCGGCAACGACATCCGCTTCGTGGCCACGGGCGTGACGGACGGCGAGCTCCTGCGAGGCGTGCGGTTCTTCCCGCGCGGCGTCCGGACGCACTCGGTGCTGCTCGACGAGACCCGGGGCCGCGTTCGATTCATCGACACCCAGCACTTCGACGATCCGGCCAATCCGCCGGTGATCAGATCGGACTTCTCCCACTAGAACAGGCTGTCGATTCTCTATTGACGCCCGGTCGCGGCGCTCCTATCGTGCCGCGCCATGCCCCAGGTGCGCACCCGCATTCGCCGGCCAGCGCCAGTGTCGGAGGCGCTTGAGCAGATCGGTGGGCGGATCCGCAAGGCCCGCACCGAAGCCGGGCTGAGCCAGGCCCAGCTCGGCGCACCGCACTTCACGCGCGCGTACGTGAGCGCCATCGAGCTCGGCAAGGTCCGGCCGGCCATGAAGTCGCTCGACTTTCTCGCCGACAAGCTGGGCAAGCCGGCCTCGTACTTCATCGAAGACGCTGACGCCGATCGCCGCCGGAAGGGACGCGAGCTCGAGATCCGAAGTGCCGAAGCCCTCCTGAGTCGTCAGACAGCGGCACAGGCGATTCAACGAGCGAGGCCGTTGCTCGAATCCGCCGCGTCCGCAGGGGAGCGATGCCGGCTGCACCTCATTCTCGGGACCGCTCACAACCTCTTGATTGAAGGAAACGATGCGCTCCGCGAGCTGGCCGCTGCGGATCGCCTTCAACAATCCGCATCTGGCGCAATGGGGTTACGGATTCGGTATCAGACAGCACTCGCCTTCCGTCACAGCGGTAACTCCCTTCAGGCGATCGCGATCCTCCGGCAACTGCTGAGCGACCTGGACGCAGCGAAGGTTCGTGACATGCCCCTCCGACTCCGAGTCGTCAAGGACCTCGGCGTGATCCTGATCGACAGCGGCGACTACGAGGAGGCGAATAGCTATCTGCTCACTGCGCTCGAATGGGCACAGGACATCGGCGACGTCTCGGGTCTCGTGTCGATCTACAACGCGCTTGGCTACGCATATCGCGCACTGGGTGATCTCGACGCGGCGACCGGCTATATCCAGCGGGCACTCGCGAGCAATGAGGCTCTTCAGGATCTGACGGCCACCGCCATGTTCCACAACACCCTGGCCGTCATTGCCGCCGAGCGACAGCACTTCCAAGCCTCAACTCAGCACATCGAACGTGCCATTCAGATCGCGAGGGCCAGTGGCCCCGCGTTCATGTTGCCGCACTACATCTGCACGAAGGCCGAGTGCGAACTCAAGGAAGGCAAGCTCGAAGCGGCCCAATCCGATGCCATGGACGCGCTCGTGAACGCGACCAAGGTCGATAACCAACGTGCCGCCGCGTCCGCCAAGCTTGTGCTCGCGGAGATCGCCGCCGTACGCGGTCAGCAGGCAGAAGGCGAGGCGCAGCTGGAGGAGGCAGCTGCTTTGTACAAGACGCTCGGCGCTAAGGCCGAGCTTGGCGAGACCTACATCCGTCTCAGTAGGTCGGCGGGCAAGCGCGGTGACACGAAGCGTGCCCAGAAGTACTCGGACCTGGCATACAAGGTGACGAAGAAGACAAGCGGATTGGTGGAGAGATAGATGTCCGGATTGACGCTCGCTTTGTTCGTGATGGCGGTCAATGCAACGAGATTCCTGCTCACGCCCGGCGGCCAGCCGCCAACGTGCTGCTAGCTCGTCTGGCGCTCTGTCGCGGTAACGACATTCCGTAAGAGCAGCGCGGCGGTCACCGCGCCGAGCCCACCGGGCACGGGGCTGAGCGCGCCCGCCACGCTGGCCACGCTCTCAAGCTCGACGTCGCCGGCGAGGCCATTCGGCGTCATGTTGATCCCCGCGTCGATGACGGTCGCACCAGGCTTGACCATCGCGCCGGTGAGGAACGCGGGTCGGCCGACGCCGACGACGACGAGGTCGGCCATCTGCGTGAGCTTCGCAAGGTCCTTCGTGCGTTTGTGGGCGATCGAAACGGTCGCGTTCTCCGCGAGCAGGAGGTAGGCGGCCGGACGTCCGATCACGGTGCTCCGCCCGATGATCACCGCGTGCGCTCCGTCGAGCGCGATCTCGTAGAACTTCAGCAGCTCGACGATCGCATCCGCGGTCGACGGGACGAACCGCGGCCGGCCATCGGCGAGGAACCCCATGTTGAATGGGTGCATCCCCTCGACGTCCTTCGCGATCGCGATGTGGTCGATGACGTGGGCCTCATCGAGCGTACCGGGCAGCGGCGTGAGCAGGAGGATCCCGTTCACCGTCCGGTCCATGGACAGCCGTTCGAGGTGGGTGATGAGCTGCTGCTCGGTCGAGTCGCGCGGAATGAAGCCGCCGGTCGTCGCGATGTCGCAGTCGGCGGCGCTCCGCTCGAGGCGCTGCACGTACGAGTGGGCCGCGGGGTCGCCGCCCAGCCCGACGATCGCGAGCGCCGGCTCGACCCCACGCGCGCGCAGGGAGTCCACGCGCGCGCGGGTGTCGGCCTTGATCTTCTCCGCGAGCGGCCGCCCGTGGAGCAGCCGGGCCACTAGCGCGCGATCCGCGATTCCACGAAGTCGGTGATCCGCTTCCGTTGCGCGTCGGCCCCGTCGACCGCCCGATCGAGATCCTCGGACAGGGCCTTCACCTGCGCGGCGTCCTTGATCGACGCGAGGTTGATCATCACGTTGAGCGCGGCACCGCGCAGCGCGGTGTCCGCTAGAACGGCGCCGACCCCGATGTCGCTCACCGTCGCGGTCGCGGCCCGTCCCACGGCCCGTTCGCACAGGTCAAGCAGCCGGCGGCTCGTCTTGGCGACCTCGAGCGGGACCCGTGAGGCCGCGAGCAGGGCCGACTGGATCCGTTCCGTCCGCGCCAGCTTCTCAGCGTCGCTCGCCTTCGGCAGCTTCATCGCTTCGCTGACCCGGGCGTACGCCGCGCTGTCGTCGTCGACGAGCCGGATGAAGTCCGCCCGCAGGTTGTCGGCCTCGGCGATGAGGGCGGTCGTCGCCTCGCTCTGCTCTTTGCGCTCCGCGATCCGTCCGACCATCGCGGCGAGCGCAGCGCCCATCGCGCCCGCGTACGCGGCGGCGCTGCCCCCACCGGGGACGGCGGCGGACGACGCGAGGTCGTCGCCGAAGGCGCGCAGCGTCCGCTCGACGAGCCGTTCGTTCATTGGGATCGGCTCAGTCTAGGCGGTGGTCCCCTCCGGGCTGACCTACCGCGAGGTCAGCCGGGCAGCCAAGATGGTGGCCGGGTCTGCGATTCGATCGACCACTTCAGGGTGGACACGACCTGACTCAGGTGCGTACGCATCGCGGCCTCCGCGCCGTCGGCGTCGCCCGCGGTGAGCGCCGCCAGGATGGCTTCGTGTTCCTCGAGGGACTCCTCGGTGCGGCCCGGCCTGAGGATCGTGCGGTACTGGAAGCGGATGCTCTGGGACTTGAGGTTCGCGAGGAGCCGGCGTGCCGTCTGGTTGTTGCTGATGTCCCAGATCTGCTGGTGGAAGCGCGCGTTGAGCTCCGAGTAGCCGAGTGGATCCCCCTGCGCCACCCGCTCGCGCATCGCATCGATCGATTGCCGCAGCTTGACCAGGTCGGCGGGGGTGACGTTCGTCGCCGCACGGCGGACGAGGAGCTGCTCGAGGGACACCCGGACCTCCTCGATCTCCAGCGCTTCGCGCTCGGAGACCAGCCGGACCCGCGCTCCGCGGTGCGGCTCCCGGCTCACCAGACCCTCCTGGTCCAGCCTGACGAGGGCGGCCCTGACGGCCGTCCGTCCGACCTGGAGCATCCGCGCCAGATCGGCCTCGATCAGGCGTTCGTTCGGCTGGAAGCGCCCGCCGCTGATCGCCTCCCGAAGCTGTCGGTAGGCCGCGACCCCGCTCTCCAGACCGTCGCCGGCCGGTTGGACGGCGATCACCGCCGAGCGGCGTGTGCCGCTCCGGGCGGGTCGCCGCGTGGCACTGTGCGTCGAGCTCATAGTAGATTGTCAAACAGATTGTCGCTAAGATTGTCGACAATCGCAAGCCCCGGTAGGGCGAATGTCGTCCCAGCAATGGGGAGGAGAAACAACGTGAACGGGCTCGCAGCGAACGCGCGACCTGGCCTGGCTCGGCTCGGGGCGATCGCCCTTGCCGCGATCGTCCTCCTCGCGGCGTGTTCCGGCGCGACGAGCACGCCATCCGCCGCACCGAGCGCGGCCGCGGCGAGCGCCGCCGCGCCGACGGCCACCGCGGCGACCCCGCTGGTGGTCGGCGTGCTCGCACCCTTCACCGGACCGGATGCCGCGCTCGGCCCGGCGTACTTCGCGGCGTGCCTGCCGGCGGTCCGCGAGATCAACGCGGCCGGCGGGGTCATGGGGCATCAGCTGACGTGCAAGCAATTCGACACCCGCGGCGATCCGGCCGACGCGGTCCCCGCCGCGCGGCAGATGGTCGCGAGCACCCCGAATCTCATGATGGTGATCGGCTGCACATCCGACGAGGCGTCCAGCGTCGCGCCGGTCCTCGAGCAGAACCACATCGTGTCGTTCTGCATGACCGGACAATCGGAGTTCAACAAGAGCAGCTTCCACTACTTCCACCGGCTCGTCCCGCCGGATGAGTACGACGCGTACGCGATGGTCGGGAGCGCGCTCGACTTCAACCACTACCAGCGCGTCGCGCTGGTCTTCGGCAACGACATCGGCTCTCAGGCCTTCGTCGCTCCCGCGACGCGCGCTCTGACCAAGCTCGGCGCGACGGTCGTGATCAATCAGGCGATCGCGCTCGGTCAGCCGTCCTACCGGACCGAGGTCACGAAGATGCTCGCCGCGAAGCCGGACGTCATCTTCACCGAGGCGCTCGGGCCGACGGACGCGACCTACCTCGCCGAGGTCAAGCAGCTGAACGGCTCGATGATCCCGGTCATCGGGACCTCCGCGACGATCGACCCGGTCTGGTTCAAGGCCGTGTCCGCGGCGATCGGGCTCCCGGACCTGCTCAAGTACTTCCAAGCCGTCGACGTCTCGACGACGTTCAGCGGCCCGGGATACGACGCCTTCAAGGCGGCGCTCCTCGCGTCGGCGGCCGACTTCGCCGACGCGCCCAAGTACGCGCAGCGCGGCGCGACCCTCCACCTGTATGACGGCGTGGTCATGACCGCGCTCGCGATGGACACCGCCAAGAGCACCGATCCGGCGGTCTACAACCCGGTCATCAACAAGATCGGCAACGGCGTCACCGGCGCGACCGTGGTGAACACCTACAAGCAGGGCGTCGACGCGCTCAAGGCCGGCGGCAGCGTCCGATTCAGCGGAGCCGCCGGGCTGACCCAGTTCAACGAGTGGAACAACTCCCAGGGCGGCTACATCCTCGTGAAGTACGACGACAAGGGCGGCGAGGTGACGATCGGCCAGCTCACGCAGGACCAGACGAATCAGATCATCCAGGCGGGAGGCTCATAGCACCGGACCGAAGCGGGAATAGGGGATGGACCTCTACGTAGCGGCCCTCGGCTTCGCCTTGGTCAGCGCGTCGGTGATCGCGATCGCAGCGGTGGGCTTCACCATGCAATTCGGGATCACCAACCTGATCAATCTGGCGTACGGCGTCGTGATGATCACGAGCGCGTACGTCGCGTACGCCCTCAACCAGCTCGGGGTCACGATCTGGGCGGGGCTGGCGGCCGGCGCCGTCTGCGGGGCGGTCCTCTCCTATCTGCTCAACCGGTTCCTGTACGCGCCGTTCCAACGCAAGGGGACATCGCATATCGGCATGGTCATCATCTCGCTCGCCGCCTCGCTCATGCTCACGAACGTCGTGCTCGCGATCGTCGGACCGACCAGCGTCTCCTACACGCAGGATCCGGGTCCCACGATCCGGATCGGAGCGATGGTCCTCACGACCGTCCAGGTCCTGATCATCGGCATCGCGGTGCTGCTCATGCTCGTCATCCATGCGCTCCTCACGCTCACTCGCCTCGGAAAGGCGATGCGCGCGACCGCAGCGAACCCATCCCTCGCCCGCAGCTGCGGCATCCCCACCGGCCGGGTGATCGACGGCGTGTGGCTCGTGACCGGAGCGCTCTGTGGGCTCGCCGGCACGGTGGCGGCGATGAACTCCGACTCGTTCGCGGTCAGTAACGGTGCGGGCTATCTCATCACCATCCTCGCGGCGGCGGTCCTCGGCGGCGCGGGCCAGCCCTACGGGGCGATGCTCGGAGCGGTGCTCATCGGCGTGATGACCGAGCTCAGCGCCGCGGCGATCTCCCCTGAGTACAAGGAGGTCGTGGCGTTCGGGGTCCTGGTCCTCGTCATGGTGCTCCGCCCGCAGGGGCTGCTCGCGAAGGTCGGCGCACTGGCGCCGGCGGGATGACCTACTACCTCACGACGCTCGCGGTCTACGCCGGGGTCGACATGATCGCCTGCCTCGCGCTGAGCCTCCAGTTCGGCACCTCGGGCATCGTGAATTTCAGCTTCATCGTCTTCCAGGCGGCGGGGGCCTACACCGCCGCCGTGCTCTCGCTGCCGCCGGACACCGCGAACGGCGGGTTCCAGCAGTACATCCTGGGCCTCGAGGCACCGTTCCCGCTGCCCTGGATCGGCGGCGCCGTGGTCGGGGGATTGCTCGCGCTGCCCGTGGGCCTGGTCGTGCTCCGGCGGTTGCGAAGCGACTACCAGGCGATCGCGATGCTCGTCCTCACGGTGATCGCGAACACCGTGATCACGAACGCTCGCCCGTTCCTGAACGGCGCGGCCGGGCTGTCACTCGTGCCGGCGCCCTTGGCCGCGCAGCTCGACACCGGGGCCGTCGGCTACCAGTACCTCTACGTCGCGATCACCGCGGCCTGCGTCGTCCTGGTGTTCCTGATCGCCCAGCGGATCGTCGATTCTCCCTATGGCCGCACGTTGCGGGCGATGCGCGAGCACGAGGTGGCGGCCGGCGCCCTCGGAAAGCACGTCGTGGCGCTCAAGATGACGATCTTCGTCGTCGGCGGCGTGATCGCCGGATTGAGCGGCGCCATCCTCGTCGGGTTCATCGGCCTGTGGGCGCCGGCGACCTGGCTGTATCCGGAGACGATCGTGCTGTTCGCCGCGCTCATCGTCGGCGGTCGCGGCAACAATGTCGGCGCGATCCTCGGCGCGGTCCTCGTGCCGATCGGCTTCTTCGAGGCGACCCGCTTCATCCCGCCCTTCGGGCCTCCCGGCCTCATCCCGGCACTCGAGTGGGTGGCCATCGGCTCGCTGATCATCGGATTCCTCTGGTGGCGGCCGGCCGGCGTGCTGCCCGAGCCGCGTCACGTCTTCCCCCCGACGTCCCCGCTCGGCACGATCCCGGCACGAGGCCGGCGTTGAGCGCCGGCCCGGCGCCGCGGCCGCTGCTCGAGGCGTCCGCGATCCACCGCCACTTCGAAGGCTTGCGCGCGGTGGACGGCGTGTCGATCGACGTGCTCCCCGGACGGGTCACCGGCCTCATCGGTCCGAATGGCGCGGGGAAGTCCACGTTCCTGGCGGTGCTGGCCGGCACGCTGCCGGCGTCGGCGGGCAGCATCGTCTTCGACGGCGAGGACATCACCTCCCTGCCGCCGTATCAGCGCGCTCGCCGTGGCCTCGTCCGCACGTTCCAGCTGCCATCGGAGTTCGCGCGGCTCACGGTGCTCGAGAACCTCCTGGTCGCGGCGCCTGGGAATCGGGGCGATTCCCTGATCGGCGCGCTGCGTGGGCGGCGCTACTGGATCGGCGACGAACGCCGGCTCGTCGAGCGCGCACGCGGTCTGCTCGCGCGGTTGGGGATGGCCGCGAAGGAGTCGGACTACGCCGGGACGCTGAGTGGCGGTCAGAAGCGGCTCGTGGAGATCATGCGCGCGCTCATGCTCCAGCCGCGGCTGCTGCTCCTCGACGAACCGATGGCCGGCGTGCATCCCGCGATCGTCGGCGAGATCGCCGCGTACCTCGAAGCGTTGCGCGACGAGGGGATCACGATCCTCATGGTCGAACACGAGCTCCAGGTGGTCGACCGGCTCTGCGACCCGGTGGTCGTGATGGCGCAGGGCCGCGTGATCGGTCGCGGTGACATGGCCGCCCTGCGGCAGCAGCCCGAGATCGTCGACGCCTACCTTGTCGGGTAGGGTGTCCGGCGCGCCGGAACGTCCGGAGGCGATCCTCTCGGCGGACCGGATCACGACCGGGTACGGCACGGTCCCGGTCGTTCACGACGTGTCGGTGGGTGTCGGGCCGGGCGAGATCGTGGCCATCATCGGACCGAACGGCGCGGGGAAGAGCACCATGCTCAAGGGCGTGGTCGGCGTCCTTCGATTGTTCGGCGGTACGGTGCGGCTCGGCGCAGACGACATCACCGATCACACCCCCGAGGACCTCGCGGCGCGCGGGATCGGCTACGTCCCGCAGGTCGGAGACATCTTCGAGCCGCTCAGCGTGCGGGAGAACCTCGAGATGGGCGGGTACCTCCTGCCGGCGGCGCGGATCCGCGGCCGGATCGACGAGGTGTGCGCGGTGTTCCCGGCGCTGCCGGCGATGCTCGGGCGGCGCGCCGACAAGCTGTCGGGCGGCGAGCGCAAGATGCTCGCGATCGCGCGCGTCCTGATGTTGGATCCGCGGATCCTCGTGCTCGATGAGCCGACCGCGAATCTCTCGCCCAAGCTCGCCGACGCGCTCCTGCGCGATCACGTCCGGCGCCTCGCGGATATGGGCAAGGCGGTCCTGATGGTCGAGCAGCGAGCGCGCGCGGCGCTCGATGTCGCGGCGTGGGCGATGGTCCTCGTGGCGGGAGCCACGCGGCTCGAGGGACGTCCCGCCGATCTCATTCTGCGTCCGGACTTCGCGGAGCTGTTCTTGGGTGCGGCACCGACCAGCGGGGCTGGATCACGCGAGGAGGTACGAAAGGCATGAAGCTAGTGATGTTCAAGGCCGGCGCGGGACGGCGGATGGGCGTGATGCGGGGCGAGAGCGAGGTGATCGACCTCGTCGAGCTCGCGACGGCCGCGGGCGCTCCGCCGCCGCCGGCCGACATCCTCGGCCTCATCGACGCCGGCGAGGATGGCCTGCGCGACATCCGCCGGCTCGTGGCCTCTGCCGCGGCAACGGGTGGCGCCCCGATCGGGCGCCGGCTTGCCGAGCTCACCCTGCTCTCGCCGTTCGATCCGCCGCGCGGGAACGTGCTCGCCATCGGACGCAACTACCAGAAGCATGCGGAGGAGGGCGCGCGCGCGATGGGGACCGAGGTCGGTCCGCCGACGATCTTCACGAAGGCGATCACCTCCATGAGCGGTCCGTACGCCGACATCCCGATCGACGCCGCGGTGAGCGAGAAGATCGACTGGGAGGTCGAGCTCGGCGTCGTCATCGGCAGTCCGGGGAAGAACATCCCGCGTCGCGACGCGCTGCGGCACGTCTTCGGCTACACGGTCATGAACGACGTCACCGCCCGCGACATCCAGCGCGAGTGGGGCGGGCAGTGGTTCAAGGGCAAGAGCCTGGACGGCTATTGCCCGACCGGTCCCTGGGTCCTCACCGCCGACGAGCTGCCCGACCCGCACCACCTCGACCTCGAGCTCCGGGTGAACGGCGTCGTGAAGCAGCAGGCGAACACGCGCGACATGATCTATCCGGTCGACGCGATCATCGAGTGGCTGTCGGTCGGGATGACCCTGCTGCCCGGCATGCTCATCGCGACGGGCACCCCCGAGGGCGTCGGCTTCGCGCGGCAGCCGGCGGAATTCCTCACGCCCGGCGACGTGATGGAGACCGAGGTCACCGGCGTTGGGCTGCTCCGGAATCGGATGGTGGCCGCGACGCACTGACCGCTCGCGCGGCCGAGGGTGCGGAGCGGAGCACGCCGCGCGTTGTGGTGCTCGTAGACTTCGACGTCATGCCGCCGCGCTCCCGTGCCAGCACCCCGGCGAAGCGCAAGCCGTCGGGCGCGGCACGGGCCTTCCTCTTCTCCGATCTGCGCGAGTACACGAGCTACGTCGAGGCGAAGGGCGATGCCGCGGCCGCGCGCCTGCTGCGCGAGTACCGGACGCTCGTTCGGCGCGAGGTCGCGCGTCATGACGGCGCGGAGGTGAAGACCGAGGGCGACTCCTTCTATGTCGTCTTCAACAGCGCGTCGAGCGCGATCGACTGCGCGGTGTCCGTCCTCCGTGCCGCTGCGGCGCAGAACGAACGCGATCCGTCGGCGCCGCTGCGCATCGGCATCGGCCTGCACGCGGGCGAGACCGTGGAGTACGACGACCAGTTCGTCGGCTCCGCGGTGAACATCGCGAGTCGGCTCGCGGGCAAGGCCCAGGCGATGGAGCTGATCATCAGCGATACCCTGCGCGGCCTCGTCCGTACGAGCCAAACGCTCGCGATGACGGACCGCGGACCGCTCGAGCTGAAGGGCGTCGCCGAGCCCATCCGGGCCTGGAGCGTGGAGTGGCGCGAGCCCAAGCCCGCCGTTGCTCCGCCGATCGCGGAGCGACCGGCCATGGCCTCGGCGCCGACGGCCGCGCCGGCCACCGGCCAGCTGCTCTGCCCGGTCGTGGTCGGCCGTGCCGCTGAGACCGCGACGTTCGACACCGCACTGGCGGCCGCGCTGGCCGGAGCGGGCCAGACCGTGATCCTGGCAGGCGAGGCGGGTGTCGGGAAGTCGAAGTTCGTCCGCGGAGCACAGGCGCATGCCACTGAGCGTGGCGCACGCGTGCTGGTCGGTCTGACGCATCAATCCGACTCCGCGCTGCCGTACGCGCCGTTCGTGTCCGCGATCCGGTCCGGCTTCCATGGCCTCGATCGCGACGAGCTCGGCCGCGTCTTGCAGCGCAGCGCGCCCGACCTCGCGGAGCTGTTCCCTGAGCTCGGCCGCATCGAGCGCGCTGCCGCGCCGACCGGCCTCGAGCGCCATCGGCTCACCGTCGCGTTCCAGCATCTGTTTCGCGCGTTCGCGCGCGAGGCGCCGGTGCTGGTCGTCCTCGAGGATCTCCACTGGGCCGACGAGACGAGCCTCGAGCTGCTCCAGCACCTCGCTCGCGAGCTCCGCGACGCCCGAGTGCTCATCCTCGCCACGTACCGCAGCGATGAGATGCACCGGCGCCACCCCCTTCTCCGCACGCTGGCCGGACTGCAACGCGAGCGCTTGGTCACCGAGATCCTGCTCAAGCGGCTCACCCCGGACGAGACGCGCGAGCTCATCCGCGCGACGTTCGCCGAGCGCGATCCGAACGTGAAGGTCTCCGAGGAGTTCCGCGACGCGGTGTATGCCCGCTCGGAGGGCAACCCGTTCTTCACCGAGGAGCTGCTCAAGGCAATCGTCGACTCCGGCGGGGTGTACTGGCAGGACAGCGAACGCGGCTGGGCCCGGAAGCCGATCGACGAGCTCGCGATCCCGGGCTCGATCCGGGAGGCCGTGCGCGCGCGGGTCGAGGAGCTCTCGCCCGAGGCCCGCGACACGCTGTCGGCCGCTTCGGTCATCGGCCATCGGTTCTCGTTCGAGGTCCTGCGGGAAGTGACCGGGGCCGATGAGCGCGCGCTCGAGACCCGGATCCGCGAGTTCATCGAGCTCCAGCTGGTGACCGACGCGAGCGGAGGCGATGAAGAGCATGCCTTCCGGCACGCGCTCACCCGCGAGGTCGTCTACGACGATCTGTTGGTACGCGAACGCAAGCGGCTGCATCGCGCCGTCGCCGACGCGCTCGAGCGCGACCGCCGCGCCGAGCCGTCCCTTCTTGCCCATCACCTGCTGGCCGCAGGCGAGCAGGAACGCGCCGTGCCGAAGCTGCTGGAGGCGGCCAGCCGCGCCGAACGCGCCGATGCACCTCGAGACGCGGCCGCGCACTACGAGCGCGCGATCGAGATCGGGGTCCCGGACGAACGTCTGCCGGCCGTGCTCGAGCAGCTCGCCGAGTCGTATCAGCACTTCGACGAGGCGCGGTCGCAGAAGGCCGCGATGGAAGCTGCCGCCGCCTTCCGACAGCGGGGAGATCGTCGCGGCCGGTCCCGCGCACTGCGGCTCGCGAGCCGCCAGCACTGGCTGCGTGCCGAGGGCGACTCGGCCAACACCCTGGCTCGCGAGGCGATCGACGTCCTCGAGGGCGAGGAGAGCGTCGAGCTCGCCCGCGCCCTCGCGCATCTCGCGGGGCTCCAGATGACCGCCGGACGCCGGACGGAGGCGATCGAGACGGCGGATCGGGCGATCGCGCTGGCCGAGCGGTTCGACGACCCGTTCGCGCTGTCCAACGCGCTCATCTCCAAGGGCAGCTCGCAGATCAGCTGGTCCAACAACGCCGACGTCGCGGTCGCGACGATCGACCGCGGTCGCTCCGTGGCCCTCGCGGCGGGCCTCGTCACAACGGCCGCGCGCGCCTGGAACAACCAGTCCTTGTACCTGGGCTTCGTGGGCTGGAGCCTCGATCGCCAGCTGGCGTTCGTTCGCGAAGGCATCGCCTACGCCAGGTCGCACGGGCAGGAGCGGAGCATGGTCGCCTGGCTCCAGCGCGGCGAAGCCGAGCTGCTGGCGCAGACCGGCGACCTTCGCGGCGCGATCGACGCGTGGGAGGCGGTCCGCGGGGGAAGCGCGTACCTCGGTCGCGCGGGCATGACGATGTGCGTCCTCGCCATCGACGGACCGCAGGCGGTCCGGGCACCGGCGCTCGAGGAGCTCGCGCGGCTCGAGCGCGGCGATCCGCAGCAGTACGTGCCGACCGCCGGTCTCGCCGCCCTCGTGCTCGGCGTCGACGGTGACATCGCGGTAGCGCGTCAGACGGCCGAGGCGCTCCTCGAACGCTGCGCGGATCGCGGCACGGCCGAGCTGGTGAGCGGTGCGTGGCATGTCCTGATGACCTGCGTCGCTCTCACGACCGGCGTGACCGGATTGCTGGACGCGGTCCGCGCCCGGGACCATGCGCCCACGCCCCGCGCGCTCGAGCTTCGCACGACCGCGGTGGCTGCCGCGGATGCGCTTCGCGCCAACGAGCTCGCCGCGGCGGGCGTGGCTGTCGCTCGGCACTGGGAGATCGCGAACGAGCTCGGGTTCCCGTTCACGTCTGCCCAGCTGATCTTCTATACCGCGCGCGCGACCGGCATGCCGACGATCGCGGCGGTGCCCGAGTGGCGGCGCCCCCTGGACCTGTTGCGCGAGTTCGCGACGCGCGCGGGCGCCCGCTGGTGGCTGGAGCAGCTGCCGACCTGACCTCGCGTTATGCTCTGACCACATTCATCCAGAGAGGCTGAGGGAACGGCCCGTCGACGCCTCGGCAACCGGCGGAGCCCCGCTGCGGTGCCACTTCCGTCCTTGGACACCAAGGGAAGATGAAAGGGGACATCGCCCGCTGTGAAGACCACCGTCATCGGCGCATTCCCGAAGATCAGCGACCAGGCCGGCGGGCAGGAGCTCCGTCAGGCGCTCCACAAGCAGGACCGCGGCGAATTGAACGACGCCGGGCTCGATGCCGTATACGACGCGGTCACAATGGGCGCGATCGGCGAGCTCGAGGCCGCGGGCATCGACGTCATCAACGACGGCCAGATCCGCTGGGACGATCTCCTCGCGCCGTTCGCGAGCGCCTGGCAGGGCGTGAAGCGCGGCCCGCTCGAGCGCTTCTACGACAACAACACGTACTTCCGGCAGCCGACCATCGAGGGCCCGATCACGAGCGACGGCACGACGCTCGTGAAGGCGTTCCGCTACGCGAGGTCCGTCGCGACGCGCGACCTCAAGGCCGCGGTCGCCGGACCGATCACGTTCGCGACGCTCGCCATCGACAAGCACTACCGCTCGCTGGAGGACCGGGTGCTCGCGGTCGCGGACGCGATCGCGGCCGACGTGAAAGCGCTCGGCGCCGCGGGCGCGGCGCTCGTCGATGTCGAGGACCCGGGTCTCGTGTTCGACCCGCAGCACGTCGAGCTCGCGCGGGAGGCGTACCGGCGCATCGCGGCGACCGGCGTCCCGATCGCGATCCAGCTGTACTTCTTCCCGGCCGATCGGATCCTCGAGACGCTCGCGTCATTCCCGGTCGCGCAGATCGGCATCGACGTCCGCTCGCGCGACACCACGGCGCTCCGCCGGCTCGATGCGTTCAAGGGGAAGACCGTCGTGCTCGGCATCGCCGACGCGCGCAACACCCGTCTCGAGACCGCGAGCGAGCTCGGCAAGCTGGCAGACGAGGCGCTGAAGCTCGTCCCGAGCGAGGACCTCTGGCTCGCGCCGACGACCGGACTCGAATACCTCCCACACGACGTGGCGACGAAGAAGCTCGCGGCGCTCGCGGAAGCGGCCCGCGGAGGGGTACCGGCATGACGGCTGACACCATCCTGCTCACGACGACGGTCGGCTCCTTCGGGAAGCCGGACTACCTCCAGAAGGCCCGCAACGGGCATGCCCGTGGCAAGGTGAGCGACGCCGAGCTCATCGCGCTCGAGCGCAAGGCGACCGCGGAATGGATCCGCGTCCAGGAGGACCTCGGGCTCGACATCCTGGTCGACGGCGAGATGTACCGCGGCGACATGGTCGCGTACTTCGCCGACCTCCTCGACGGGTACAGCGAGGGTGGCCTCGTGCGCTCGTACGGCAACCGCTACTACCACAAGCCCGTGATCTCGGGGAAGCTCGCGCGGCCGAAGCCGATGACCGTCGAGTGGTTCGAGTACGCGCAGTCGCTCACCGAGAAGCCGGTGAAGGGCATGCTCACCGGTCCGTACACGATGCTCGACTGGTCCTACAACGAGGCCTACCCGACCCGGCGCGACGCGGCCCTCGCGCTCGCGGAGGTGGTGCGGCAGGAGGCCGAGGACCTCGATCGCGCCGGCGCGCAGTACATCCAGATCGACGAGCCGGCCGTGCACGCACGGCCCGAGGAGCTCGAGATCGCGATCGAGGCGATGGGCATCGTCACCCAGGATCTGAAGGCCAAGACGATCTCGCACATCTGCTACGGCGACTTCGCCGCGATCTATCCGGGCATCCTCGACCTCCCGGTCGATCAGCTGGACCTCGCGATGGCCAACTACGACTACCGGTGGCTCGACCTCATGGACCGCCAGCCGTTCACGAAGGAGATGGCGATCGGGATCGTCGACGTGCACACCCACGAGCTCGAGTCGGTGGCCGAGGCGGCCGACGGCATCCGCAAGGGCCTCCGGTACGTGAGCGCCGACAAGCTGCT
>DASYXA010000010.1:0-13367 GCA_035935465.1 Candidatus Limnocylindria bacterium | reverse complement strand
GCCTGCGCCGCGAGGCGCAGGAAGTGCACCCGCCAGGCCTCGTCCTCGCGCCGGACCGCGATGACGTGCTCGCCGTAGCGCCGGTCGAGCTCGTCCGGCGCCGCACAGCGCGCATTGATCGCGCGCACATCCGTCAAGCGCAGCCGGCCGGTGTCGGTCAGCGGTACCCCACGCTCGCCGACGTGGTCCAGCAGCGCGCACAGATCGGCAAGGAGCGCGGGGACCGGCTCGGGCATCGGGGCGCTACACCTCCGCGGTGACGAGCAGCTCCTCGCCGAGCATATCGGTGATCTTCACCGCGACGGTCGTGGCCCCCGGAGGCAGCGTCAGGTCGTACTGGCCGTCCACGAGGTCGTCCTTTCGCTCGGGCACATCCGCGAGGGCGACGTCGAAGACCGCGCCGTCATAGCTCGTGTCGACGAGCACGCTGTCGACCATCGAGCGCCAGTCGGTGATCCGCGGCGCGATGAGCCCGTCCTGCGACGCGAGGCGCTCGACGATCGACGGCGAGACGAAGTCCTCGATGACGATCCGCACGCGCTCGCCGGTGCGGCTCATGGTCACGGTCGCCGCGGCTGGCTGATGGGCGAAGAACTTGCCGTACCGCGGGTCGGTCCGCAGGTCGACCGGCGCGATCTGATTCGGCGCGCCCTTGCGGTTGTGGTCCGCGAGCCACGGATCGCAGGCCAACTCGCGGCCGAGCCCGACGACCGTCACGTCACGATCTTCGCCCGGCCGGTTGCGGAGCTCGCGCGCGACCTCGTCCAGGTCGACCGGCGTGATCGGGTGGTCGAACGGCACGATCTTCACGAGCCGCGGGCCGAGCGTGCCGTCGAAGAAGCCGTCGGTGCGCGTCCGGACCACGCCGAGGTGCTCGCAGGCGAGGTTCACCGCCTCGTTGTGCTGGATCGCGAGGTCGTAATCGTTCACCCGGTACGTCGTGAATGAGAGCTGGGCCGGCTTGCCGGTGTCGTCAAGGTCGAGCGTGCCGCGCGTGTCGCCGGCCTGCGCGTCCATGATCTCCATGAGTCGCTTCGCGGTCGTCTGGATGGCGCCCTTGTTGATGTCGCAGCCGATCCAACGCCGACCGAGCTTCTGCGCGACCGCTGCTGTGGTGCCCGAGCCCATGAAGCAGTCCAGGACGAGGGCGCCGGGATTGGATGAGTTGGCGATAATGCGCTCCAGCAGGCTTTCTGGTTTTTGCGTCGGATAACCTTCGCGCTCTGCCTTCGAACCTGCAACTATTGATAAGTCCCAAACGTCTCGGGTAGGCATTCCCCTTGTTGGTTCGTCGACAGTGATCTTTCGAGTCTTCGAAGTCTCATCGAGCCGTTGGGTCTTTCCACCAAAGCGGCGCATGTACGATGGCGACGCCTCTTCGTAAGTCTTGTGAAAAACGTGTTTCCGACTGATTTCCGCAACGTAGTAGAAGACCGTGTCGTGCATCGCCTGATAACTGTCAACATTCCCGGGCCACCGTCGATAGCTCCAAACAATCTCATTGAGGAACGCCGACGGACCGAAGACCTCATCCATGAGCATTCGAATCTGGTGGCCGCGGGTCGAGTCGCAGTGAAGGAAGATGGCCGAACCGTCGCTCATCAGCTCGCGGATCAACATCAGCCGCTCGTACATGAACTGCAGATAGTTGTCGTTCGCCCAGATGTCGGTGTACTGGATCTGCTCACCGAGCGTGTAGCCCTGACCGTCGAGCCGCACCGTACCAGCGGGACCACGGAGCGCGACGCGGCGGACGTAGTCGGCTCCGGAATCGAACGGCGGGTCGATGTAGACGAGATCGACCGTGCCGCGGAAGCCGTTCGCGAGCAGGTGGGCAAGCACCTCCTTGTTGTCGCCGTGGAAGAGGAGGCCGCTCCGTGGATAGCGGGCGGGCCAGTCGGTCCAGTCGACGCTTCCGGCGAGGCCCCCCCCCTTGATCGCGAAGCGCTCGGCCTCCTGCGCCGGGAACGCGGTGACCTGACGGAGCGGGCGCTTCCCCACCCACGACAGCATCGGCCGGCCCTTCGCAGGCCCGACGGCGATCCTCTCGCGCTTCGGCTTGGCCGGGCTCATCGTCATGCGCGACAAGTCTCGGCGAAACGCTTCGCGGCGGCCAGGTCGCCGTCGAGCACGGCGTCGCTCGCGGTGAACACCATCAGATAGTCCAGCCGATCCCGATTTTGAGCCACGAGGTCGCGGACGCTCGCGGCCTTCCGGCCGTCGAGCCCCTCGATCGGATCGATGCGAGCAGCCTCGCGCTTGACCTCCACGAACAGCCAGCGGTCGTCGCGGCAGCGCACGAGGAAGTCCGGCGTGTAGTAGCCGACCTTCCCGTCGATCCGACGGTAGGAGAAGGCAAGGTCGGTCTTCGACGGGGCGGTGATGGCGCCGGTGAAGTAGATGTCGGCGACGTCGTAGGACGCGCGGTTGAGCAGCCGGACGAGCTGCTCGAAGTACGACGCCTCGGGATGCGTGTCGAAGTTGTACGGGGTGTAGTGGAACCCGTAGCCCCGCTCGTTCTCGCGGACCATCCGCTCTGGGCCGAACACCAGGTCCGAGCGATCGACGGGATAGGTGATCTCCGCCGTGTACGTCGGCGGGCCATCGGGCCCCGGCTCCGGGTCGAAGCCTTCGGGCTTCAAGATCCGCAGGCTCGCCTCTTCGTCCGCTTCATCGACCTCGTAGCGCACCGACTGCGCCTCGAGCTGCCCCTGGAGGACCGGGAGGTCGGTGACCGGGACGTCGTCGGACCCATAGGCAGCCCGGAGG
This sequence comes from Candidatus Limnocylindria bacterium, assembly GCA_035935465.1. Taxonomy (GTDB): domain Bacteria; phylum Chloroflexota; class Limnocylindria; order P2-11E; family P2-11E; genus UBA4735. The sequence goes on along the minus strand of DASYXA010000010.1, from coordinate 10,598 downwards.
ATCGCGCCGAGCGCCCTGAGGTCGAGGCGGAGGACCGCGGCGAGATGCACCGCCGCTTCGACCTGGGTCATCGAGTCGACCGGACGCTCCACGACGATCTCGTCGCCGACGGCCTGGAGCAGCCTCCGCGTCGAGACCTGCGGCCCGATGTCGTAGGCCGATCCGATCAGCGCCCGCGTCGATGCCGCCGGGCGATCGATGCGGAGCGGAGCGACGTCGGCTCCGACCCGGCGCACGGTCCGCCGTGGCCGCCGGACGACGACCGGCGGCGCGTCCAGCTTCGCCGCGGTGAGGGTGATCACGTCCCGGCGGCTCTCGCGCGCCCGCCGGTCGAGGTCGGCGATCGACTCGCGATACGTCTCCTGGAGCTGCCGGTCGAGGATCGCCTGATTGTCCTTGGACAGGTAGATCCGGGCCGCCGTGTGATTGCCCGGGACCTGCCGCAGGCAGCGGCTGGCCGCCTGGAGCACGAAGTTGTTCGCGGAGCTGAGCTTCCGGGCGAGCGCCGTGGCAAAGAGGCTCGGGCAGTTCCAGCCCTCGGTGCCCTTGTTCACCAGGAGGACCACCCGAACCGACGAGGCCGGATCGCTCAGCCGATTGAACGCGTCCTCCGCGTCCTTTCCCGTCTTCGACGTATGGGTGAGGATCGCCGCCGGAGGGATGCCGATTGCCGCGAGCGCGAGCTCGATCAGCGGCCGCAGCTCGTCCAGGTCGTCGGTCTGCGGGAAGTAGACGGCCAGCTTCGCCGGCGCCCCGTCCGGCAGCGCGACGTCACGGTAGTCGGAGAAAAAGTCCGTGACGACGTGGGTGACGAAATCGGCGGCGAGATCGGGCCCGACGTCGTACGAGCGGATGTTGCCGGCGACCTCCTTGAGGATGCCGTCGGCGATCCCCTGCCCCAGTCCGTACCAGACCACCACGTCGCGGAGCGGCTGACGGCCGAAGTACGGCGTGCCGGTCGTGTTCACCACGCAGATGAGGTTCGGAGACCGCGCCGCGAGATAGTCGACCGTCTCGCGGACGCGCTTGAGCTCCTTCGCGAGGCCCTGGCCATACGTGTGGTGCGCCTCATCGCTGAAGACCGCGAGGTGCGGGAGTGAGGCGATGGTCCTGAGCCGAAGGTTGGCGAGCTCGCGCTCCTGCTCCTCCGCCGCCGCGAGCCGCAGCTGATCGGCGGCCTTCCGGCGCACGGGCCGAGCCTGGATCCGGATCTTCTCGGTGTTCGTGACGACCAGGTTGAACGAGGAGCCGCGGATGACCGGGATGTCCGGATCGCCGTCACGGGTGAACGTGAGCTTGAAGGAGGCGAGGAACGGTTTGAGCAGCCGCGGCGGAAGGAGACGCTCGTACGGGATGCGGGCGAGCTCGCGGAGCGACTCGATGATCGTCTTGCCCGGCGCGAACACGAGGGCGTTCTCGACGAATTGCAGCTCCGCGCGCGGATACTCGATCGCCATCGCGAACTCGGTCGCGACGATCGCGCCGATGAGCACCGTCTTTCCCGCACCCATCGCGAGGGCGAGGATCCAGCTCGGGTACTCCAAGACGAACGACTCCCGCAGGGCGTCGAGATCGTGGCGCGCGGCGAACGCGGGATCGCCCGCGATCCGCGAGAGGAGACCGTCGAGGCCGTCATCGAGCGCGATCCGTTCAAGGTCCGGAGCGCCCAGACCGAGCGCCTCGAGACGGTCGCTCGGACGCGGGAACAGCGCGGCGTACAGGGCCGGCACCCGTGGCGTGCCGGCCACCAGACGGAGATACCAGTACACCTCGAGCGCGCGGTACTGCGCGGCGCGGAGATACCGCAGCGAGCCGCTCGCCGGGAAGGGCCGGCCATCGACCTCGCCCTCGACGGCGTGCGCGAAGATCTCCCCGATCGCCGCGTAGCCGGTCGGGTAGCCCGCAGCTCGCCAGTCGCGAACGCGCGTCTCGAGTGCCTCGTGCAGCTGGGTCATCGCCCCGCCCTCGGCGTTTCTCCGGACAACATCTCCACGCGCACGTAACCGGCGCACGCCCTACTCAGCGGCTTGTCGGTCGTCACGAGCGTCGCACCGAGGCGGCGGGCAAGGACCGCGTAGAACACGTCGTGCGCGCCGAACCGATCTCTGACGCTGAACGCATCCAGCAACAGCGGGCCGATGGCGTGACGCGCGGCGGTCAGTCGCCGGATGTGGAAGAGCGCGGCGAGGCCGGCGGCCTCGCTCAGCCGGCCACGCCGAAGCTCGCGGCGCACGACCGCGTAGGCCTCGGCGTCGAAGATCGCCGGCACGTGCACCGCCTCGCCTCGCAGGGCCGTCGCGATCGCGGCAAGCGGGCGCGGCGCGAAAATGAGATCGAGGGCGGCCGAGGCGTCAAGGACGATCAGCTGCGGTCCAGCTCGTTGCGCAGCTCGCGGAGCGAGGCCGACGGCGTGAACGAGCCGGCGCGATCGGTCCGTTCGGCGTCCAGCTCGGCGAGCCAGTCGTCGATCGTCGCGGGCCGGTCCACGTTCTCCTCGAGGAGCGTGATGACGAAGCGGCTCATCGAGACGCCTTGCCGCGCGGCCTTCTCGCCGAGGCGCCGGCGGAGCGCGGACGGCACGCCGCGCACCTGCAGATCGACCTTCTCGCGGGAGCGGACGGAGCGGGCCATCCCGGCGATGATGCATGCAACTTTGCATGCCGTCAAGACGCGGCTCACAGGACGCCGTCTCCTCCGTTCTACTTACCGAGTGGACGATGCGCTGACCTTCGGCCAGCTCCTGGAGCGCCACGAGCGCGAGCTGTTCGCGTACGCCCTGCGGATCTCGGGGCAGCGGGCCGACGCGGAGGACCTCTACCAGGACACGTTCCTCGCCGCGTTCCGGGCGTGGCCCCCGCCACGGCGGGGCAACGAGCGGGCCTGGCTGTACCGGATCGCGACGAACCGCGCGATCGACCGCGAGCGCCGCGCGAAGCGCGTCGTCGCGAACGTGGAGGACCTCGCCCTCGCGGCGCCGGAGCGTGATGACGTCGCGCTCGCGGACCTCGCGGGCGCGGTCGAGACGCTGCCGGCAGGGCAGCGCGCGGCGTTCGTGCTGCGGAAGCTGCAGGGGCTCCCCTACGCCGAGATCGCCGCGGCGCTCGAGTGCTCGGAGGAGGCGGCGCGGGCCCGGGTGAGCGACGCGTTGAAGAAAGTGAAAGCGGCGGTGGCCGAGAGATGACGATGGACCTGGTGATCGGCGAGGCGCGCGAGCGGCTGCTCGCGAGGGCGAAGAAGGAAGGGCTCGCGACGGTCGGGTACGGCGTGCTCGGCTCGCCGCTCGGCCCGCTCTGGGTGGCGATCGGCCCGAAGGGCGTGACGACGATCCACTACGGCGACGAGCCGTCCGAGCGCGAGCTGCGGCGCCTCGTGCGCGTGTACGGGCCGGGCGTCGTGCCGGATCCGAAGCGGTCGAGCGCGCTCGCCCGCGAGCTCGATCAGTACTTCCGGGGCCGGCGGCGCGACTTCGACATCGACGTCGATCTCTCCGGGCTCACGCCGTTCCAGACGAAGATCCTCAGGGCAACGGCGAAGATCCCGTTCGGTGACGTCAGCACGTATCGGTCGGTCGCGCGCAGAGCCGGCAACGAGAAGGCCTCGCGCGCGGCGGGCGGCGCGCTGAATTCGAATCCGATCCCGATCGTCGTGCCGTGCCATCGCGTGGTCGGCTCGAACGGATCGCTCGTCGGGTACGCCGGCGGGCTCGATGTGAAACGCCGGCTCCTCGCGATCGAAGGCGCCGACGTCGCCCTGCGGCACTAAGCCGCGGGGAACTGGTAGCCGACGCCGCGGGCGGTGAGGATGAGCTCGGGCTTCCCGGGGTCGCGCTCGAGCTTCGTCCGCAGGCGGCCCACGTACACCTTGAGGTAGTGGACCTCCTCGCGGTATTCGTCGCCCCAGACCTTCTTGAGCAGCTCGTGGTGGGTCATGATCCTTCCCGGGTTCGTCGCGAGCTGGAACAGCAGGTTGTATTCGGTCGGCGTGAGCGCGACGGGGTGCCCCCGGACCGTGACCTTGCGCTGCGCGAAGTCGATGCGCAGATCGCCGCGGACGAGCGCGTTCGCGCGCGTCGCCTCGGCCCCTGCGCGATAGCGGCGCATGACCGCGTCGATGCGCGCGACGAGCTCCTTCTGGCTGAACGGCTTCGTCACGTAGTCGTCGGCGCCGAGCTCGAGGCCGCGCACGCGGTCCTGCTCCGCGTCGCGCGCGGTGAGCACGATGATCGGCACATCGCTGCCGCCGCCGCGCAACGCGCCGAGGACCGTGAAACCGTCGAGCTCGGGCATCGAAAGATCGAGGATGACGAGGTCCCAGGCCTCGCGGGCGGCGCGCGCGAGCGCATCCGCGCCGCTGTGGGATTCGGCGAGCTCGTACTCGGGCCGCTGGTAGGCGATGCCCATGCGCACCAGGCCCGCGACGTCAGGCTCGTCGTCGACGATGAGCACCCTCATACCGGGAGCTCGACGACGAAGGTGTTGCCGGTCGGAGCGCGGTCTTCGACGAGCACCGTCCCGCCGTGCAGCTCCGCCAGGGTCTTCGCGATCGCGAGGCCGAGGCCCGATCCGCCCGGCTCGTCGCGATGCGCGGGCCGGCGATAGAACTTGTCGAACAGGCGCTCGCGCTCGGCAGCGGGGATCGGCGGGCCCTCGTCGCTCACCGTGAGGCGCAGCCGGCCGTCGCCCACCGCGGCGGCGAGCGTGATCGTGCTCCGCTCGGGTGCGTAGCGGACCGCATTCGCCACCAGATTCCCGAGGATCTGCTGAATGCGCCGGCGGTCGACGTACGCGAGCGGCGGAGCGCCATCGTCGGCGACGGCGATGCCCTGCCCGCGCTTCGAGGCGAGTACGGCGTGTGCCGCGGCCGCCTCGTTGAGGAGCACGCCCGGCGAGACGTATTCGCGTTCGAGCTCGATGCGTGCTTCCTGGAGATGCGCGAGGTCGAGCAGGTCTTGCACCGTCCGATCGAGCCGCTCGACGTGGCGGCGGGCCTGCGCGATGAGCTGCGTCGTGTCGCTCGCGCGGCCCTGCGCCAGCAGCTCGAGCGAGCCGCCGATCACCGTGATCGGCGTGCGGAGCTCGTGGCTGATCGTGGCGAGGAATTCGTTCTTCAGCTTGTCGGCGGCGCGGAGCGCCTCGGCCCGGCTCGCCTCCGCGAAGAGTCGCTCGTTCTCGAGCACCTGGGCGACGAGCCCGGCGACCGTCTCGGCGAGCCGCACGTCGTCCGCGCCGAACGCGTCCGGCAGCGCGCGCGAGAGGGAGAAGACCGCGACGGTACGACCACGCACGCGCAGCGGCACGAGGATGACCGATCGCGCCTCCTCGTTCGGGCGCACCGGGACGTACCTCGGGTCGGCGAGCAGATCGCGCACGAGCAGCGTCGAGCCGCCGGCCATGGCCACGCCCAGAAGCCCCTCGCCCAACCGGAGGCGCGGCGGCGGCATCGCCTCGGCCTCCGCGCTCGCCGCGAGGCGGAAGAGCGGCCGGTACCGGCCGAGCTCTTCATCCGCGACGAACACCGTCGCGCGATCGAAGCGGAGCACGTCGCGGCTCGCACGCAGCACGGCGGGCACGATCGCGTCGGCCGACGGGATCCCGGCCACGATGCGCATGACCTGCTCGAGTGCCGCGTCCTCGGCGACACGCCGCTGCAGCCCGGTGATGAGTCCCTCGCGCTCGTCGCGGAGCTGACGGAGCTCGCGCAGGCCGCGGTCGAGGAGGAGCGCGGAGAGCCCGAACACCGACACGACGAACAGCGCGCGCTCGGGCGGCGTCACGAAGCCGAACGACAGCTGACGGAACGCAGCCGCCGCGAGGTATCCGATGGACGACACGATGGCGGCGCTCCACGCGCCGACCGTGCCGAACCGGAACGCGCCGGTCATCACCACGACGATCGCGATGATGAATGTGACCCAGCCCGGGTCGTTCGAGAACAGGAACAGCGCGATCACGAGGACGGTGAGATCGCATGCGAAGGAGAGCGCGGCGATCCGGCGGTGACGCTCGAGCGACGTCGCCCGTCCCGATGCGCGCAGCACGACGAGGCCGTACGCCATGATCGTGACGCCCAACAGGAACACGCCGAGGAGCCACAGGTTCGGGAAGAACGGCCCGAGGAGGATGTCGAGCGCGGCCGCGGCCCAGCGGATCCGCGCGATCGTCCGCTCGACCCGCTGGGCTTCGAGCAGCAGCCCCTCGCTCATCCGGCGGCTGAGACTAGCCGAGGGCGAGCGCGATGACCCCCCCGACCATCAGGATCGCCGCGATCGATCTCCTTCCGATATCCGCCTCCGCGAGCGTCCGCGCGCCGATGAGCACGCCGAAGAGGATCCCGATCTCGCGGGCCGGGGCGACATAGCTCACCGGGCTGATCGCGAGCGCGGTCAGGACCAGCATGTACGCGAGCGGCGAGAGCGTCGCGACGGCGAGCACGGCCGTCCGGTTCGCGCGCCACTCGGCCCGGATCTCGGGCCAGCGCGGGAGCGCGAGCGGCGTCAGGATCGCGGCCCGAGCGATGTTCGAACCCCACTCGTAGAGGACCGGCGGGATGAGCAGCGCGCTGACGCCGCGCTTGTCCCAGAGCGTGTACGTCGCGATCGTGACGCCGGTGAGCAACGCGTACCCGACGGCCGCGCCGGCGCCGCGCTGCCGCAGCTTCCGCGGGTCGCCGGTGAGCACGAACACGCCGATCGCGATGCCGAGCGCACCCGCGAGCGCGAGCGGCGTGGGGCGCTCGCCGAAGACGAGGATCGCGGCGATCGTCGCCAGGACCGGGCCGGTCCCGCGCGCGATCGGGTAGACGATGCCCAGATCGCCGGCCCGGTACCCGCGCTGCAGGAAGGTGAAGTACGCGACGTTGAGCGCGCCATTGACGGTCATCCAGAGGATCTCGACCGGGCCGATCGTCGCCCCGCTGATGGCGAGCACCGCGAGCGCGACGGGCGCGTACAGCGGGATCGCGCTCGTCAGCGCCAGCCAGAGGAACGGGATGCCGCCCGCGGCGCGCTTCGCGAAGAAGTTCCACGTGGCGTGCGCGGCGGCCGACGCGAGGACCAGCGCGAGCGCGAACGTGGTCACCGCTCGGTCTTGAGCGCCGCACGGAGCGCCGCCTTGAACGGCGCGGGCCGGGCCTCCGCCACCGAGACGTCGTCGCAGCCGACCCACCGCGCCGCCTCGACGAGCGCGCGGGCGACCTGCTTCGCGGCCGCCGGCTCGCCGCTCACACGTTTCGCGACGAGGGTCGTCCCGACCCGGCCGGGATCCACCCGGCCGACGAGCTTGCCGCCGGCCAGCACCGGCATCACGAAGTAGCCGTGCACACGGTCCGGAGCCTTCACGTACGCCTCGAACTTGTGCGCGTACGCGAAGATCCGCGCCGTCCGCGGCCGGTCCCAGATGAGCGAGTCGAACGGCGAGATGAGTGCCGTGCGGTGACTGCCGCGGATCCCGGCGGCCAGCGCGCGCAACGCCCTGCGCGACGCCCAGGCCTCCTCGTTCCAGCCGCGCACCGTCACCGGCACGAGCCCCGCGCGCTCGATCGCGGCGCGGGCAGCGGGGAGGCTCACTCCCATCCAGCCGAAGTAGCCGCGCAGGTCGGTGAGCGTCCCGACGCCCAAACGGTCCGCCGCGAGCGTGATGAGCGTCTCGTGACACGTCGGATCGTCCTCGTGGGTCGCGAGCAGCCGGGCCGGCACGGCGCGCTCGGCGAGGTCGTACACCCGCCGCCACTGTCGCCGTTCGACGCAGACGATCTCGCCGATCCCGAGCAGCCGCTCGAGCGCGATCTTCTCGGCGGACCAGTGCCACCAGACGTTCTCGGGCCGCGGCGCCTTGCTTCGCGAGCCGCCCAGGTCCGAGGCGGTGAGCGGGCCGCGCGCCTTCAGCGCCGCGAGCACCGCTCGCATCGCCTGCTTCTCCGCCGGGCGGCGCGGATGCCACCGCCGCGCGCTGAGCCGGCGCCTCGCGGCGAGGTGCGGCCAGAGCTCCATCGGGAGGACGCAGTAGGCGTGGGCGATCCCCTCGAAGGCGCGCGGAGGCGTGCCCCAGTACACGCCCTCGATCGCCGCCCGATCAACGGGACCGAGGCGCGCGTACGCGACCAGCTCGTGCGAGCGCGCGAGGACCGAGATCGTGTCCAGCTGCACGGCGCCGACGCGCCGGAGCATCGTGCGCACGTCGGGATCGCGCGGGCCGATGAAGCCCTGCGCGTGCAGCGCGAGGGTGCGGGCCTCCGCGGCGGTGAGCTCGGTGGTCACGCCGGGCGGGTGAGCCAGGTCGCGCGGTAGAGCGTGCGGAAGCCGAGGTCGTGCAGGTTGTGGCCGCTCGGCGAATCCGGATCGGTCTGCGAGATGAAGATCCGCCGGCCGCGCGCGAGACCCTCACGGATCCGCGCCGCGATCAGGGCCTTCTGGATCCCGCGTCCGCGGAACCGCTCGATCACGCTGCCCGAGTAGCAGCCCGCGACGCGCTCGGTGAGCACGAGGACGCCGGTACCCGCGTCCTCGCCATCGACCGACCCGATGAACCCGGCGCCGTTCGCGCCCAACGCGTGGAGCGATGCCACGGTGAGGTCGGCGAAGAACGGCCCGAGCTTCGGGTCGGCGCCCATGTCGAAGCCGTCACGGACGAGCTCGCCGAGCTGCCGGAGTCCGGCGGCGGTCACGCGGCGGACGGTCACGCCGGAGATCGCCGCGTCGGGCGCGTGGCCGGTCTCGAGGACGTGCGACTCGAATCCGTGGCCGGAGTCGGTGAACCCGGCGCGCTCGAGCGCGGCGAGGAGCCCGGGGGGCGTGGTGCCCGGATACACCTCGACGCACGCGGTCCGCCCCTTCTCGCCGAAGTGCCGCACGACCGCCTCGATGCCGCGCTCGTCGAGCGGGCCGAGGATGCCCGCGCCGATCACGCGGTTGAACAGCGGGTGGTCCCAGGCCGCGCACGTCGGGACCGACAGTCCCGCGACCACGTCGAACGAACCGCCGTAGCGCTTCGCGATCTCGGCCGTGCCCGCGACGAACGCGCGACCGCCCGCGATCTGGTTGTCGAGCTCGAGCCGGATGAGCTCCGCGTCCGCCGTCATGCGAGACGGCGGAGCGTGCGCCGGACGAGCTCGCGCGCGAGCGGGACCTTGTAGCCGTTGTCCTTGAGCGGCTCGGCCTTCTCAAGCGCGGCGTCCGCCGCGGCCTGGCACGCCGCGTCATCCAGCCTGCGCCCTTCGAGCAGCTTCTCCGCGTCGCGCGCCCGCCACGGCACCGGCGCGACGCCGCCGAGCACGATGCGCGCGTCGCGGACGACGCCGCCGATCACCTTGACCGAGACCGCGACCGACACGAGCGCGAAGCTCCAGGTCTTGCGCTCCATCGCCTTCTCGAACGCGCCCCGGCGGGCCAGCGCGTTCTCCGGCACGCGGACCTCGACGACGAGCTCGTCCGGCGCGATCGCGTGTTCGCGCCGCACGCGTCCGTGCGGCGCGACGAAGAGATCCGAGAGCGGCATCGTCCGCTGGCCGCGCGAGCCCGTGAGCACGACGCTCGCGTCGTACGCGATGAGCGCGGGGGCCAGGTCCGACGGCGCGACCGCGACGCACTCCTCGGCGCCGATGATCGCGTGCAGCCGGTTGTCGCCGTCGACCGCGAAGCAGCGCACGCCGCCCTTCAGCCAGCACGGATATGCCTCGTCGCGGAAGTACCAGCACCGGTTGCGCTGCAGGAGGTTGCCTCCGACCGTGCCCATGCTCCGCAGCTGGAGCGTCGCGGCCGGCCGCAGCGCCTCGCCGACGATCGGCAGGACCTTCGCAAGGTCCTCCGACGTCTCGAGCTCCGCGAGCGCAACGAGCGCGCCGATGCGGAGGCCCTTGCCCTTCGTTCGCGACCAGCCGCGCAACGGCTCGAGCGCGCGGATGTCGACGATCCGCTCCGGAGCGGCGATCCCGTCCTTCATGAGGCCGAGGAGGTCCGTGCCGCCGGCCATCACGGTGGCGCCGCCGCGCGCGAGGTCGAGCGCCTCGGTCACCGCCTTCGGCTTGGCGTACGCGAACGGCTTCATCTGCTCCTCACCGCGGCCTGCGGCCGCGTCCGCTGAGGGCTCTGCAGCTCCGTGCTCACCGCGGCCTCCGGCCGCGTCCGCTGAAGGCTCAACGCCTCGAGCACGCGCTGGCGCGTGATCGGCGCGGTGCGCACGCGGGCACCGATCGCGTTCGCGACGGCGTTGGCGATCGCGGCAGGCAGCGGGATGATCGGCGGCTCGCCCAGGCCCTTCGCTCCGATGTTGTTCGCCTTCGGATCGGGGTCGTCGATGAAGCGAACGGTGATCCGCGGAACGTCTTTGACGGTCGGGATCTTGTAGCCCTCGAGGTTGCCGTTCACGACGCGACCGGTCGGCCGGTCGACGACGCGCTCCTCGCTCAACGCGAAGCCGAGGCCCTGGATCACACCGCCCTCGACCTGCGACGTCGCGGTGAGCGGATTGATCACCCGACCGATGTCGTGCACGGCGACGACGTGCTCGACGAACACCTCGCCGGTGCGTACGTCGACCTCGACCTGCGCGAAGTGCGCGCCGAACGTCTTCAGCGACACGCCCTCGGGATTCGGGAATCGCGAG
>DASYXA010000009.1:0-6241 GCA_035935465.1 Candidatus Limnocylindria bacterium | reverse complement strand
CGCCTCGATCGCCGGGACGAGGGCGCGATCCTCCTCGTCGACGACGAGCGCGCTCGCGAGGTCGGCGTACAGGCGCGCGACGCCGAGCGCCGAGACCTCGTGGCCGAGCGCGGCGAGCATCGCGGCGGCGGGGCCCTTGATCGCGGCACCGCCGACGATCGGGCTCACCGCCACCAGCTTCGCGCGCGCGGAGCGGACCGCATCGCGCATCCCGGCCAGCGCGAGGATCGGACCGATGCTCACGAACGGGTTGCTCGGGGCGATCACCACGACGTCCGCGTCCGCGATCGCCGCGCGCGCGTGCACGGTCGGGATGGCCTCGGGCTCGAAGCGCAGCTCCCGCACGTCATCCGCGGTCCGGCGCTTCACGAAGTACTCCTGGAACGCGATCCATCCGCTCGCTGTGCGGACCATCGTGCGCTGCCGGCCGTCGGTCGCGGGGAGGATCCGGGCGCGGACGCCCAGGGCCTGACGCATGCCGTCCACGACGTCGGTCATCGACATCCCGTCGCGCAGGAGCCGGGTCCGGTGGATGTGCGCCGCGAGGTCGCGGTCCCCGAGGCGGAACCACGAGTCCTCGCCGAAGCGCGCGAGCTCCTCCTGCGCGTGGAACGTGTCGCCGCGCCGGCCCCACCCCTGGGCCTCGTCGACGACGCCGGCGAGCGTGTAGAGCACGGTGTCGATGTCGGGGCTCACGTACAGGCCGTGGAACTCGTCGTCGTCCGCGACGTTCACGATCGCGGTCACCGCCGCGGGGTCGACCACGGTCACGAGGCCGGAGAGGAAGCGCGCGGCACCCACGCCGCCGCAGAGGACCGCGATCTTCCGCATGTGTGGCAGGCTATGCGGATGAGCGACCGGCTGCCGCGACCGCGCGCCGATCTCGAGACGGTCCAGGCGTACCGCACCCAGCAGCTCGTGGCCGACGTCCGCGTGAACGCGAACGAGTGGCCCGAGCCGAACCCCGCCGGCCGCTACCTGGAGCCGCGGGAGCTCGACGACATCCTGTTGAACCGGTATCCGTCCGCCGCGGCCACCGCGGACCTGCGCGCGACGCTCGCCGCCCGGCACGGGATCGCGCCGGAGCAGCTCATCTTCGGCAACGGCAGCAACGAGCTGCTGCTCAACGTGTTCCTCGTGTTCGGCGGCCACGGCCGCGCGACGCTCCTGTTCCAGCCGACGTACTCGATGCACGCGCGGCTCACCCAGATCGCCGGCGGCACCGTGGTCGAAGCGCAGATCGGGCTGCCATACGACGTCACGATGGACGCGGCGCTCGCGGCGATGGCGCGCACGAAGCCGCACATCGTCGTGTTCACGACCCCGAACAACCCGACCGGCAACCTCGTCGACGAGGCGGTCATCCTCGCGGTGGCCGAGCGGTACCCGGAGACCGTCGTCCTGGTCGACGAGGCGTACAGCGACTTCAGCGGGAACACCGTGGTCCCGCGGATCGCCGCGCACCCGAACATCATCGTGACCAAGACGTTCTCCAAGGTCCACGCGGCCGCCGGCCTGCGGCTCGGCCTGCTCATCGTCGATCCGCGTGTCGGCGAGATCTTCCGCGCGGCGCAGCTCCCGTACAACGTGAGCCCGCTCACGACGGTCGTCGGCGCGAAGATCGCGAAGCGGGAGGACGACGTGCGCCGGCGCATCGCCGAGTGCGCGACCGAGCGCGCTCGCGTGTACGACGCGCTCCGGCGCGCGCCGGGCGTCGAGGCGTTCCCGTCGGTGACGAACTTCCTGCTGTTCCGGCTGGCCGGGGACTCGCGGGGGCCGGCGGAGGTGCACGCGAAGTTCCTCGAGCACAGCGTGCTCATCCGCGACATCTCGATGTGGCCGGGCTGCGCCCGCTGCCTCCGCGTGTCGATCGGCACGCGGCCGGAGAACGATCGCGTCATCGCCGCGATCGAGAGCGTGTTCGCGAAGGCGCCCGCGAGGGCCTGAGGCGACCGCCGGCCGGCCCCTGCTCCTCCTCGACGCGGCCAGCCTCCTGTACCGCGCGTATCACGCCGTCCCCGAGCTCCGCGCGGCCGACGGCACGAAGGTCCACGCGGCCATGGGCTTCCTCAACTTCGTGAGCCGGCTGTTGCCGGACCGGAAGCCGGGGCGGTTCTTCGCGGCGCTCGACAACGACTGGCGCCCGGCGTTCCGGGTCGAGGCGCTACCGACGTACAAGACCCATCGCCTGGCCGGACCCGATGATCCGCCGGACGACGTCGGGCTCCAGTTCCCGATCCTGCTCGAGCTGTTCGATGCGATCGGCCTCTCGTACGCCGAGGCCGAGGGGTTCGAGGCCGAGGACGTGATCGCGACGCTCGCCGCGGGGACGACGGAGCGGGTCGAGATCGTCACCGGCGACCGCGACCTCTTCGCCATCGTGCGCGATCCGCGGGTGACGGTCCTCTACACGCTGCGCGGCGTGAGCGAGCTCGCCCTGGTCGACGAGGGCTGGATCGCCGCGAAGTACGGGATCCCGGGCGACCGCTACCTCGATTACGCGCTCCTGCGCGGCGATCCGTCGGACGGGCTGCCCGGGGTCGCGGGCATCGGCGCCAAGACCGCGAGCGATCTGCTGCGGCGGCACGGCTCGCTCGACGCCGCGCTCGCGGCACCGGATCTCAACCCCTCGATCCGCCAGAAGCTGAACCGGTCCGCCGCGTACCTCGAGGCCGCCCGCCGGGTCGTCGCGCCGGTCGCGGACGCGCCGGTGACGGGCGGCGACGGCTCCATCCCCGCGGCGCCGCGCGACGCGGCGAAGGCGCGCGCGCTCGGCGAGCGCTACCGCCTCACCGGCAGCGTGGAGCGGCTGATCGCGGCGCTGCCCTCCGTACCATGAGCGCGTGATCGTCTATCCCGCGATCGATCTGCTCGGCGGACGGGTCGTGCGCATGACGCGCGGCGACTTCGCGACCGTCGAGGAAGTGGCGAAGTCGCCGCTCGAGGCCGCGAAACGCCTGGTCGCCGACGGCGCTGAGTGGCTGCACGTCGTCGACCTCGACGGAGCGCGGACCGGGATCCCCGCGAACCTCCAGCACATCCGGGCGATCGCGAACCGGTTCACCGTCCAGATCCAGGCCGGCGGCGGGATCCGCGATTTCGACACCGCCGAGGCGTTCGCCGAGGCCGGCGTGTCGCGCATCGTCGTCGGCACCGCGGCGATCGGCGACCAGGAGCTCATCGGGCGGCTCGTGGACCGCCACGCGGACGGCCTCGCCGTCGCGGTGGACGCGCGCGGCGGGATGGTCGCCGCGCACGGCTGGACGACGACGACCGACGTGAACGCCGCCGACCTGGCGCGCGAGATCGCGCTCCTCGGCGTGCCGACGCTCATCTATACGAACGTGTCGGTGGACGGCACGCTCCAGGGCCTCGACATCCCGTCGACCGAGGCCGTCGCGCGGGCGTTCGGCGGTGACCTCATCTACTCCGGCGGGATCGGATCGGTCGACGACATCCGGGCGCTCGCGAGGCTGAAACACCGGGGGCTTCGCGGGGTGATCGTCGGCCGCGCGATCTACCTGGGGCGCTTCACGCTCGCCGACGCGATCACCGCGGCCCGCGCCGCATGACCGTCGCCACCGAGGGGCGAGCGCGCGTCGCGCTGCCGCTCGCGACCGAGACGATCGTCGTCACCGACCTCGTGAAGCGCTACAAAGGCGCCGAGCTCAACGCGGTCGACGGCATCAGCTTCTCGGTGAAGGCCGGCGAGCTCTTCGCGCTGCTCGGACCGAACGGGGCGGGGAAGACCACGACCATCTCGATCCTGACGACGACGCTCGCGCCCACGTCCGGCGTCGCGCTCATCGACGGTCACGACCTCGCCACGGACCCGCGGGGCGTCCGCCGATCGGTCGGCATCATCTTCCAGAAGCCGAGCCTCGACCTGAACCTCACCGCGGAGGAGAACGTCCGGCTGCACGCGGTGCTGTACGGGCTCTTTCCGTACCGGCCGTTCTTCCCGCTCATGCCGCTCGCGTATCGCGAGCGCGTCCGCGAGCTCTCGGCGATCCTCGGCATCGAGCGCGAGATGTTCAAGCCGGTGAAGACGTTCTCGGGCGGCATGAAGCGCAAGCTCGAGATCGTGCGGAGCCTCATGCACCGGCCGCGGGTGCTGTTCCTCGACGAGCCGACGTCCGGACTCGACGCGGCGAGCCGCCGCGCGCTGTGGGACTACCTTCGCGCGGTCCGGGCGGAGACGCACGCGACCGTGTTCCTCACGACCCATTACCTCGATGAGGCCGAGGACGCCGACCGCATCTGCATCCTCGACAAGGGCCGGATCGTCGCGGAGGGCACGCCGGCCGGCGTGAAGCAGGACCTCACCCACGAGTACCTCGTGGTCGACGCGGCGGACCGCGACGCGCTCCGCCGCGAGCTCGTCGCGCGGGACATTGCGCACCGCGAGACGCCGCTGTTCGAGATCCCGCTCACCGAGCGCGGGGCGCACGCGATCCTCCGCTCGATCGACACGCCGCTCACCACGGTCCGTACGGTCGCGCCGTCGCTCGAGGACGCGTACATCAAGGTCCTGGCGCGGTCGTGATCGCCGCCGGGGAGCTCCACTCGATCCTGGCCCTCGCGCAGCGCGATCTCACGAAGCTGCTGCGGGACCGCGCGCGGCTCATCACGACGGTCATCTTCCCGTTCATCTTCATCGGCGCGCTGGGCGGGACGCTGTCCGCGAACTTCGGCCGGGCGCCGGGCTTCGACTTCCTCACGCTCACGTTCACCGGCGTGTACGCGCAGACGCTGTTCCAGAGCACCGCGATGGGCATGATCTCGCTGGTCATCGACCGGGAGAACGACTTCAGCCAGGAGCTGTTCATCGCCCCGGTCTCGCGGTACACGATCATCGCCGGCCGGATCCTGGGCGAGACGCTCGTCGCGCTGCCGCAGGCCCTCGCGATCATCGCGTTCGGCCTGGTGATCGGGATCCCGATCTCGGCCGGGCAGCTCGGGGCACTCATCCTCACCGGCCTGGTGGTCGCGTTCTTCGGCGGCGCGTTCGGCGTGCTCGTGCTCGCGTTCCTGAACAACCAGCGGGCCGCGAACCAGGTGTTCCCGTTCATCTTCCTGCCGCAGTTCTTCCTCGCGGGCGTGTTCACGCCGATCCAGGTGATGCCGTGGTACCTCGAGATCGCGTCCCGCATCGCGCCGCTCCGCTACGCGGTGGACTTCGTCCGCGGCGTCTTCTACGCCGGCACCCCTGACTACGACCACGTCGTGCTCCAGAGCCCGTCGGCGAACCTCGAGGTCATCGGGCCCGCGTTCCTCGTCTGCATCGTCGTCGGCACGTTCTTCTTCGTGCGTTCGGAGCGGAACCGCTAGCTCCATCTCGCGGCCGATGGCGCGCTCATCCGATTTGATGAGTGGCCTCATGAGCGCGGCGTATGCGCGGTCGCAGCGGGGTGTCGATGTCGCCGAATCCCCCGAATGGGGTGTCCCCCGGCCTACCCCGACCGGTACAACTCCCTCGGCGACCAGGGGAGGTCGCGGAGGGTGGCCGAGGTGGGTTCGAGGCTCATGGCGCGCTGGATCGTCGGAGTGGCCGTCGCCGCGATGTTCATCGGCGCGACGCCGCTCGTCGCCGAATCGAAGAGCCGGCCGTCGAACATCGACCCGGCGCTCCTCGCCGCCGCCAAGGCGAACCCGAACGC
Source organism: Candidatus Limnocylindria bacterium (assembly GCA_035935465.1). Taxonomy (GTDB): domain Bacteria; phylum Chloroflexota; class Limnocylindria; order P2-11E; family P2-11E; genus UBA4735. Next base: position 581 of record DASYXA010000009.1, on the reverse strand, counting down.
CCGCTTCGCGGTGATCGTTCGCGGCGCCGCGAAGTCGGCGGCCGCGAAGACCGCCCCGCTGAACGGCGGCGGCACCGGCGGCCGGCAGGCCGGCGACGACAACCGCGAGCGGGTGAAGCGGGCCCAGGACGAGATCACCTCGACGGACGGCCAGCGCCGCACGCTCTCGATCGTCGGCGGGGCCTCCGGCACGCTGACCGGCGCCCAGATCGTCGCCGCCTCGAGGAAGGGCTCGACCATCGAGCGCATCGTCGGCGACCAGGCGTTCGACGTCTCCTGGGAGGCGGAGGACGCTGCCGCGGCGGCGACCGAGGCCGGCATCGTCGCGGTGAACGCGCCGCAGGCCTGGCGGTCCCTCGGCGTCTCGGGCAAGGGCATCGGCGTCGCGGTCATCGACAGCGGCGTCGCGGACCACCCGGATCTGGCCGGCCGGATCGTCGCGCGCGTGGACTTCACCGGCGAGCAGTCGAACGGCGACCCGGGCGGGCACGGCACCCACGTCGCCGGCCTGATCGCCGGCAATGGGAGCGCCTCCAACGGCGCGTGGACCGGCGTCGCGCCGCAGGCGAACATCGGGAGCG
>DASYXA010000008.1:0-30499 GCA_035935465.1 Candidatus Limnocylindria bacterium | reverse complement strand
GCGACGTTCCCGGTGAAGATCGAGATGCTGTCGCGCTTCCGGCTGCCGGCCGAGCAGAGGGAGACCGTCGAGCGGATCAAGACCGGCGACGTGGACATCGTCGTCGGGACGCACCGCGTCCTCCAGAAGGACGTGAGCTTCCGCGATCTCGGTCTGGTGGTCATCGACGAGGAGCATCGGTTCGGCGTGCGGCACAAGGAGCGCCTCAAGTCGATGCGCACGGAGGTCGACGTCCTCTCCATGACCGCGACGCCGATCCCGCGCACGCTGCACATGGCCCTCTCGGGCGTGCGCGACATCAGCGTCATCGAGACGCCGCCCGAAGACCGCCAGCCGATCGAGACGCACGTCGTGGAGCGGAGCGACGACGTCATCCGCGAGGCGATCGTGCGCGAGCTCGACCGGGGTGGCCAGACCTACTACGTGCACAACCGGGTCATCGGCATCGAGCAGGAGACGGAGCGGCTGCGCCAGCTCGTCCCGACCGCGAAGTTCATCGTCGGGCATGGCCAGATGGACGAGCGGAAGCTCGAGCGGGTGATGGTGGACTTCGCGGACCAGGACCACGACGTGCTCGTATGCACGACGATCATCGAGTCGGGCCTCGATATCCCGAACGTGAACACGATCATCATCGACCGCGCCGGCACGCTCGGCCTCGCGCAGCTCTACCAGCTCCGCGGTCGCGTCGGCCGCAGCGCCGAGAAGGCCTACGCGTACCTGCTCTACAACAAGGAGGCGAGCCTCACCGAGCAGGCCCGGATGCGCCTGCAGGCCGTGTTCGAGGCGAGCGAGCTCGGCGCGGGGTTCAAGATCGCGATGCACGACCTCGAGATCCGCGGCGCGGGCAACATCCTCGGTGCGGAGCAGCACGGGCACGTCGCCGCCGTCGGCTTCGAGCTGTACGCGCAGCTGCTCGAAGAAGCCGTCAACGAGCAGCGCGGCCTGCGACCGCTGGCGCCGGCGGCATCGGACGTGGTGGTCGATCTCTCGCTCTCGACCGCCATCCCGGACACGTACATCCCGGCCCGCGCCCGCAAGCTCGAGCTGTACCGCCGCATCGCGGAGCTCCGCGAGCTCGACGAGCTTCAGGGACTGCGCGAAGAGCTGCAGGACCGCTACGGCCTGCCGCCCGAGCCGATGCGCAACCTCCTGTACGGCGTCGAGGTGAAGCTGCGCGCGGTGAAGGCCGGCGCGACCGAGGTCCGGGTGCGCGGCCCGGAGCTGCGCATCGTCATGGGCCGCGACCTCGGCGACGCCCAGCGCCGCGTCCTGCTTTCGGTGTTCCCGAAGGCCCAGCACGGCCAGCGGCAGGTCCGCGCGTCGATCGTCGAAGCGCGCGGCGACTGGCGCGACGCGCTGACCCGGGTGCTGGAGGGTTTGGCCGCGTGACCGTCCGCCGGGTCCGCGCGACGCTTGCTGATTCCCTGGTCCGGCGGTCGATCGGCTCGTAGGACCACGCGGTGCGGCGTTCGTTGACTCCGGGTCGGACGCCTCGCACGTGGCGTTGATAGCTACAAGTCGCTATACTCTCGCTGTGGAAGAACGGAAGCGTGTCAAGCTCCACAGGAGCGGCGGGTCGCGAGCCGCCGTGATCCCGCGCGCCTGGCTGGAACGCCATGGCATCGCTGAGGACGCGGTCCTCTATGACACCGACCGCGGCATCGTCTTGACGAAGCCGGATGCGTTCCGATCCATCGAGGACGAGCCCGAATTCGCCAGATTCCTCGAGTACCTCGCGAAGGACGCGTTCGCCCATCCCGAGAAGCTTGTCGACGCGCGGCCTCTGCTCGACCGCGCGCATCGCATCATCGACGCTCATCGCGCCAGCGCGCGCCCACGGAAGTAGCCGACGGCGGATCACCGTGCCGCGAGCGAGTGGGCTCTGTACTTCCATCCGCACTTCCGCCAGCGGTTCGACACGCTCGCCGCTGCCGCGGCGAAGGCGGAACGCGTCGGACGAGGCGACCATCCGGACGTGAAGCTGTTCGCGGCGGTCGTACGGATCATCGAAACGATCGTTCCAGCCGATCCGGATCACCCAGACTTCCGACTCGCTGGCGATCTCAGCCGCTTTCGCCGCGCGAAGGGACGCGGGCTACCAGCGCGCTACCGTCTGTTCTGGGTGTTCTCCAGTCGGGCGCGGGCCATCGTCTTCCTGTACCTGAACGACGCCTCGACCTTGCGAAAGGAAGGCGCACGCTCGGATCCGTACGCTCGGTTCGGAGCCATGGTCCGGCGCGGCGAGATCGCACCCGACTTCGATGGCAATTTCGGTGCTGCCAAGCGGCCGGCGCGGAGGCCGACATGAGGATCGGCATCGACCTTGACGACGTCGTCGCGGAGTGCGCGGTGCCGTATCTCCGCGCGTTCGCCGAGCGGTACCGGCTCGAGCTGCCCGACGAGGACCTCGGCTGGCAGACCCTCGCGGCGATCGAGGAGGTGAGCGGCGAGGAGAAGGACCGGTTCCGCACCAAGCTGTACGACGGACGGTTCTTCAGCGAGCTCGAGCCGTACGAGGACTGCCCGGCGGTCGTCGAACGGATGGCCGCCGCCGGGCACGAGCTCTACTTCATCACCGCGCGCGCCGAGCGCCGCCGCGTGGTCACCGAGACGTGGCTGCGCGAGCAGGGCCTCATCCAGCATGCGCGCGCGGTCCACCTGAAGCCGCACGGCGATTTCGACCCCGGCGTCCCGCCGGGCCGCTACGACGCAACGAGCTCGGCGACGTACAAGGTCCGGCTCGCGAAGGAGCTGGAGCTCGACGCGTTCTGCGAGGACGACGTGCTCATCGCGCGATCGCTCGCCGAAGCAGGCGTCAGGGTGTGGCTGTTCGACCACAGCTGGAACCGCGAGCTCGCGCACCCGAACATCACGCGGGTCGCCACGTGGACCGACCTCGCGGCGGAGCTCGGCCTCTGAGCGGGCTCACGACGCTCTACCTCGTCCGGCACGGCGAGAGCGAGGCGAACGCGGCGGCGGTGTTCGCCGGGCAGACCGACAGCCCGCTCACGGCGCGCGGCCGCGAGCAGGCGGCGGTCGTCGCGAGCGCCCTCCGACCGGTCCATTTCGACCGCATCGTCTCGAGCACCCTGTCCCGTACGAGGGACACGGCCGCAAAGATCGCGGCCGGACGTGGTATCCCGGTCGAGACGTTCGCGGACCTGCAGGAGATCGATCTTGGCGAGGCCGCCGGCAAGCCGTTCGACGAGGTGCGTGGGCTTCCGGGCTACGAGCGCGACGGCTTCCACCAGTGGCCCGGCGGCGAGTCGCTCGAGCAGGTCGTCGAGCGCGCGATGCGGGTCATCGACCGGCTCGTCGCAGAGGGCCCGGGTACGACGATCTGCATCGTCGGCCACGGCGGCGTGACCCGGATCCTCGTGAGCAAGTTCATGGACGTACTGCCGAAGCTCATCCGGGTACCCGCGACGAACACCAATGTCACGATCGTCACGCACGACGCCGAGCGCGGATACGTCGTGCAGGAGATGTTCAACGATGCCCACGTTGCCTGAGCCGTCCGGCGCGCCTCCCGGACCCCGCCGCCAGGCCGAGATCTACCTGCGCGGGGTCGCCGGCGAGAAGCCGGCCGTCCCGGTCGACCCGGCCCGGCTCGAGGAGGCCGCGCGCCGGCGGATGTCGCGCGAGGCGCACGCCTACGTCGCCGGAGGCGCCGGCGCCGAGGCGACCGTGCGCGCGAACCGCGACGCGTTCGACCGCCGCCGGATCGTCCCGAGGGTCCTGCGCGACGTCTCGGAGCGGACGCTCGGTATCGACCTGTTCGGCCGGACGATCCCCGCGCCGATCCTGCTCGCGCCGATCGGCGTGCTCGAGCTCGTGCATCCCGCGGCGGACCTCGCGGTCGCGCGCGCGGCGGCCGCGTTCCGGCTGCCGTTCATCTTCTCGAACCAGGCGTCGGTCCCGATGGAGGAGTGCGCCGGTGCGATGGGTGATGCGCCGCGCTGGTTCCAGCTCTACTGGAGCAAGAACGACGCGCTCGTCGAGAGCTTCGTTCGGCGCGCCGAGGCGAGCGGATGCGACGCGATCGTCGTGACCCTCGACACGGCGATGCTCGGCTGGCGCGGTCGCGATCTCGACCTCGCGTACCTGCCATTCCTCCGAGGCAAGGGCCTCGCCCAGTACACCAGCGACCCCGTGTTCCGCGCGACCCTGGCCCAGCCGGCCCCGCCGCCCGCGGCCGACGTGCCCCGGCAGGTGACCCGGCAGTCGATCGCCGCGCTCGCCCAGGTCCGGCGCAGGGCGTCGGTCGCGGCGGTGCGGCACTTCGTCGGCACGTATTCGCGGACGAACCTCACCTGGTCCGACCTGCGATCGCTCCGCGAGCGCACCAAGCTGCCGATCCTGCTGAAGGGGATCCTCCATCCGGACGACGCGCGCGCCGCGCTCGAGCACGGCATCGACGGGCTGATCGTCTCGAATCACGGCGGCCGCCAGGTCGATGGCTCGATCGCGACGCTCGACGCGCTGCCCGGGGTCGTGGCCGCGGTCGGCGGCCGGATCCCGGTGCTCCTCGACGGCGGCGTCCGCGGCGGCGCCGATGCGTTCAAGGCACTTGCCCTCGGCGCGCGCGCGGTCTGCGTCGGCCGGCCGTACGCCTACGCGCTCGCGGCCGGCGGCGAGGCCGGCGTGCGCGAGCTTCTCGCGAACCTCATCGCCGAGCTCGATCTGATCCTCGGCCTGACCGGCCATCGGTCCGTCGCGGAGCTCGGGCCGGACGCGTTGTCGTAGGCTCTCGACCATGGCAGCGATCGCGCCCAAGGACCTCGGCGAACGCATCCGTGACATCCCGGACTTCCCGAAGCCCGGGATCCTGTTCAAGGACATCACGACGATGCTCAAGGACGGCGACTCGTTCAAGAGCGCCGTCGACGGCCTCCTGGCGAAGGTGCGGGGCAAGCCGATCGACGTCGTCGTCGGCATGGAATCGCGCGGCTTCATCTTCGGCGCCCCGATCGCCTACGCCCTCGGCGTCGGCTTCGTGCCCGTCCGCAAGCTCGGCAAGCTGCCGGCCGACGTGGTGAGCGTCGAGTACGACCTCGAGTACGGCTCCGCGACGCTCGAGATGCACAAGGACGCGATCAAGCCCGGCGCGCGGGTGCTCATCGTCGACGACCTGCTCGCGACCGGCGGCACCGTCGCCGGGACGATCGAGCTCGTGAAGCAGCTCCAGGGTGAGATCGTCGCGCTCGCCTTCCTCATCGAGCTGAAGGCCCTCCGCGGCCGTGACCGGCTCCAGGGCCACGACATCGCGACCCTCATCGAGTTCTAGCCGCGCGGTAGACTGGACGCGCCCAGCACAACCGGCGGAGCCCCGCTAGGTCGTAGCCCTCAGCACTGGAGGCGCCCATGACCGCGGCCCCGCTCATGCCCGAGATCGACCTCGACCAGCACGCCTCGGCCGCCGACGTGCGCGCGTTCTTCGAGCGCGACCGGCTCATCGCGGCGTACGCGCTCGCCGATCTCGACCCCGAGAACGTCGATCAGTCGCGCTGGTGGGTCGCGCGGCGCGGCGACGAGATCGTCGCGGCGGCGCTGCTCGTCGAGGTACTGCCGTTCCGGCCCTGCTTCGCGATGGGCGAGTCAGGGGCGCTCGCGGAGCTGTTCCGCAGCGGGATGACCGAGGCCCGGCTGATCTTGGCCACGCCGCCGAACGGCCGCCTGCCGATCGAGGCGAGCTACCGCTTCGAGCGGATCGACGTCATGCACCGGATGGTCGTCGACCTGGATCGGTTCCGGCCGCGCACCAACCAGACGCCCACCCGGCTCACCCCCGATGAGCTCGAAGACGTCATCGAGCTGTACGGGAACGCCTCGCGCTCGTACTTCACGCCGAGGCGCCTCGAGCGCGAGCTCTACTTCGGCGTGTACGTCGGCCACCAGCTCGTCGCGGCGGCCGGCACGCACGTCCGTTCGTACGGCGCGGGTATCGCGGCCGTCGGCAATGTGCTCACGCGGCTCACCTATCGGAATCGCGGCATGGCCACCTCGGTGACTTCGGCCGTCACCGAGGCCGCGCTCGAGATGCACAGGGACGTCGTGCTGAACGTGCGCCAGGACAACAAACCTGCCGTCAGCGTCTATCGCGGTCTCGGCTACCAGGTCCATGGGCCGTTCGTCGAAGGGCCCGCCGTCCGCCGCGCCGTCTGGGACCGGCTCACCAAGAATCTGTTCGGGAGAACGTCATGAGCGTTGCCACCGCATCACCGTCCGATGTCGCCGACCTTTCGCTCGCCGACGCGGGATCGCGTCGCATCGAGTGGGCCGGCCGCGAGATGCCCGTCCTGGCCGGCATCCGTAAGCGGGTCGCCGCGGAGCAGCCGTTCAAGGGCCTGCGGATCGGCGCCTGCCTGCACGTGACCACGGAGACCGCGAACCTCGCGATCACCCTGCGCGACGCGGGCGCTTCGGTCGTGCTCTGCGCGTCGAACCCGCTGTCGACACAGGACGACGCCGCGGCCGCGCTGGTGAAGAACGAGGGGATCGCGACGTTCGCCAGGAAGGGCGAGGACCGCGACACGTACTTCGGGCACATCGCGGCCGTCCTCGACAGCCGGCCCGAGATCACCATGGACGACGGCGCGGACGTCGTCACGCTGCTCCACACGACCCGCCGGGACCTGCTCCCGAATGTCAAGGGCGGCACCGAGGAGACGACGACCGGCGTCATCCGGCTGCGCGCGATGGCCGCCGAGGGCGTCCTCAGCTATCCGATCATCGCGGTGAACGAGGCCCGCACGAAGCACATGTTCGACAACCAGTACGGGACCGGCCAGTCGGCGATCGACGGCCTGCTTCGCGCGACGAACATCCTCATCGCCGGCAAGACCGCGGTCGTCGCGGGCTACGGCTGGGTCGGGCGGGGGGTCGCCTCGCGATTCCGGGGCATGGGCGCGATCGTGATCGTCGTCGAGGTCGACCCGCTCCGGGGCCTCGAGGCCGCGATGGACGGGTATCTGGTCATGCCGATCGCCGAGGCCGCGAGGCGCGGCGACATCTTCATCACCACCACCGGCAACCTCAACGTCATCGGCGCGGCGCACTTCCCGACGATGAAGGACGGCGCGATCGTCGCGAACGCCGGCCACTTCAACGACGAGATCGAGATCCCGGCCCTCGAGCGGCAGTCGAAGGGCAAGCGGACCGTCCGGACGTTCGTGGAGGAGTACAGCCACGAGAGCGGGAAGAAGATCTTCCTGCTCGCCGAGGGCCGGCTCCTGAACCATGCCGCGGCCGAGGCGAACCCCGCGGCGGTCATGGACATGAGCTTCGCGAACCAGGTGCTCGCGATCGAGTATCTCCTCAAGAAGGGCACGTCGCTCAAGCCGGACGTGTACGCCGTGCCTCTGGACCTCGACGCGCTCATCGCCCGCTTGAAGCTCGAAGCGATGGGGATGACCATCGACACGATGACCGAGGCCCAGACGACCTACGCCAACCAGTGGAAGGCAGGGACCTAGATGACGCTGAGCTTCATGCGCGCCGACAAGGTGCTGTTCTCGAGCGAGTCGGTCACCGAGGGCCACCCCGACAAGCTCTGCGACCAGGTCTCGGACGCGGTGCTCGACGCGCTCATCGCGAAGGACCCGCTGGCCCGGGTCGCCTGCGAGACCGCGACGACCACCGGCACGGTCCTCGTGGCGGGCGAGATCACCACGACGGCGTACGTCGACGTCATCGGGATCGTGCGCGAGGTCGTGAAGGACATCGGCTACACCAACGCGCACTACGGGTTCGACTTCGAGACCTGTGGCGTCCTCACCGCGATCAAGCCCCAGTCCCCGGACATCGCCCAGGGCGTCGACCGCGCGCAGGACGACCGCGCCGAGCTCGGCGCCGGCGACCAGGGAATGATGTTCGGCTTCGCGGTCGACGAGACGCCGGAGCTCATGCCGCTCCCGATCACGCTCGCCCACGCGGTCGCCAAGCAGCTCGCGACGTCGCGGAGGTCAGGCGAGCTCGCGTACCTCCGGCCGGACGGCAAGAGCCAGATCACCGTCGAGTATCACAAGGGCGTGCCGAAGCGCGTGCACACCGTCGTCGTCGCGACGCAGCACGACGACGAGGTCGACGTGGAGCGGATCCGCCGTGACGTGAAGGACCAGGTCGTTCGGGCCGCCATTCCGGCGAACCTGCTCGACGGCGAGACCAGGTACGTCATCAACGGGACCGGCAAGTTCGTCATCGGCGGGCCGATGGGGGACGCCGGCCTCACCGGGCGCAAGATCATCGTCGACACGTATGGCGGCTACGCGCCGCACGGCGGCGGTGCGTTCAGCGGGAAGGACTCGACGAAGGTCGACCGCTCCGGCGCGTACGCGGCGCGCTACGTCGCGAAGAACATCGTCGCGGCCAAGCTCGCGAAGCGCTGCCAGATCCAGATCGCGTACGTCATCGGCGTCGCGAAGCCGGTGTCGCTCAACGTCGAGACGTTCGGCACCGGCACCGTCGACGACGAGGTGATCCGCCGGCTCATCGACGAGCACTTCGACTTCCGCCCGCAGGAGATCATCGAGCGCTTCCGGCTGCGCCGGCCGATCTACCGGCAGACCGCGGCGTACGGCCACTTCGGCCGGCCCGACCTCGACCTGCCGTGGGAGCAGACCGACCTGGCCGAGACCTTCGCCCGCAGCGCGGGGAGCCGGAAAGCGGCCGTCTAGCCACCTGGCCCCTCGCTTGCATGACCGGCGGTGAGAACCTCGTATGGGAGGGCACCGCCATGGCTCGCGATGTTGTCGTGCGCCCCTCAGGGACCTCGTGGGGCGCTGTCCTCGATGGCTGGCTCGCGACGGTCGGCGTCGCGGCGATCCTGACCCCGCTCGTCAACCTGCTCCTCGCGAGCTACTACCCGACGCGGGGCTACGCATCGACCGTTCCGATCCTGCTGGCCGTCGGCAGCTCGTACCTCATCGGCGGATACGTCGCCGGCCGCATGGCCGGCTGGCGCACCAGCTGGCACGGCATGATGGTCGCGTTCTTCGGTCTGTTCGTCGTGCTCGCGCTGCTCGTCGTGGACATCGCGCTGGCGCTCGGCGTCTTCGGCGCGACCTCGCGGCTCGTCCAGCTCATGCCCACGGTGCTCGGCGTCGCGCTCTACCAGTCCGCCGAGACGTTGGCCTTCGGCGGCGCCCTCGGCATCCTGATCGCGATCTTCGCCGCCTGGCTCGGCGGTCTCCTCGCCCCGGCGCGGATCGGCACGGCGGTCACGACGACAGCGGTCGCGCCCGTCCCGGTCGTGGAGGAGCCCGCACCGACCACCACGACGGAGGTCCATCGACCGCGCGAGCCGTACCGGCTCCTTCCGAGCGCGGGTCGCAAAGGCGGCGAGCCGATGACGGAGGTGGAAGTGGTCGAGCGGACCGAGACGACCGACCGGATCCAGCCCAGCTAAGCGCGTATTTCGCCCAGCGCGATCCTGAACCACGCGCCAGCCACCGACGTATCCTCCAGCAGACCTGGGAAGGTCGGGAGGGTGTGCGCATGGCTCGCACGATCTCGCGCTCGATCGCGATCCTCGCGGCGTTGGCCATCGTCCTCGCCGCGTGCACGGGCACCACGTCGGGCGGGCCATCCGGCTCCGCCGCGAACGGCGCGAAGCCCGTCTACGGCGGCTCGGTGACGTTCGCGATGAACTCGGACATCAGCAACATGGACCCGCTGCTGTCCGGGCTGTTCGTCGACCGGCACCTGATGTACGCGATGTACGACTCGCTCGTGCGGGTCAATCCGAAGGGCGACATCATCCCGTGGCTCGCGACCAAGTGGACGATCTCGCCCGACGGCAAGACGTACACCTTCAACCTGCGGACGGACGTCAAGTACCAGGACGGAACGCCGTTCGACGCCGCGTCCGTGAAGTGGAACCTCGACCGGTATCGCCTGACCAAGGGTTCGCTACGGCTCGGCGAGCTCGCGCCGGTCGACTCCGTCACCGTCGTGGACCAGTACACCGTGCGGCTCGACCTCAAGACCCCGTCCGCGCCGCTCCTGTCGGTGCTCATCGACCGCTCCGGCATGATGCTGTCGCAGAAGGCCGTCGAGGCCGGCGGGGCCGACTTCAACCGCAAGGCGTTCAAGGCCGGCTCCGGCCCGTTCATCCTCACCGAGGCGGTGAAAGACGACCACTACACGTTCGTGAAGAACCCTGACTGGTGGGGCAAGGCCGCGAACGGCGACAAGCTCCCGTACCTCGACACCGTGATCATCAAGCCGATCACCGACGGCGACGTCCGGCTCACGAACGTGCGTACCGGCCAGGTCCAGGCGACGAACGCCGTGACCGGCAAGGATGTGCCGACCGTGAAGGCCGACCCGAACCTCGTGTACCAGGAAGTCCCGGGCATCGGCTTCAACAGCCTCGTCCCGAACCGCTCGCCCGGATTCATCTTCAACGACAAGCGCTACATCCAGGCGGTCGACTGGGCGATGGACCGTGACGAGCTCCTGAACAAGGGGCCCGCGCAGGGTGTCGGCGCCGTGGGGTACGGCCCGATCGCGCCGTCGCAATTCGCGTACGACCCGAGCTTCAAACCGTTCCCGAAGCCGGACATCGCGAAGGCGAAGCAGCTCGTCGCCGACGTCGGCAAGGGCCCGCTGGAGTTCGAGCTCCTGGTCTCCTCGGGTGACGCGGCCACGCTGCAGTTCGCGCAGCTGCTCAAGTCGCAGCTCGCGAAGGCCGACATCACGATGAACATCAAGACCCTGCTGTTCAACGAGATCGTCACGCTGCAGCAGAAGCACCAGCAGCTCGGCATGACCCTCATCGGCTGGAGCGGCCGCACCGATCCGGACGGCAACGTCTACGACTTCAACTACACCGGCCGCCCGAACAACGACTCGGCGTACTCGAACAAGGACGTCGATGCCCTTCTCGATCAGACGCGTACCGCGACGGACAACGCCAAGCGGAAGGAGCTCTTCCTCAAGGCGCAGCAGATCTTCGTCGTGGACGACCCCTCGCGGATCTTCTACAGCTTCAACGCGGCGCAGATGCTGACCGCGAAGTCGGTCCAGGGATTCCAGGACTTCCCGGATCAGCTACCCCGGTTCGAGACCGTCTGGGTGCAGAAGTAGCCCAGCTCAGACAGATCTGACAATGAGAGCGGGGGCGGCGGAGTGACGCAGTACATCCTCCGCCGCCTCCTGCTCATGATCCCCGTCGCGTTCCTGGTCACGGTCGGCATCTTCGTGATCATCCGCATCGCCCCCGGGGACCCGATCCTCGCGTACGCCGGCGAGGACCCCGACCCGGTCACGATCGCCGCCGTCCGCGCCGAGCTCGGGCTCGACCAGCCCATCCCGGTGCAGTACGCCGCGTGGCTGTCCCGAGCCCTCCAGGGCGACCTCGGCCGCTCCTTCCAGACGCACCAGCGCGTCGTCGACGCGATCGCGGAGCGCCTGCCGGTCACGCTCGAGCTCGGCGCCGCCGCGCTGCTCATCTCGGTCACCGTCGCCCTCGTGGTCGGCACGATCTCGGCGATCAAGCGGAACTCCGCGGTCGATCTCCTCACGACGAGCGTGACACTGGCCGGCGTCTCGTTCCCGAACTTCTACCTCGGCCTGCTCCTGATCCTCCTGTTCGCGTACGTTATCCCCGGCAATCTCCTCCCGCCGGGCGGCTGGACGCCGTTCTCGACGAACGCCGGCGACAACCTCCGCCGGCTCATCCTGCCGGCGATCACCATCGCGACCGCGAGCCTCGCGGTGAACCTGCGCCAGGTGCGATCGAGCCTGCTCGACGTCTTCGGCCAGGACTACATGCGGACCGCGCGCGCGAAGGGCCTTCGCGAACGGGCCGTCGTCGTCCGCCACGCGCTGAAGAACGCGCTCATCCCCGTGGTGACGATCATCGGGATCCAGGTCGGCGCGATCATCGAGGGGGCGATCATCACCGAGACGATCTTCTTCATCCCGGGGATCGGTCGGCTCGCGGTGCAGGCGATCCCGTCGCAGGACTATCCGGTGGTCCAGGGGGTCGTGCTCGTATCGGCGCTGTCCTTCATGCTGAGCACGCTCGTGGTCGACGTCCTCTACGCGTTCCTCGATCCGCGGATCTCGTTCGGGGCAGCCGAGGCGTGAGCGGCACGACCCTCCCGGTCGTCCTTCGCGCTCAGCCGGGCGGCCGGACGTACGCCATCCGCTACTTCCTCCGGAAGAACCCACGGATGCTCGTCGGCGTGATCCTGCTCGCGATCCTCCTGTTCGTCGCGGCGTTCGCGCCGCTCATCGCGCCGTACGACCCGATCAAGGTGAGCATCGCCGATCAGCTCCGACCGCCGAGCCTCGAGCATCTCCTCGGCACCGACGACCTCGGTCGCGACGTCTTCTCGCGGGTCCTCTGGGGCTCGCGGGTGTCCCTCTCCGTCGGCGTCATCTCCGTCAGCATCGGATTCCTGGTCGGCGTGAGCATCGGCCTGCTCGCCGGCTATCTCGGCGGGACGTTCGACCTGTTGGCGATGCGGGTCATCGACGCCCTCCTCGCGTTCCCCGCGCTCGTGCTCGCGATCGCGATCACCGCGTCGCTCGGTCCGCAGATCCAGAACGCGATGATCGCCATCGGCATCGTGGCGATCCCGGGCTACGCGCGCCTCACCCGCGGCCAGGTGCTCTCGATCCGCTCGCGCGAGTTCGTCGTCGCCGCGCGCACGGTCGGCGTGCCGCCGCTCCGCATCGTTCTTCGGCACATCTTCCCGAACATCGCGAACGCGCTGGTCGTCCAGGCGACCCTCGCGACGGCGTTCGCGATCCTCGCCGAGGCCGCGCTCTCGTTCCTCGGACTCGGGCCGCAGCCGCCGTACCCCTCGTGGGGCCAGGACATCAACTACTCGCAGCGCTACCTCGCGAACATGAAGTGGTGGATGAGTGCCGGACCGGGGATCGCGATCTTCATCGCGGTGTTCACGTTCAACTTCCTCGGTGATGCCCTGCGGGACGCGCTCGACCCGCGGCTCCGCCGCAGCGGCTAGGTCTCCGTGCGCCGGGTAGTACGGCAGTACTAGCCGAAGCACCCCTGGTGGGGGACTGTCAGGCCCGTTTCCACAGGCGTATCCCGTAGCGGTGATGCAGGTCAGTCAGGTGGCGTACGACCGATTCGTGCTCGAGCTCCCGGCCGCGGACAGCGAGTGGAAGCCGCTCGCGGACCCGGAGATCGTCGCCGAGACGGCCGCGTGGCTCTGGGACTTCGGCCCGACACCGCTCATCGGTGTCGTCGGCTACGACGGGGCCGCCCCCGCTTGGCTCGATGGCTGGCGATCACGGCAGGTGAACTGGGCGCCCGATGGCACCACGTCCGGGCGCGCGGTCGTCCTCGCGGACCGGACGGACCTCGAACGCTTCCTCGTGCAGGGCGCTCCCCACGAGCACACCGTGCTGCTCTGGCCGAGCGTCCACGAGGCGAAGACGTTCGAGGCCCTCGCGGCCGGTGGCGCGCAGTGGCTGCGCTCGGTCGAAGCGCACGCGAAGATCCAGCACAACGGCGAGGTGTTCGAGGTCAACCAGGTCAACCCGAACTAGGCGAGATCGACCCTCGACGCGCGCGCGATGCCGAAGCCGCTCAGCGAGCCGATGACGGTGAAGACCAGCGCGATCCCCCCCGACGGTGCCGGCACTCCCTCGCCGGACGACCACAGCTCGAAGATCGGGATGAACCCGCCGACCAACAGCGCGATCGCCCACCACCGCCTCGGCGCAACGAACGCCAGCGCGATCGAGACGATGAGCAGCAGTCCGACCTCGATGCCGGTGTCGTCGGTCCGCAGGTCGTAGGTCGCGAGGGCCACGCCGGCCGCGAGCGCGAGGGCAAGCGCGGCCGCGCTCCTCATTCGTCGGGCGCCACGTTCCCTTCCGCGGTCGCACCGAGCTCCGTCGCGCGCTGGTAGGCGGCGTACACGGCCTTCGACAGGACGGTCCGGAGCGAGCCCTTCTCGAGCTGGTAGATCGCCGCGGCGCTCGTGCCGCCCGGCGAGGTGACCATGTTGCGCAGCTCCGCGAGATGCCGGCCGCTCTTCCGGGCGAAGAGCGCCGATCCCTCGACCGTCCGGAGCACGAGCTCCTCCGCCACGCGGCGCGAGAACCCGAGGTGCACGCCCGCGTCGACGAGCGCCTCCATGAGCAGGAACACGTACGTCGGTCCGGTCGCCGAGAGCGCGGTCGCCATATCGATGTACGACTCGTCCTCGACCATGAGCTCCTCGCCGAGCGCCGCGACGATCTGCTTCGTGTGCTCGCGCTGGTCGGCCGTGACGGCGTGCGACGGGTACCAGGCCGTGACGCCCATCCCGACCTGCGCCGGCGTGTTCGGCATCGCGCGGACGATCGTCTTGTGCGCCAGGCCCGCCTCGAGCGCGCGCATGTTCGCGCCGGCCACGATCGAGATCACGAGCTGCTCGGGCCGCAGCTTCCCGCGCAGCTCCTTCATCACCGTCGGGAGCACCTGCGGCTTCACGGATAGGACGACGACGTCGGCCGTCTTCGCCGCTTCGAGATTCGACGCCGTCGCCGTGATCCCGAACTGCTTCGCGAGCTCCGTGCGACGCTCGCGTCGCGGACCGGTGACGGACACCCGGGACGGCGGAACGAGGTGGCGGTCGAGGACGCCGCGGATCATCGCCTCGGCCATGACGCCGCCGCCGATGAACGCCATCTTGTCCTTCGCCATTGCGGAAGTATGCGGGCTCGCTCGGTTGGTCGGTCGAGCGACCGCGTACGAGTCAGCCCGCCGTAACTCGGACGACGGCAGCCGGCGGTAGGCGAACATGGGCCGGTGAGACCGCTCCCGTTCGTCATCGCCGCGCTGCTTCTCGCGACCTGTGGCTCGACCGCTGCTCCAGCCTCGTCGCCCCAGCCGTCGGCCCGCTCCGCGACCGCGAGCCCGGCACCGGTTCCGACGGGCCGGCTGCCCGGCTCCGCGGTCCGCATCACCGTGAATGGCGCCCCATACCAGCAGGGTGCCGAGCTGACCCTGACGCCGACCGGCGGGTCCGTGGTGGTCGAAAATGCTGTTCCCGTTCGCCGTCGATCGCGTGGCCCTTGAGCGCTTCCTGCCGAAGGCGACCGCAACGATCGCCTGGATCGACGACCGCACCGTGCGGCTCACGTACCCCGAGGGCGAATCAAACATGTCATTCAAGGCTGTCCAGGTGCCGTCGGCGGATGGCAGCGCATGGATCGACCTGTTCTCCGTCCACATCGCATTCCCCGCCACCCGCGTCGTCGATCTGTTCACGGTGTCGGAGCTCTATGCGATCAAGACCACTGGTGTGCGTACCGCTGCGGCGTCATACCGGGTCAGCGCCGTGGACGGGCTCACGGTCTCGCCGGACGGCCGGCGGGCGATCGCATTCGACGCGATCGGGCCGCCGGCGTATCCGGCCGCGCCGGCGATCATCGATCTTGCCACGCGCACGTCCATCTCCCTGGCCCAGCCTCCGCGGAGTGACGGGCCGTTCGCGTTCGCCGACTGGCTCGCCGACGGCCGCCTGCTCATCGTCGGACGGAGCGTCTGGATCGGGGATGGCGAGGGCGCGTCGATGCGGAAGGTGGCCGATGCGGTCACCGCGGTCGGGAACCTGCCATGGACCGCGGCTCCGAGCCCGAACGGGGAGCGGGTCGCGATCTGGGCGTACAACGCCGATGGTCACGTCGCGATCGTCGACCTGCGCGACGGGAGCGTCGTCCGGGTCGCCGGCCCGTTCCGGCGGTCGGCCGCTGATGCCCGCGTCTCGCTCGCGTGGTCGCGTGACGGGGCCCTGCTCGCGGGCACCGACAACGACGCGGAGACCGGAATCGCGTCGGCGAGGGTGCGGATCGTCGATCTCGCGTCCGATCGCACCGTCCGCACGATCGAGGGCGGGGTCATCCAGGTCTCGACGTTCCCGACCGGCGAGCTGATGGTGATGCGCGATGTCGGTGAGCAGGGCGCCGGAAGCCGAGATCTCGGGCAGCTCGTGGGGTTCGATGGCGTCGAACACCGGCGCTACATGGGCTGCGGGTGGGTCATGTCACCGGACCTGCGGTTCATCCTGCAGCGCGAGTGCGGCGGCGCCGGATTCGTCGGACACACGCTCATCGATGTCTCGACCGGAAGCGCCTACGGATTCGGTGCCCCATCGGGTTTCCAGCGCTGGCTGGCCGACGGCCGCCTCGCCTTCTACTAGCGCGTTCGAGGCTCGAGTCAGGGCCGATGCGCTACCGGGGCTCAGCATCGGCGTACCACGCCACGGCCCGTCCGCTCTGCTGCCCGATGACGACGATCCCGTGCGTCATGACGAACACCTGATCCAGCTGCGCACCACCCGCGGCGAAGCCCGGCAGGTTCGGGATGTCCGCGAGGTCCCCGGTGAACGTCAGCGGGACCCACTGCCTCCCGTTGTGGGTCAGCCGGGCCTCGAGACCTCGCGCCCCGCCGCTCGACGGCGCGAAGGACACGGCCTGCGCACCGTTGGCCCCCGCGGGGCCGGTGTACGGCCGCGGACCGAGGAGTCTCCAGGTACGCGCATCGGTCGAGAGCCAGATCAGCGCGCTGCGCGCATTCGCCGACGGATCGGTGGCGTCGGAGCCGACGGCGACATAGCCCTCGCTCACGGGGAACAGCTGCAGCAGCTGCGCGCCGGCGGCCGGCTTGCCTTCGACCTCCAGCGCGGTCCAGCTGCGGCCGTCGGCCGACCACCACGCGGCCGGCAGGCCGACACCGGGCGCGCCGACGCCGCCGCTCGCGACGTCGGGGTCACCCTCTCGGCCGAGCGCGACGAAGCCATCGCGCACCGCTGATACAGCGCGGACGATGGCGTGTGCCGACGGCGGATCGCCTCGGGTCCACGCTGCGCCGTCGATCGACCGCCACACCGCGGTGTGCCCGGCCGAGTCGGTGCCGATGCCGACGATGGCCGAGCCGCGCGCCGCGAGGTGGTCGATGCTCGCACCGGCGATCGTCAGCGCGTCCTCCGGTGCCCACGACCGTCCGTCGGTCGAGACCCAGGCCTGGACCCGCGGCGTGCTCTCGCGGCCGGTCGTGACGACGGCGATCGCGCGGGCGTCGGTCGTGACGACCGTCGGACCCACGGGCACGATCGCGCTGCGCTGCCAGTGGACGCCGTCCGGCGAGGCGAAGAGCCCGCCGACGTACGCACCGCCGCCCGTGGTCTGACCCGCGGCGAGGTAGCCGTCCTTCCAGCCCACCACCTGAAGGATGGCGTCGCGATCGGGGATCGGGACCGGCGCCGACCATCGAAGCTCGGTCCACGGCGTGGCCGTGGTCGGGATCGGAGTGGACTGCGGCGATGCCGCGGTGGCGGCGGGCGCCGATCCCGTCGACGGTGCGGTGGCGACCGGAGCCGCGCACGCCGTGACGGCGATCGCGAGCGCGAGCGCGACCGTGCGCGGCGCGATCACAGGTCCTTCGCGTACTCGACGGTCTTCTCGCGCCGGTAGCCGAGCGCCTCCCAGAACCGCATCGCCCAGGTGTTGTCGTCCCACACGATGAGGTTGAGCTTCGGGCAGCCGAGGTCGCGCAGCCGGCGCTCGACCTCGAGAACGAGCGTGCGGCCGATGCCGCGGCGGCGCTCGTCGCGATGCACGGCCACGTGATAGAGCCAGCCCCGCCGGCCATCCCAGCCCGCGAGCGCGGAGCCCACCAGATGCCCGTCCTCCTCGGCGAGGAGCAGGAGCCCCGGGTTGTGCGCGGCGAACCGCGCGAGCGACGCGTCGTCGTCGCCGGGCCGGATCTTGATCCCGCAGGTGAGCCAGAACGTGCGCAGGCGATCGCCGTCGCCAGCGCGGTACGTCCTGATCTCCATTTCCCCATACTCGCACCGTGCGCTTCGGCCGGTTCGAGATCGACATCTTCAGCGACGGCACGTTCAAGCTCGACGGCGGCGCGATGTTCGGCGTTGTGCCCAAGGTCTTCTGGGAGAAGGCGAAGCCGCCGGACGCGCTGAACCGCATCGAGATGGACATGAACTGCGTCCTCATCCGCGATGCCGACCACGTGGTGCTCGTCGAGACCGGCGCGGGATCGAAGATGAGCGAGAAGCTGCGCGGCATCTACGGCATCGAGCGGCCGCCGCAGCTGCTGGCCGAGCTCGCGAAGCGCGGCGTAAAGCCCGAGGACGTGAGCCTGGTCGTGAACACGCACCTCCACTTCGATCACTCGGGCGGCAACACGCGCCGGGATGGCGACGCGCTCGTCGCGACGTTCCCGCGTGCGAGCTATGTCTTCCAGCGCCTCGAGTGGGTCGATGCGCTCAACGCGAACGAACGCACGCGGGCCTCGTACTTCCCCGACGACTTTGCTCCGCTCGAGGCGGCCGGCAAGCTCGAGCTCATCGACGAGGCCGTCGAGATCGTCCCGGGCATCCGCCTCGACCGCGTGCAGGGCCACACCCGCGGCACGCAGACCGTGCGGGTGCTCGACGGGAACCGGACCGCGTTCTTCTCCTCCGACTTCATGCCGGATCGCCACCACCTGCCGCTGCCCTGGATCCCGGCGCAGGACCTCTTCCCGCTGGACACGCTCGAGGCGAAGCGCACGATCCTCGGCCGCGCGGTCGAGGAGCGCTGGATCGTCGGCTTCACCCACGACCTCCCGCGTTTCGGCACCGTCGCGAGCGTCGACGGGAAGTACCGGTTCACGGAGCTGGCCGACTGACCGTCCCGGACCGGGCCTCGACCCTCATCGTGGGCGGCGGGATCGTGGGCGTCGCCACAGCGTTCTTCCTCGCCGAGCGCGGCGAGACCGACGTCGTGCTGCTCGAGCAGAGCGCGCTCGGCTCGGGCACGACGAAGGGCGGGCTCGGCGGCATCCGTCACCAGTTCGTCGACGAGCTCGACGTGCGGCTCTCGCAGCTCGCGACCGAGTTCTGGCGCGACTTCGACGCGTTCACGAGCAGCGCGCACGATTTCCAGCAGAACGGCTACCTGTTCATCGCCGAGACCGCCGAGGGCCTGGCGGCGCTGCGCGAGCCGATGCCGCTGTACCAGCGGCTCGGGATCGAGGTCGAGCTGGTCGGGCCGGGGCAGATCGCCGAGGCGGTCCCGGGCATCCGGGCGGACGACCTGAAGGGCGGACGGCTCGGGCTCCGCGACGGCTACGGCGCGCCGCTGGAGGCCCTCGCCGGCTTCGCCGCGGCCGCCGCGCTCGAGGGCGTGCGGTTCGTCGAGCACGCGCGGGCCGAGTCGCTCGTCACGGAGGGCGGGCGCGTCGTCGGCGCGCGGACGACCGACGGCGAGATCCGCGCCGATCGCGTGCTGCTCGCGACCGGCATCTGGACCGCGCCGCTCGCGCGGACCGCCGGCGTCGAGGTCCCGATCTGGCCGTACCGCCGATCGATCATGGAAGCGGCCGGGCCGTTCCCGACCCTCGCGGCGATCCCGATGGTCATCGAGTGGGAGTCGGGCTTCCACTTCCGCCCCTACTCGAAGAACGGGGGCGGCGCCCAGCGGTTCGCGATGCCGAACCTCACCGCGGACGGCACCGTCGAGAAAGGCCCGGCCGGCGCTCCGCCGACCTTCGGCGGATCGCCTGATGGGCTCGAGGTGCCGCCGCAGCTCGAGCCGTGGGTCAAGGCCCGCGGCGCGTGGCGGATGGAGCAGTTCGCCGATCTGCGGATCACCGACCGGTGGTCCTGCCACTACGAGATGACCCCGGACGACCACCCGATCGTCGGCGCGGTGCCGGGGACGCCGGGTCTCTACCTCGCGGCGGGCTTCTCGGGGCACGGGTTCATGCACGCCCCCGCGACGGCTCAGCTGATCGTCGAAGAGATGCTCGACGGGACGGCGACGACACTGGACATCGGCGATCTCTCGATCGAGCGCTTCCGCACCGGCCGAAGGCCGTTCACCTCGACCGTTCTGTGATGGAGGTCCGCCGGACGAGCCTCGTCGAGGGCGCGCGGGCGGCGACCGGGACCGCCGTCATCATCGACGTGTTCCGCGCGTTCACGACCGCCGCGTTCTGCGTCGCCGCCGGCGCGACGGAGGTCGTGCTGGTCGCGGATCATGCGCAGGCGCTGGGGATGCGCGCAGCCGACCCGACCGTGTTCCTCACCGGCGAGATCCGCGGCAGGCCGATCCAGGGGTTCGATGCGGGAAACAATCCGTCCGTCATCCAGCACCTGGATCTTTCCGGGCGCCGCGTTGTCCAGCGCACGAGCTCGGGGACGCAGTGCGTCGTGGCCGCGACCGGAGCGCGGCGCATCGTCCTTGGGAGCCTGGTCATCGCCGGCGCGACGCTGCGCCACGTGCGCGCGGTCGCCGACGAGGTCACCCTGGTCGCCGCGAGCACCACCGACCCCGTGGACGCCGATGAGGATCTCGCCTGTGCCGTGTATCTGGAGCGGCAGCTGCTCGGCGGAACGGCGCCGGCACCGGCAGTGCGCCTGCTCGGCGACGAGGAGGGCTGGCCGGACTGGTTCCCTCGGGAGGACGCGATCCTCGCCTTGCAGCTCGATCGCTTCGACTTCGCGCTGCCCGTGACGCGCGAGGATGGGCTGCTGGTCGCGAGGCCCCTCTTCTTCTAGCCCGCTGGTCGTGCCGTGGCCTTCCTAGATGGTCCACTCGCCGTGCACCACGGCGACGAGATACCACGTGCCCGATCGCTGCTCGAACAGCAGCCGCACCGCGCGCCAGTCGATGGTGTTCGGCGAGCTCGGCCGGTAGAACTCCACGAGCGTCGCGGCCGGGTAGACGGTCTTCGTGTTGTCGATCGAGTTGCCATCGCCGTTGGTGTGGCCGACCGAGATCTGCGCGTTCGCGAGGTAGTCGCGGTCGTACACGTAGCGTGCGACGTAATCCGCGAAAGTCAGGCGGATGAGATCGCCCTTTCCGTCCGTCCTGCCCCACACCCGCAGGACCGGATCGCTGAACCCGCGCCCGATCTCCGCGGCGGAGAGGAGCACGTCGTTGTCGGTCCGGACGTACGGGTAGGGGCTGAAGCGCGCACCCTCGACCGGATCGACGAGCGCGGCCAGCCTGACGCCGTCCTTCGCCTTGAGCGCCGCGAGCACCTCGTTCGCCCGCGCGATCACCGCGACCGCGCTCGTGGGGGTCACCGCCGGCGCCGTCACGGCCGCCGGACTAGGGCTGGCGCTCGGCACCGGCACGGCGGTCGATGGCCCCGGGCCGGGTGAGCCGGCCGTCGACCCGCATGCGGTCAGGATCGCGGCCATGAGTACGGTCGCACGTCCACGGGTCATCTGGAGCCGGTGCGGCCCCGCGTCGCGCGCAGCGCGACGGCGGCGATGAGGATGGCTCCGGCCACCTCCAGGGCCGGTGACTCGCCGGCGGGGCCGGTCGCGGTGTTCGGCAGACCTGCGGCGACATACCCGGGGTCGCCCGGTGCCACTACCGTCACCAGCGCACTCGGCCCGTCGACCTCGAATCGGCCGCAGAGGTAGCTGCCGATCGTCGGAAGGGTGATCGACGCCGGGACCGTGAAGATCCCCCTCGCGAAGGCGGTCAGCGCTCCCCGCAGCTGGAACGTGCGGGGCCCCGACAGCTGACCGAAGGGGTACGGGTTCGCGGCGACGGTGCCGCAGTACACGCCCGTGCCGGCCACCCAACCCGCCGGCTCCGGCACGTAGCCGGCTGTCCCGGGCGCGAGCAGGCCGGTGAGGTACACGCCTTCGACGCCCACGCAGACGTATCCGCTGATCCCGCCGGACGGCGTGAGGGTCCCCGAGCGGAGGATGACCTTGTCCGACGTGCCGTCCGGCTTCGCGAAGATGAGCCAGCCGTCCCCGCCATTGAGCGCGCCGGCGGTGTTCGGCGCCACGAAGGTCGTCACGCGTCCGCAGGCGATGGTCGCGGCAGCGGCCACATTCGCCGCGGCGCCGAATGTGATCGCGGCGGCGCAGACCGCGCCGAGCAGATGGCCGGCGACCGCCGGCAGCCGTGGCTTATCAGCCATGCGGGCGAGCGACCTCGGCGATGGCGAGGTTCCCGCCGGATGCCCACGAGCCGTCATCGTTCTGGGCGTCGATCGCGATCCACATGTCGTGCCCGCGCAGGAACTTCAGCCTCTGCACGAACGCCGTCGTGACCTTGATGCCGTTGGTCCGTGTCTCGACCACGTTGCCGGTGACGTTCACGGTCACGATCCCATCCCCGCCGAACCACGCCGGCTGGAAGCGCTCGATCGTCGAGCGAACGTTCTCGAAATACCGCTCGCGGAACCTGCCGGCCGCGTACGCGCCGTTCAGCTCGTCGATCGCGGCGATCCGCGCCCGGAAGAACGGCGCGTCGGCGAAGCTCATCGCGACGCTCGTCGGCCGGAAGCTGCTGTAGGACTCGTTATTCAGATACCAACCGACCGCGTCGCGCATCTCGGTCTCGAGCTCCAGGGGGGAGTAGCGCGGCGTGACGCCGAGGACCCACGCGCCGGTGGTGGGCTCGCGCAGGTCGATGGCCCGATACCAGGAGCCGCTCGTCTCCAGACGCAGTCTCCATCGCAGCGGGACATCCGTAGCCGCGTGGTCGATGGCGTTCACCGTGATATCCGCATATGCGGCGGTGCCCCACGATCGCATGACCGCTCCTTCGAGCAGCCATCCGTTGCCGGTGAGCGTTGGCTCCCCGGCGATGTTTCCCGGTACGAGCGAACGCGTGGCGACGGTGGTCAGGCGCGGATCCGCGAACATGTTCCGCAGCTCGGCAGCGGGATCGGGCCCTGACTGCGGATGTCGTTGGCGCTCGAGCGATGCGACGAAGCTGTCCACCCATCCGCCGATCGGGCCACGGAGGCCAGCAAGCTCCGCGGCGGTCGCGGGCCGCGTCGGTAGCGCATCGATCGCGTAGGCCGCCGGTATGACGGCGACCGCCGGCGTAAGGATGTCGATAGCGCGCTTGCCCTCTGGGTTCAGCGGGACCGGTGCCCGCTGCGCCGCGCGGCGGCCCCGCGCGTCGGGACCCCGCTGGAAGGTGTCACCCGCTTCGTGATCGTCGTGCGGCGCCGCCGACGCGGGCCCGACGCTCGCCGCCGCGACCTGCGTCGGTGACGGCGGGGCGGTGGGCGCGGTCGCGTTGCCATCAACGACCGCGCACGCCGTCGCCCAGATCGCGAACACGGTCGCGACCGCTGTGCGCACGACCTGATGCTGCGTCGGGCGTGCCGGACGCGCGTCCGAGTTATCCACCCTCGCCGTACGAGTTAGGCGGAGGCGGCATCCTCCAGCGGCGTGGCCGGCACGACCCGCCAGGTCGCCAAGCGCACGCCGAGCAGGATGATCGCGCCGCCGACGAGCTCGAGCGCTGTCGGCCGCTCGTGCAGGAGCACCACGGCCTGGATGAGCGCGAACACCGGCACCAGGTAGCTGACCATCGACGCCAGCCCGGCCCCGAACCGCCGGACCGCGTAATAAAAGAGGACGAAGCCGACGATCGTCGCGAAGATCACGAGGTACGCGATGTCGAGCCACGCGCCGACCGGCCACGAGGGCACGTCCCGGTACCCGTGTTCGAGGAAGCCGAACGGGAAGAGCATCGCCGCGCCGGCCAGGCACGCGACGGCGGTCACGCCGAGCGGCGAGCCGGAGCGCGTCGTGATCGCCCCGAGCGTCGCGTACACGCTCCAGCACGCCGCGCCGCCGACCATGAGCAGGTCGCCGACGAGCCGCTGCGACGACACCGCTGTGCCGCCCTGCGAGCTCGCGACCACCACGATCGCGCCGACCGTCGCGCAAGCGATGCCCGCGATCTTGTTCCGGGTCAGCCGTTCACCGAGGAAGGTCGCGATGAACACCGTGAGCACCGGGTTGAGGGTCGGCACGAGCACGGCGCCGTCGGATGCCGGGCCGAGGGTGAGGCCGACGAACACGAGCGCGTTGTACGCGAAGATCCCGAAGAACGCGGCGACGAGCAAGAGCTTCCAGCGCACGAGGCCGAGCGACGAGCCGGTCGCGCGCGCGATCGCGAGCATCAGCAGCCCGGCGATCGCGAATCGGATCGTCGACAGCTCGAGCGGCGGGACCGCGCCGACGCCGAGCTTGCCCGCGGTCCAGCTGCCGCTCCAGCAGAGCGCAACGGTCACGTAGAGGAGGATCGTGAGCAGGGGAGCGGGCACCGCGCCGTACCGTAGCGCGGTCTAGCATCCGGCCGTGGCGACGCGCGTCCTCCTCACGGGCATCACCGGGTTCGTCGGCTCGCATCTCGCGGAGCGGCTGCTCGCCGACGGCCTCGAGGTCCACGGGATCGCCTTCGAGCCGCCACCGCACCCGAACCTCGGAGCGATCGCGTCGCGGGTCACCATCCACCGTGCCGATCTCTCCGATGCGGACGCGCTGCGCGCCGCCGTCGCGGCCGCGCGGCCCGACGCCGTCGTGCACCTCGCCGGCCAGGCCATCCCGGCGCTCGCCCAGCGCGACGCCGGCGGCACCGTGCAGACCAACGTCGTCGGAACCGCGAACCTGCTCGCCGCGCTCGAGCCGGGGATGCGTCTGGTGTACGCATCGAGCGCCGACGTGTACGGCCTCCCCGAGCGCACCCCGGTCCCTGAGGACGCGCCGCTGCGGCCGACGAACGTGTACGCGGCGTCGAAGGCTGCGGCCGAGGCGATCGTCCGCGAATTCGGCGATCGCGACGGTCAGCCGGCGGTGATCCTCCGGCCCGCGAACACGAACGGCCCCCGCCAGCATCCGGGCCTCGCGGCGTCGGGATTCGCGAAGCAGATCGCCGAAGCCGAGGCCGGGCTCGCCGATCCGGTGATCCGGCACGGCCGCCTCGACGCGCGGCGCGACTTCCTCGACGTGCGCGACATCGCGGCGGCGTATGTGGCCGCGATCGCGCTCGCGCCCGAGCGCACCGAGACGTACAACGTCGGCAGCGGCGAGGCGGTGACCGTCCAGCGGATCCTCGACACGCTCGTCCACCTCGCGCGGATTCCGGTCCGCACCGAGCTCGACCCCGACCGCGTGCGCGCCGGCGACCCGAGCGCGCTCGCGCTCGACGCGTCGCGCTTCCGCGCGCGGACCGGCTGGGCCCCGACGATCCCGCTCGAGCGATCGTTGCAGGACACGCTCGATCACTGGCGTTCGGTCACGCGCGCGACCGTCCCGGCGCGCTAGGCGCTGCGCTCCTATCGTCACCTTCTAAGGGGGGCTTCCACCACATGCCCAAGATCGTCTTCGGGACCGATGGCTGGCGCGCTCGCATCGCCGAGGAGTACACCTACGACGCGGTGCGCGTGTGCGCGAACGGCGTCGCCGAGTGGGTGAAGAGCACCGGCGAGCAGCAGCGCGGCGTGGTCATCGGCTTCGACCGCCGCTTCTCGTCCGAGTTCTTCGCCGACGCGGCGGCCGAGGTCGTCACCGCGCACGGCATCCCGGTCCATCTCGCGACGACGGCGTCGCCGACGCAGTCGTTCTCGTGGGCAACGATGCGCAAGAAGGCCAAGGCCGGGATCGTCATCACCGCGAGCCACAACCCCTGGATGGACAACGGCTTCAAGGTGAAGGCCGAGACCGGCGCGGCGGCCGGCCCGGACATGCTGAAGGCGATCGAAGGGTTCATCCATCCCCTGGAGACGACACCCGACCAGATCGAGCGCCGGAAGCTGGACGACGCGGAACAGGCCGGCTTGCTGGATCGCTTCGATCCCGCTCCGGACTACCTCTCGCACGTCGCGAAGCTGTTCGACCTCGAGGCGTTCAAGGCCGCGGGATACACCCTCGTCTGCGAGCCGCTGTACGGATCGGCCGGCGGCTACTTCACGCGGCTGCTCGGCGGCGGGAAGACGAAGGTCATCGAGCTCCACAGCGAGCGCAATCCGTTCTTCGGCGGCGTGAACCCGGAGCCGATCCCCCCGAACATCAACGAGTTCCTCGCGCGGATCCCGCAGGAGAAGGCGGACGTCGGCCTCGCCGTCGACGGCGACGCGGACCGCGCCGGCCTCGGCGACGAGAACGGCACGTTCGTCACGACGCTGACGCTCTACGCCCTCCTGATGTGGTACCTCATCGAGGTCCGCGGCCTCCGGCAACCGGTCGTGAAGACCGTGAACATGACCTCGATGGCCGACCGCCTCGGCGAGCGGTTCGGCGTGCGGGTCTACGAGGTGCCGGTCGGCTTCAAGTACATCGGACCGAAGATGCAGGAGACCGGCGCGATGTTCGGTGGCGAAGAGTCGGGCGGCTACGGCTTCGCGATGCACCTGCCCGAGCGCGACGGGATCGTCGCGGATCTGTTCATCCTCGACTTCATGCTGAAGACCAAGAAGACGCCGTCGCAGCTCATCGGTGAGCTCATGGCGATGGCCGGCCCGTCGTTCTATCTCCGGCGCGACCTGCACTTCGACGCGGCGGCGTACCCTGAGGTGAAGAAGCGGGTCATGGATCGGCTCGACCGCGAGAAGCCATCCGACCTCGCCGGCCGCGCGGTCGCACGCATCGTGCAGCTGGATACGAAGGACGGAACGAAGCTCTTCCTCGACGACGGCTCGTGGCTCCTGGTGCGGCTGTCGGGCACGGAGCCACTCGTGCGCGTGTACGCGGAGACCAGGTCGCAGGCGGAGCTCGCGCCGTTGCTGGATGCGGGCGAGAAGATGGTGCGGGAGGCCAAGTGAACGTGGATGCATCGGTGATCGAGAGCGTCGAGGCGATCAAGAAGGCGGATCCCGGCGACATGCTCACGAAGATCAAGGACCTGCCGCTCCAGATCAAGGACGCCTGGAAGATCGTGCAGGGCGCGACGCTCCCGCCGGCGTACGGCGACGTGCGCAACGTCACGATCCTCGGGATGGGCGGGTCGGCCATCGGCGGCGAGTTCGCCGGCGCGCTGCTCGCGGACGAGCTGAAGGTCCCGCTCAACGTCCACCGCGACTACGGGATCCCCGGCTACGTCGGCCGCGACTCGCTCGTCATCGCCTCGTCGTTCTCGGGCAACACCGAGGAGACGCTCTCGGGGTTCGAGGAGGCGAAGAAGCGCGGCGCGAAGGTCCTCGCCATCACGACCGGCGGCAAGCTTGCCGACGAGGCGAAGGCCCTGCGCCTCCCGCTCGTCACGTTCGGCTACCACGCCCAGCCGCGCGCCGCGCTCGGGTACTCGCTCACCCTCGTGCTCGGCGCGCTCGGGAAGCTCGGCTTCGCGCGCGACATGGGGACGGAGATCGACCAGGCGCTCGCCGACGTCGCGAAGCTCGAGGAGCGCGTCCACGAGGGAGCGCGCACGAACGACGCGAAGAAGATGGCCCTCGAGCTCGTCGGGAAGATCCCGGTGGTCTTCGGTGCCGGTGTGATGGGTGTCATGGCCCGCCGCGTGAAGGACCAATGGAACGAGAACGCGAAGAACTGGGCCCACTACGACGTCATGAGCGAGCTCAACCACAACGCCGTCGTCGGCTTCCCGCACCCGCCCATCGCGAAGGACGCGCAGGTCGTCCTGCTCCTGCGCAGCCGCCGCGACAACCCGCGCCACCAGGTGCGGTTCGACGTCACGAAGGAGCTCCTCGATCGCGCGCAGATCCCGAACCGCACGCTGGAGATGCCCGGCAGCTCGATGCTGTCCGAGGTCCTCCAGCTGACCTACTTCACCGACTACGTGTCCTTCTACGTCGCGCTGCTCAACGGCGCCGACCCGTCGCCGGTGACGTCGATCGATTACCTCAAGGACCGTCTGGCGAAGGCCTGAGTGCCGGCGAGCACGTTCGCGTTCTGCCCGCGTGACGGCACGACGCTCGTCCTCACACGCATCGACGGCCGGGACCGGCCGACCTGTCCGGTCTGCGGGTTCGCCGACTTCATGCACGTGCAGATCGGCTCGAACACGATCGTCGAGCGCGACGGGGCGGTGCTCCTCGTGCGCCTCAACTACGGCCCGCGCGACGGCCATTGGGCGCTCCCCGGCGGGCTCGTCGAGAACGACGAGACGACCGAGCTGGCCGCCGTTCGTGAGACGAAGGAGGAGACCGGCTTCGACGTCGCGCTCGACGGCCTCCTCGCGACGTGGATGCGCCCGGGCTTCCCGGTCCTCGTCGTGATCTACCGCGCGCACATCACCGGCGGCACGCTGCGGGTCGCGCCCGATGAGGCGTCGGAGGCGAAGTTCTTCGCGAAGGCGGACCTCCCGCCGCTCGAGGAGATCGCGTGGCCCTCGGCGGCGTATGGTCTCGACGCCTGGCGCGCCTACGAGCCGCCCCGGCCGTAAGGAGTACCTCGATTGAAGTGACGACGCTCCAGCCCGTTCAAACTTGGGAGCTCTACTACCCGGAGGCCGCCGCGACAGGCGTCGAGGTGGCCCGCGCGCGCGTCGATCCGACCGAGGTCGTGTGGCTCCACTCGGCGCCGCCGGTCCTGGCGGTCACCGTGCGCGAGGGCGACGATCGCGTGCTCGCGCGCGGCGAGGGGCTGCGCCGCCAGGGCCCGCACGTCCCGATGACCCGGCTCGAGTGGCGCGGGACCCAGGTGCTGCGCGAGGATCGCTGGCCGACCGACGCGGACCTCGGCGCGGTCGTGATCCTGCCCGGCGGCGAGGCCGGGATCCTCAAGAGCTGGTGGAACGCGACGGACGGCAACGAGTGGCGCTGGACGGTGGAGTTCTTCAACCGGCGAGGGTGAGCGCCGCCTCCCTGCGCGCGATCGCGGCGAGCGCCTCGATGAACGCCGGATCGCAGTTCGGCATCGGGACCCGGTGGTAGCGAAGGCCGGCCGCCGTGGCCTCGGCCGCCGCCGCGATATCGAGGTCGTACAGCACCTCGAGGTGATCGGCGAGGAACTGCACCGGCGCCACGAGCACGTCGCGATGCCCGGCCGCGGCGAGGTTGGGGAAGAGCTCCTTCAGATCGGGCCGGAGCCACTCCTCCTGGGTGTGGCCGGCGCTCTGGTAGGCCCACGTCCAGTCACTCGGATCGAGCCCGGCGGCGGACGCGACGAGCTCGCCGGTCTCGCGCAGCTGCGCGACGTACGCAGGCTCGGACTCGAACACGCGCTTCGGCAGGCTGTGCGCGGTGAACAGCACGTGCGGCCGCCCGAGCCGCTCGCGCGCTGCGATCACCTGTGCCGCAAGGGCGCCAACGAATGCCGGCTCGCGATGCCAGGCGCCGGCGATCCGCACCGGCTGGGTCAGCGCGGTCCGCAGCGCGTCGGCGTACCCGCGCATCAACGTCGGCGACCACTGCGGCGACAGCACGATCCCGATGACCTCGTCCGCAGCCGCGAGGTCGCGCGCCCGGTCGGCGATCGTCGGCTCCGAGTACCGCATCGCCGCGCGGACGCGATAGTCCGGGCCGAGGACGACCTCGAGGGCGGCCGCCTGCGCCTCCGTGATCCTGATGAGCGGCGAGCCGCCGATCAGCGCGTAGCGGCGGCGCATCTCCGCGACGAGCGCGTCGTCGGGCACCCGACCGCCGCGCACCCGGGCGAGGTACGCGGGCAGGTCCGCGTCGTCGCGCGGCGCGCCGTACGTCATGAGCAGGACGCCGGTGGTCACGCCGCCACCAGCGCGCTCTCCTCGCGCACCAGTGCCGCGAGCCGGGCGAGCGTGTCGGCCTCGGTCTGCGGTAGGACCCCGTGCCCGAGATTGAAGATGTGGCCGCGCCGCCCGGACATGCGGCGGAGCACGTCGCGCGCGCCGGCTGCGACGACGTCGAATGGCGCGAGGCAGATCCCGGGGTCGAGGTTGCCCTGGAGCGCGATGTCCGGACCGACGAGCATCGCGGCCTCGTCGAGCGGCACCCGCCAGTCGACGCTCACCGCTTCGGCGCCCGCTCCGGCCATCGCCGGCAGCAGCAGCGGATTGCCGGTCGCGAAGTGGATGCGCGGCACACCCAGGCCATCGAGCGCGGCGAAGATGCGCGACGTGTACGGCAGGACCGCGCGCTCGTAGTCGTCCGGGGCGAGGGCGCCGGCCCACGAGTCGAAGAGCTGGATGACGTCGGCACCGGCGGCGACCTGCGCCCGGAGGTAGCGCGACAGCACCTCGACGAGCGTGTCCATGAGCCGCGCCCAGAGCGCGGGCTCGCCGAACAGCATCGCCTTCGTGCGCGCGAGATCGCGGCTCGGGCGCCCCTCGATCAGATAGCTCGCGAGCGTGAACGGCGCGCCGGCGAAGCCGACGAGCGCGATCCCGGTCGGAAGGTCGCGGCGCAGCGCGCGGATCGTCTCGAACAGGTACGGCGTCGCCTCCGCTGCCGCGATCACGCGCAGGCCCGCGACGTCGGCCGCGGTGCGCACGGGTGCCTCGACGATCGGTCCGATCTCCGGCTCGATGCGGAACGGCACGCCCATGCCGTCGAGCGGCAGCATGATGTCCGCGTACAGGACCGCGGCGTCGACGCCGAGCCGGTCGACGGGCATCCGCGTCACCTGGGCGCACAGCTCGGGCGTGCGCGCCATCTCCAAGATGCCGTACCGCTCACGCAGCGCGCGGTACTCCTCGAGGCACCGGCCGGCCTGGCGCATGAACCACACCGGCGTGCGCTCCACGGCCTCGCGGCGGGCGGCCCGGACCAGCAGCGGCGCGGTCACGCCGGCACGCGCGTCGGCGCGCCGTCGATGAG
>DASYXA010000007.1:0-5015 GCA_035935465.1 Candidatus Limnocylindria bacterium | reverse complement strand
GGAGACCGTTCCGACCGCGGTGCCGTTCGACGGGACGGCCGAGCGGATGGCCCTCCGCGACGGATCCGCGCATGCCATCACCGTCGCCCAGGCCTTCCACTGGTTCGACGGCGAGCGCGCGCTCGCCGAGTTCCACCGCGTGCTCGCTCCCGGCGGGCGGGTCGGGCTCATCTGGAACGTGCGCGACCGACGGATGCCATGGGTCGCGGCGTTCGACGCCCTCGTCGATGCCGTCGATCCCGACCGGCCGGATCACCAGACCGGGAAGTGGCGGTCCGCGTTCGAGCGCACCGCGCTGTTCGGACCGCTCGAAGCGCACGAGGTGGCGTACGCCCAGGCGCTCACCCCGCCGGAGATCGTCGACCGCGCGCTGACCGTCTCGAGCATCGCGGCGCTGCCCGACGCGCGGCGCGATCGGGTCCTCGATCGCTTCCGCGAGCTGGCCGCCACGCATCCCGACATCCGCGGCCGGGAGACGGTGACGCTTCCCTACCTGACGAAGGTGTATTGGAGCGAGCGCCGCTAGAGCGCTCCGCCCTTTCGCAGCGTCGCGATCTCGTCCGGCCCGTACCCGAGCTCCGCCAGCACCGCGGCGGTGTGCTCGCCGAGGAGCGGCGGAGGCGTCCGCACCGACGGCGGAGTGCCATCCATGCGGACCGGGATCCCGGGTGCGCGCACCCGGCCCGCGGTCGGATGGTCGACCTCGGCGATCAGGCCGAGGTGCCGGACCGTCGGATCCGTGAACACGTCGTGCAGGTCGTTGATCGGCCCGACCGGGACGTTCGCCTTCCGCAGCCGGGCGACGACCTCGTCCTTCGTGAGCGACGCGATCCGTTTCTCGAGGACCGGGATGAGCGTCGCGCGGTTCTGGACGCGCGTGCCGTTCTCGGCGTAGCGCTCGTCCCGCGCGACGTCGTCCAGGTCGAGCGCCGCGCAGAACCGCTCGAACAACGCATTGTTCCCGCAGCACACGTTCACGAATCCGTCGGCTGCGCGGAACGTCTGGTACGGGACGATCGACGCGTGCACATTGCCTTCGGGTCTCGGCGCGGTCCCGTCGGCGAAGTAGCGCGCGGCCTGGCGCGAGAGGAGCGCGACCTGGCCGCCGATCATCGTCGCGTCGATCGTCTGTCCTTCGCCGGTCCGCTCACGGGCGTGCAGTGCCGCGACGATCGCGAACGCGGCGAACATGCCCGCGACCATATCGGCCTGCGGGACACCCACCATGACCGGATCGCCACCGGGCTCGCCGGTGAGGCTCATGATCCCGCCCATCCCCTGGACGATGAGGTCGTACGCGGCCCACGCCCGACCGGGGCCGTCCTGGCCGAACCCCGAGATCTGGCAGAGGATCGCGCGCGTGTTGAGCGCGCGGATACGCTCCTTCGGGAAGCCGAGCCGCGCGAGCGTGCCGGGACTGAAGTTCTCGACGACGACGTCCGCCTGCTCGATGAGCCGCTCGAGCACCTTCGCGCCGTCAGGATGCTTGAGGTCGAGCGTGATGCTCCGCTTGTTGCGGTTGATCGAGAGGTAGTAGGCGGACACGCCGTTGATGAGCGGCGGCGCCCAGCCGCGGGTCTCGTCACCGGTGCCGGGCTGCTCGACCTTGATGACCTCGGCGCCGTGATCGGCGAGCATCAGCGTGCAGTACGGCCCCGCGAGCGCACGGGTCAGGTCGACGACCCGGATCCCCGCGAGCGCACCTTCCGCGGCCGCGCCCCCGCTGATCGCCGGCAAGGCCTCGAGCGTGTCGTCATCGCGCAGCACGGCGTCGCCGTCACGCTGCTCTCCGTTCACGATGAACGCCGCGGCCTCGACGGCCGGTATCCCGAGCGCGCGCACGACATCGAGCGCGGTCTTGCCCGCCCCATCGACGCGCAGCTGCTTCGCACCGCCGGGGCTGAACTGGCGAAGCTCTCCGTGGAGGACGAGCGTGATCACGGAGCGATCTCGAGGGTCGGGCCGACGATCGCCCGCGCGCCGGCGTCCAGCCGATCGTCGATGAGCCGAATCGTTTCGCGGAAGAGCGCGCACGCGGCCGCCCCCTGGGTGAAGGCATCCCCACCATCCAGGCCGAA
The DNA here is from genome assembly GCA_035935465.1 of Candidatus Limnocylindria bacterium. Lineage (GTDB taxonomy): Bacteria > Chloroflexota > Limnocylindria > P2-11E > P2-11E > UBA4735. The sequence goes on along the minus strand of DASYXA010000007.1, from coordinate 2,937 downwards.
CGCGGCCCGATGCCGACCCGTCCACGCCGGCCCGGCGGCCTGCCGCACGACGCGGTAGTACTCGTTCTCGGTGCGGATCGGCACGAGGAACGCGACAGACGTCAGTCGTTCGCAGCGGCTGGTGAGGGCCGCGGCCGCGTGGAGCGCCTTCGACTCGTCGCGCGTCGAAAGCGCATCGCGGATCTTGAACACGTACTCGCACGCCGATCCGGCCTTCTCGCGGAGGTATGCCGCCGCCGCCGGACGGAGCGGCGCGTAATCGAACGCCTGGCACGCCTGCCGTAGCCGTTCGAGCTCGCCGTCGCGGTCAACGAGGATCCGCATGGCCGCGTACGACGGGGCGGCCCAGATCGCCTTATCGGGCAGGCTGAGCTGCGCGACCTGTTCGTCGCGGGTGATCGCGTGCGACATGATGAGTCGCGATCCGATGAAGCTCGGCCGCGTGGGCCACTTCGCCGCCGGGTCGCTGACCGTCGACTCGACGTCGACGTCGCTCCAGCGCGACGCATCGCCACGCGCGGCGCTGCCGAGGACGGCGATGCCGCGAACAGCCGCTCCGTCGGCGAGCGCGACGAGCTGGTCAACGAGCGCTGGCGTCAGCACGCTGCCGGCGGTCGGATCGGCCATGAGATCGCAGAGTACCGTCATGGCATGGCCGAGACCCGCCCTCTCCCCCTCTTTCCCCTCGGCAGCGTGCTGTTCCCGGGGATGCTCCTGCCGCTACACATCTTCGAGCCGCGGTACCGGCTCCTGCTGCAGCGCGTCGTGCAGAACGACGAGCCGTTCGGGATCGTGCTGATCAAGGCCGGTCCGGAGGTCGGCGGGCCCGCCGAGCCGCACCGGATCGGCACGACCGCGCGGGTCGTCGGCTCGACGCCGCTGCCCGGTGGACGCTCGTTCATCATCGTGCGCGGCGAGCGGCGCTTCGAGATCGGGTCGATCGACGCCGACTCCGAGCCGTACCGTGTGGCGACGGTCCGCTACCTCGATGAGGACGATGGCGCCGACGCCGCGGCCCTCGCCGATATCGCCGCCGACTCGTTCGGCCAGTACCTCACCGGGATCATGTCCACCTCGAACGACGCGCGCACCGAGGTGCCGCTGGCGGAGCTGCGCGACGGGACGCCGGCGGAGGTCGCGTACCGGATCGCCGGCGGCCTCGGGATCGACGCGGCCGAGCGGCAGCGGCTGCTGGAGACCGAACGCACGGCGCCGCGCCTCGAGGCGATCATCGGCCTGCTCGGGCGCGAGAACACGCTGCTGAAGGAGCTGCTCCTGCGGCTTCGCGCGCGCGGCGAGGCCCCGCCGCTCAACTAGCCGAGCCCGGCGGAATGCACGATCTCGCCGCCGACGATCGTGCCGCTCACCGTCAGCGCCGGCCACTCCTCGACCGGGGTGAGCGCGAGGTCGCGCTCGACCACCGTCGCATCGCACCGCATGCCGACCGCGAGCGATCCGCGCTCGCGGTCGGCCGCCATCGCGTACGCGGCGCCCGCCGTGTAGGCGGCGAGGGCTTCGTGGAGCTCGAGGGCTTGCTCGGGGTGCCAGCGATCCGCATCCCCGGGCCGCCGGCGCGCGACCGCGGCGTGGATCCCGAGGAGCGGGTCGATCGGCTCGACCGGCGCGTCGGAGCCGAACGCCAGCCGGCCCCCCTGATCGAGGATCTGCCGCCAGGGGTACGCGCGGACCGCGCGCGCGGCGCCCCAGTAGCGGTCGACGAGATCGCGATCGCTGGTCGCGTGGATCGGCTGCATCGAGGCGATGACGCCGAGCGCTCCGAACCGCGGGATGTCCTGACGCCGGAGCAGCTGCGCGTGCTCGACCCGCTGCCGCAGCTCGGGCTGCGTGGCGCGTGTCGGCTCGATCGCGTCGAGCGCGACGTGCACCGCCCGGTCGCCGATCGCGTGGATCGCGACGGCGATCCCTCCGGCGGCCGCGCGCGCGACGTCCGTGTTCAGGCGTTCCGGGTCGATCGTGAGGAGGCCACGGTCCTCCCCGCCTTCGTACGGCTCCTCGAGCGCGGCGGTCTGCGAGCCGAGCGCGCCATCGGTGAAGATCTTCAGGTGGCCGGTCCGCAGCCACTCGTCGCCGAGGCCGGTGCGGAGGCCGAGCGCGAGCGCGGCGTCGAGCGAGCCATGCGGGATACCCATCGCGACGCGCAGCCGTAGATCGCCGTGGTCCCGCCGCCGTTGGAACGCGCTGAACGCGGCCGCCTGCTCGAGGTCCTCGATCGCCGTGATGCCGCGCCGGTGCGCCTCGCGCTGGCCGCGCTCGATGGCGGCGAACGACTCGCCGACCGTGGGCGGCGGTACGACCGCGTCGGCGAGCCGGTTCGCGTTCTCCTTCAGGATGCCGGTCGGAGCGCCCGATGCATCGCGCTCGAGGGCGCCGCCCGCCGGATCGTTCGTCGCGCGATCGATGCCGGCCGCGCGCATCGCGGCGGTGTTCAGCCAGCGCGCGTGCCCATCGCGGCTGCGGAGCGCCGCGGGCCGTCCCGCGGTCGCGCGATCGAGGTCCGCGGCGGTCGGCCAGCGGCCCCAGCGGTTCTTGTCGAACCGGCCACCGAGGATCCACGCGCCGGCGGGCAGCGTCCGGGCGTACGCCTCGATCCGCCCGAGCGCCGCGTCAACCGTCGGTGCGTCCCGCAGGTCGATCTGATCCATCTGGATGGCCCACCAGGTGAAGTGGACATGCGAGTCGTGCCAGCCGGGCATCATGAGCCCGCCACGGAGGTCGACGGTCTTCGCAGCGCCGTGCTCCCGTCGAAGCTCCGCCAGGGTGCCGACCGAGGCGACGCGGCCATCACGTTCGACGAGCGCCTCCGCGCTGACGCGGCCGCCGACGTGGATGCGTCCGTTGTGGAAGAGGGTGGCGCTCACGACCGGATGATGCCAGTCGTGAGCGCCGCGCGGTGTTCGGCCTAGCCACCGCTCTCGA
>DASYXA010000006.1:0-14982 GCA_035935465.1 Candidatus Limnocylindria bacterium | reverse complement strand
CTCGCGCGGACGAGCAACCTCGGCGCGGGCGACATCCAGGACCTCGTCGCCGACGGGCGTCCGGTCTACGAGCATGTCGTCGAGCGTTGCGTCGCCACATTCCCGGCGGAGCGCTGCGGCTTCGTCGTCGGCTCGACCTATCCCGCGGAGGCCGCGCGGCTGCGCGCGCTCGCTCCCGACCGGCTGTTCCTCATGCCGGGCGTCGGCGCGCAGGGCGGTGATCTCGGCCACGCGCTCCGCGCGGCGCTCGACGCGAAGGGCGGCGGCGTCCTGCCGTCCGCGTCGCGATCGGTCCTGTACGCCGAGCCGGGCGCGGGCTTCGAGACGGCGGCGGCCCGCGTCGCGCTCGAGCTGAAGCGCCAGGCGAACGACGCGCGCGCGGCCGCGGCGGTCCGCTGATGTTCGGTATCGGCACCGGCGAGCTGCTGCTCCTCCTCGTGATCGCGCTCATCGTGCTCGGCCCCGAGCGCATGCCGAAGCTCGCACGCGACCTCGGGCGGGCGATCGCCGAGTTCCGCCGGACGAGCGACGAGCTGCGGAGCGAGTTCCTGAACGCCGACAAGTACCTCGGCGCCGCGAGCGCGCCGCCGGACGAGCCCCCCGCGATCGCGGCCCCCGCGGGCACGTCCGAGCCCGCGCTCACCGAGGCTGCCGTGGCGACGGACGTCCCGACCGAGCCGGACGAGACCCTGTTCGACAAGGAAGCGCGCGAGGCGCGCGAACGGCTGCGCGATCCGGAGCGGGCCGAGCGCGCGAAGGCCGAGGGCTGGGCGACGCCGACCGACGACGCGGGCACCTCGGAGCGCTGGGGCTGATCTCGCCGCGACGACCTATACTCGGTCGTACAGCGCACCCGATCGACGGGTCGCGCTTTTTCTTCGCCCGCTCCGGAGGACGCATCCCGAGATGAATCGCGTATGGGCTTGGACGATCGTCGTCATCGCCATCCTGGCGGTGTGGATCGACATCCCGAAGCATCAGTTCCCGTTCCCGTTCGACTGTCCGGGCATCTGCTACCGGCTCGGCGGGCAGTCGACGTTCGTCGAGATCAAGACCCACCTCGGCCTCGACCTTCAGGGCGGCACGCAGCTCATCCTCCAGCTGCACCCCGAGCGGATCCCCGGCGGCACAACGACCTCGATCGACGACCTCAACAAGCAGGCCCGCATCGTGATCGACCGCCGGATCAACTCGCTGGGCGTGAGCGAGCCGGTCATCGAGTCGCTCGGGGCGGACAAGATCCTCCTCCAGCTGCCCGGCGTGTCCGACCTCAAGGAGGCGCAGACCATCGCGACCCAGCAGGCGTTCCTCGAGATCAAGGTCCCGAATCTCGACGCGAGCGGGAACCCGACCGGGACCTACCACTCGCTGGTGCCGCCGCTCACCGGCGCCAACCTCAAGCCGACCTACGTCGAGTTCCAGGGCTCGAACAACGCGCCGGTCGTGCACTTCGAGTTCGGCGCGCCCGACGACGCGCGATGGGTCCAGCTGTCGAAGGACTTCCTCAACAAGCCGGTCCAGATCAACCTCGACGGCAAGGAGATCTCCGCCCCGAACATCCAGAACGTCTTCACCTCCGGTACGGGCGTCATCCAGGGCAACTTCACCACCCAGAGCGCGAAGAACCTCAGCACGCTGCTGAACTCCGGCGCGCTCCCGGTGCCGCTCGAGATCGTGCAGTCCAGCCGCGTCGAGCCGACGCTCGGCCAGGACTCCGTGCGCCGCAGCATGGCAGCCGGCGCCATCGGGCTGCTCCTGGTCGCGCTGTTCATGATCCTGTACTACCGGCTGCCCGGCGTGATCGCGGTCATGGCGCTGTTCTTCTACACGGCGCTCACCTACGCGATCTTCCGGCTGATCCCGGTGACGCTCACGCTCGCGGGTGTCGCGGGCTTCATCCTGTCCATCGGCATGGCGGTGGACGCGAACGTCCTCACCTTCGAGCGGATCAAGGAGGAGCTGCGGAACGGCAAGACGCTCCGCGTCTCGCTCGACGAGGGCCGCCGCCGGGCCTTCCCGTCGATCCTGTACTCGAACCTCGCGACCATCCTCACCGCGCTCATCCTGTTCAACTTCGGCACCGGGACGGTGAAGGGCTTCGCGCTCACGCTCATCGTCGGTGTCGTGGTCTCGTTCTTCACCGCCGTGTTCGTGACCCAGCTCCTCCTGCACGCCGCGATCGAGCGTCCCTCGCTGCGCCGCCGGCGGCTCTGGGGCGTCGAGGAGCGCCCGGTGGACGGCACGAGCGGCCGCACGACCGCGAGCGTGACGGTCTGATGCTGTTCCGCTTCGTCGAGCGCAAGCTCTGGTACTTCGCGCTCTCGGCCCTGCTCATCATCCCGGGCGTGTTCTTCCTCGCGATCGGGGGGCTCAAGCCGGGCATCGAGTTCAAGGGCGGCACGCTCCTCGACACGCGCTTCACCGCGCCGCCGACGGCGACCGAGCTGCACGACCTGCTCGCCGGCCTCGGGCACCCGGAGGCCGTCGTCCAGGGCGCCGAGGGCGGACGGATGGAGATCCGGACGCTCACCCTCGACACCACGGAGACGCTGAAGGTGGAGGACGCGCTCAAGGCGAAGTATCCGGGCAACTACATCGACGACAACGCCTCGAGCGTGAGCCCGTCGTTCAGCGCGGAGCTCGTGACGAACGCGATCCGGTCCATCGTGTTCGCCTCGATCCTCATCGTCCTGCTCATCGCGTACGCGTTCAAGGAATTCGGGTGGTCCGCGTTCCGCTACGGGATCGCGGCGATCATCGCCCTCCTGCATGACGCGCTCGTCGTCCTCGGGCTGTTCGCGATCCTGGGCTACTTCTTCAACGTCGAGGTGGACAGCCTTTTCGTGACCGCCGTGCTCACGATCATCGGCTTCTCGGTCCACGACACGATCGTCGTGTTCGACCGGATCCGCGAGAACCTGCACCTGAACCGGGGCGAGGCGCTCAATCCGGTGATCAACTACTCGATCATGCAGACCCTCGCGCGGAGCGTCATCACGTCGCTCACCGTCGTGCTGACCTTGCTCGCCCTGTACCTCTTCGGTGGCTACTCGATGCGGACGTTCGCGCTCGCGCTCGTCGTCGGCATCATCTCGGGGACCTACTCGTCGATCTTCAACGCGAGCCAGATCATCTCGCTCTGGCAGGAGCTCGAGGACCGGATCCGCCATCGCGGCGGCCGCTCGCCAGCGGGAGCGCGCGCGGCCGTGTAGCCGCCGGCCTCGGCCGCGCACGTTGAGCTCGTCGCCCGGGACGGAACGCGCACGCGGCGACCGGCCGCGCGAGCGACCGCGTCATGAACGGTCGCCTGGTCAGAGGCGTACGGAGGCGGGAGACGCTCCGGAATCGCCGGCGCGCTACCGGCCGTAGGCCTTCGCCAGCTGCGCGAGCGTGACGAACCGCACTGGACCCGCGTCCGCGTCGTAGCGGAGCGGGCCGAACGCGCCGAGGAGCGCCTCGATCGCCGCGCGCTCCCCGGGCCCGATCGTCCCCGGGTGGCTGACGACCGTGATCGCCTTGCGCTCGTTCGCGACGGCCCCCGGCGGCGCGAAGAGGGCGAGGTTCGCGCGGATCTGCGGTTGGATCGACTGCACCGTGAACGCGTAGGTGTTGCCGCCGATGGTCGGCGCCTCGAGCAGCGGGAGATCGCCCGTCGCATTCGCGTCGGTCCGCGACGGCTGGTACGGCTGCGCGCCAGGGGGCAGCGTCCACGGGTAGGGGACCCTGCCGATGGGCGGATAGTCCTTCGCGACCGCGGTGCAGTCCGCGTTGAAGCCCGATGCCGCGACCGCGCGGAGGGTCGCCGCGTCGCCGATGTCGCCGCCGGCGCGGAACGACGTCGGCGCCGGAAGTCCGTGCTGGACCATGAGCTTCACGCCGTAGCCGATCATCGCCTGCTGCTCGTTCTCCGGGTACGCCGTCATCGGCACGTCGTACCCGTCGCCACGGCCAGCCCAGCTCGGCGCGAGGCGAGGGACCAGGCCGACCGCGCGCACGTAATCGGTCCAGAGGTGCAGGTGCAGCGCGACCTCGTCGCCCTTCGCCAGGCGGCCTTTCGTCCACGCGAGCATCGCGTCCTGGCGCTCGGCCGAGACCTGGGTCGTGGTCCAGGCCCGCGGGTTCCAGAACACGGTCATCGGGATCTTCAGGCCGTCGGCGATCGCCGCGGTGTTCGCGAGCTCGGCGTCTCCCGACGCGTCGCCTTCGAAGTCGAGGGTCCACACGACGTACTCGGGCTGGGTGACCATGAAGCTGGTCTGGCCGACCCTCGCCTCTCGGCCGCTCGTGAGATGTTCGATGATCTCGGCGGTGTACCGTCCGGCCGGAGCCCCCTTCAACGGGAGCACGGCCCCATAGAAGTTCGGCGCGGTACCGATCGCGACCAGTGGGACATCTTGGCCCACCGGGGAGAAGCGGGCGATGGGACTCCCCGGCCGAGGGTCCCCGGTGAACCTGACGAGGATCTGCGCGTAGCCATCCTCGTCCACCGATGGGGCCGGCGGCACGAAGCCATCGGGGATCGCGTACCAGTGCCGCCGCGGGCCGATCGACTCGATGGGGACCGGGGCGGTCAGGCCGCGCGGGGCGGACGGGCTGGCGCTCTGAGATGGCGCGACCGTTGGGCTTGGACTTCCGGCGACGGTCGGCGGCGCGCACGCGGTCAGGACGAGGGCGAGGACGCACAGGCGTGTCCGATACTTAGCGGTCATGACTCTCGTTCCGCAGCGACGCTGGATCATCCCGCGGTCGGTCGGCGCGACGGGTGGCGATGCGCCCGATGGTATCCCGAGCCTCGTCGCGCAGATCCTCCGGACGCGTGGCCTGACCGACGGCGAGATGCCTGCCTTCCTCACGCCGCGGCTGGTGAATGACGGCCCGCCGATGCTCGATCTCGACCGCGCGGTCGACCGGATCCGCCGTGCGCTCGCCGCCCGCGAGCGCATCGTCGTCTATGGCGACTACGACGTGGACGGCATCGCCGGCTCCGCGATCCTCGTCCGCGCCTTCCGGCACTTCGGCGTGGCCGTCGGGGCATATATCCCGAACCGATACGAGGAGGGCTATGGCCTCAACGCCGCGGCGCTCCGCCAGCTCGCGGCGGACGGCACGAAGGTCGTCCTGTCGGTCGACTGCGGCGTGACCGCGGTCCTCGAGGCGGAGCTCGCCCGCGAGCTCGGCATCGACCTCATCATCACCGACCACCATCACCCGCCGCCCGACCTGCCGGAGGCGTACGCCCTCGTGAACCCGCGCCGGCCCGGAGACGTTTCGGATGACAAGGAGCTCGCCGGCGCCGGTGTCGCGCTGCGGCTCGCGCGCGCGCTGCTCGGCGATCTGGCCTACGCCCTGAAGGAGGACGAGCTCCTCCAGCTGTGCGCGCTCGCCACCGTCGCGGACGTCGTACCGCTCCGTGACGCGAACCGCGCGATCGTCGCGGCCGGCCTGGCGGCCCTGAACCGCGCGCCGGTCACCGGCGTGCGCGCGCTCGCGGAGCGCGCCGGGGTGCGGATCGGCAAGGTCGGGGCGTCGGACGTCGGGTTCGGCCTCGGGCCGCGGCTCAACGCCGCCGGCCGCATCACCGACGCCGAGGATGCCCTTCGGCTCCTGCTCACCGAGGAGCCGGACGAAGCGAAGGCGCTCGCCGACAAGCTCGAGGAGCGCAACCTCGAGCGGCAGCGGCTCACGAACGACGTCGTCCGCGGCGCGCGCGAGGCGGCGGCCGCGTATCCCGACGGGTGGGCGACCGTCGTGGCCGATCGGTCGTGGCAGGCCGGCATCGTCGGCCTCGCGGCGTCGCGCCTGGTCGAGGACCACGGCCGGCCGGCGTGCGTCATCGCCCTCGACGGCGATGAGGGGAAGGGCTCCTGCCGCAGCATCTCGAGCGTCCACATCGCCGAGGCGCTCGCGCGGTGCGGCGACCTCCTGCCGAAGCACGGCGGCCACGCGATGGCCGCCGGCTTCTCGATCAGGGCGGCGGACGTCGACGCGTTCCGCGAGCGCCTCGACGGCATCGTCCGCGAGATGCTCGGCGGCGTGCGGCCGGTCGCGACGCTGCACGTCGACGCGGCCATCGACCCGGTCTCGCTCACGCCACGTCTGGCGCTCGACCTCGCGATGCTCGAGCCCTGCGGCGCGCTCAACCCGCGCCCGCACCTGCTGCTCCGCGACGTGCGCGTCTTCGGCATCCGACAGGTCGGCGCAGACTCGGACCACCTCCGGTGCAAGATCACCGTCGGCAAATTCACGTTCGACGCGATGGCCTTCCGGCGCGGCGATCGCGCCCTGGCCATGACCGACGCGGGGCGCGTCGACGCCGTCGTCACCGTCGGCTCCGGGCGCACCGGCTTCGTCGAGCTCGAGCTGCGGGACTTCGGGCCGGTCGGCACCGCCGCACGCTTCGCCGAGGAATTGGTGACCGCATGACCTCGCGCGTGTTGGACGGCTCCGCCGTCCCGAACGAGTCCGACCTGCCGGAGGCATTCTCCGGCGAAGCCGGAGAGTAGCCGGATGGCGCAGTCCGCCGCGTCCGACCACGCCGGGTTCGCCTCTCGGATCATCGGGGTCGCCGACAAGCTCCGGCCGAAGGGCAAGCAGGTCGACGCCGAGGCCGCGATCGAGGAGCTGCTCCGGCACTACCCCGATGGCGACGCCGAGCTCGTGCGGCGCGCGTACGCCTACGCGGCCGAGGCCCACGGCGACCAGCGCCGCGTCTCGGGCGGCCCGTACATCGAGCACCCGGCCGCCGTGGCGCTGCTCATCGCGCAGCTCGGGATGGACCCGGCCACGATCGCGGCGGCGATGCTCCACGACGTCCCCGAGGACACCAGCCGGACCACGGATGACATCCGGCGCGAGTTCGGCGACGAGATCGCGCGCCTTGTCGAGGGCGTCACGAAGCTCTCGCAGTTCTCAGGGAAGACCTCCGACGAGCACCAGGCCGAGAACATCCGGAAGATGTTCCTGGCGATGGCCGAGGACCTGCGGGTCGTCGTCATCAAGCTCGCCGACCGGCTCCACAACATGCGGACCCTCGGCGCGCTGCCCCCTGAGAAGCAGACGCGGATCGCGAAGCAGACCATGGAGATCTACGCGCCGCTCGCGCACCGCCTCGGCATCTGGCAGATCAAGTGGGAGCTCGAGGACCTCGCGTTCAAGTACATCGAGCCCGAGCACTATCGCGAGCTCGCCGAGCTCCTGGCCTCACGGCGCGCGGTCCGCGAGAAGTTCATCGACCGGACGATGAAGGTCCTCTCGAGCGAGCTCGAAAAGGCGGGCATCAAGGCCGAGATGTCGGGCCGGCCGAAGCACCTCTGGTCGATCGCCCAGAAGATGCGCCGGAAGAACGTGAGCGTCGACCAGGTCTACGACCTGCTCGCGATCCGGGTCATCGTGAGCGACGTGCCCGCGTGCTACGCGGTGCTCGGGGTCGTGCACACGCTCTGGCCCCCGATCCCGGGGCAGTTCGACGACTACATCGCGGTGCCGAAGAACAACCTGTACCAATCGCTCCACACCGCGGTGATGGGCCCCGATGGCCAGCCCATCGAGGTCCAGGTGCGGACCCACGACATGCACACGCTCTCCGAGTACGGCATCGCCGCGCACTGGCGGTACAAGGAGGGCGGCAAGGGCGATCCGAATTACGAGTCCAAGCTCGCCTGGGTGCGCCAGCTGATGGAGTGGCAGCACGACGTCGCCGACGCCACGGAGTTCGTCGAGTCGCTGAAGGTCGACGTGTTCCAGGACCAGGTGTTCGTGTTCACGCCGAAGGGCGAGGTGAAGGACCTGCCGAGCGGCGCGACGCCGATCGACTTCGCGTACCGCATCCACACCGACATCGGGCACCGGACCATCGGCGCGAAGGTGAACGGCCGGATCGTGCCGCTCGATCACAAGCTGCAGTCCGGCGACATCGTCGAGATCGTCACCAGCAAGGCCGCGCGCGGTCCGTCGCGCGACTGGATCACGATGGTCCGGACCCCTGGCGCTCGCGAGAAGATCCGCCAGTGGTTCAAGCGCCAGCAGCGCGAGGAGAACGTGGCGCACGGACGCGAGCTCCTCGATCGCGAGCTCAAGCGCATCGCGCAGCGCGCGCTCTCGGACATCAGCGAGGCCGACCTCCAGCGCGCGACCGAGGTCCTCAACATGCACGACATCGACACGCTGTACGCGTCGCTCGGCTACGGCGCGCTCACCGCCGCGCAGATCGTGACCCGGCTCGGCATCGTCGACGACCAGCAGCTCGCGATCCCGGAGGTCGCCCCGCAGCCGCCGCCGACATCCAGGGGCGGCATCCGGGTGAAGGGTGTGGGCGACCTGCTCATCCGGTTCGGCGTGTGCTGCAGCCCGGTGCCGGGCGATCCGATCACCGGGTACATCACCCGCGGCCGCGGCGTCACCGTGCATCGCGCGGACTGCCCCAACGTGCGCGGCGGCGCGGAGCCCGAGCGCACCGTCGAGGTCGAGTGGGAGAACCGCGCCGCCGCGACGTACCCGGTCGCGATCCGGATCGAAGGCTGGGACCGCGACGGATTCCTGCGCGACGTGGCCGCGGTCATCAGCGAGAACCAGGTCCAGCTGGTCAGCCTCTCGGCCAACGCGAACCCTGACAAGACCGCGACCGTGAACGCGACGCTCCAGGTCACGAGCGTCGAGCAGCTGTCGCGGGTGCTCGCGAAGCTCGAGAGCGTCCGCGACGTGTTCACCGTCTCCCGCGACGGTCGGTGATCGCGGCTAGGCTGCCGGCATGACCGAGCCCGCCTGGAAGCAGCGGTTCCGCGCGCCGCGCTTCAGCTTCCCGCAGTGGGCCCGCGAACGACCCGAGCGGATCGTCTACGGCGCGAACCACGAGGGGACGTTCGAGATCTACGCGTTCGATCTCTCCTCCGGCGGGGTCCCGCCGGGGGCATCACGGGTCCCGCCGGGAGCATCACGGGTCCCGCCGGGGGCATCAACGGAGCGCCGGCTCACCGCGCGGAAGGAAGGCACCGGCTACCGCGTCCCGCCGCGCATCGACCCGCAGGGCAACGACGTGTGGTGGTGGGATGACGAGGGCGGCAGCGAGCTCGGCGTGTGGCGAGCGCAGCCGTTCGACGCCGGCGCGGCGCGCATCGCCACGGACCTCGGTCCCGCGTACTCCGCCAATACCGCCATCGGCACGGGTTTCGCGCTCGTCGGCCGGTCTGGCGACGGCGGCACGACGGTCGACCTCGTCGCCGAAGGGGGCTCCCACCGCCTCTACGCGCACCGCCAATCCGCGCAGCTCGGGATGCTGTCCACGGACGAGCAGCTGTTCACGCTCTCGCACAGCGAGCACGGCGACGCGCGCAACCGCGCGGTCCGGGTCCTCGATCGCGCCGGCGCGACGGTCGACGAGCTGTGGGATGGCCCGGGCCGCGGTCTCCGGGCGATGCGCTGGAGCCCGGTCAGCGGCGACCAACGGCTGCTCCTCGGGCACGAGCGGGACGGCATCTGGCGGCCGCTCATCTACGACGTGCGCACGAAGACCGAGCGGCGCATCGAGGTGGACCTGCCCGGCGAGGTCGAGCCGTCGTGGTACCCGGACGCGCGCTCGCTCCTGCTCCGGCACGACCATCGTGGCCGCGGCGAGCTCTACCGTTACGACCTCGACCGGAAGTCCATCGCGCCCCTGCACACGCCGCCGGGCAGCATGGACTGGGCGGCCGTCCGTCCGGACGGCACCGTCTGGCTCGCGCTCAGCACGTCGGAGGCGCCGCGCGCGCTCGTGACGCTCGATGGCGAGCGGATCCTCCCGCGCGCGGCGGTCGACGTGCCGCGCGGCCGACGCTACCGCGACGTCGTGGCGGGCGAGGTGCACGGATTCGTGGTCACGCCCGACGGCCGCGGACCGTTCCCGACGCTGTGCAACGTCCACGGCGGCCCGGAGGCCCACGACGAGGATGCGTTCTCCGCCACGGCGCAGGCGTGGGTCGATCACGGCTACGCCGTCGCACTCGTGAACTACCGCGGCTCGACCGGCTACGGGCGCGCGTGGCGCGACGCGATCAAGGGCCGGCCCGGCCTCACGGAGCTCGCGGACATCGCCGCGATCCACGACCGCCTCATCGCGGACGGCGTCGCGGACCCGAAGCGGTCGATCCTCAGCGGCGCCTCGTGGGGCGGGTACCTCACGCTCCTCGGCCTGGGCACCCAGCCGGAACGGTGGTCGGCCGGCATCGGCATCGTGCCGATCGGCGACTACGTCGCGGCGTTCGAGGACGAGATGGAGCCGCTCAAGCGCTACGACGCGGCGCTCTTCGGCGGCACGCCGGACGAGGTCCCCGAGACGTACCGCGTGGCGAATCCGATCACCTACGTCGACCGGGTGCGCGTGCCGCTCCTCCTCACGGTCGGGCAGAACGACCCGCGCTGTCCGGCGCGGAGCGTCGACGTCTACACGGCGCGCCTGCGCCAGCTCGGGATCCCGTTCGAGGAGTACCGGTACGACGCGGGCCACGGCTCGGTGGTCGTGGCGGAGCAGATCAAGCAGCTCGCGCTGCAGCTCGACTTCGCGGCGAAGCACCTCGGGACGACCCCTGCCATCGCCTGAGCCGGGCACACCGCTCGACCGGGTCGACACGCCCGCGCTGGTGGTCGATCTCGACGCGCTCGAGCGCAACCTCGACCGGATGGCCGCGTTCGCGATCCGCACGACCAAGCGCGTTCGGCCGCACGCGAAGACCCACAAGTCGCCGATCGTCGGTCGGATGCAGCTCGACCGCGGTGCGATCGGACTCTGCTGCGCGAAGCTCGGTGAGGCCGAGGTCATGGCCGACGCCGGGCTCGGGCCACTGCACATCACGACGGAGCTCGCGGGCGAGCCGAAGGTGGCGCGGCTCGTCGCGCTGCGCCGGCGCGCGGAGGTGATGGTCGCGGTCGACGACATGGCCGTGGCCCGCGCGCTCTCCGATGCGATGCGGGCCGCGGACCTCAGGCTGGATGTCCTCGTCGACGTGAACGTCGGCCAGGACCGGACCGGGGTGAGCCCAGCGGGCGCCGGCGAGCTCGCGGCGTGCGTCGCGTCGCTCGATGGCCTGCGGCTCCGCGGCGTCCAGGCGTACGAGGGCCACCTGCAGCACGTGTACACGGAGAACGAGCGTCGTCTGAAATGGCGTCAGTGCGCCGATCTCATGCTCGAGGCGATCGATCAGCTGAAGCGCCGCGGCCTGCCGGTCGAGATCGTGAGCACCGCTGGCACCGGAACGTGCGCGTTCGCCGCGGAGCTCCCCGAGGTCACCGAGGTGCAGGCGGGCTCGTACCCGTTCATGGACTGCGACTACGCGAACGTGCAGGGGCTGCCGTACGAGGTGGCGCTCACGGTGCTCGCCTCGGTCGTGAGCCGGCAGCGCGGCGACACGGCCGTGATCGACGCGGGCTGGAAGGCGCTCAGCACCGACGGCGGCCTGCCGGTGGTGAAGGGCCGGCCCGACCTCGAGTACGCGCCGAAGGGGGACGAGCACGGCGGCGTGCGCGGCGCGCGCCTGGTGCCCGGTGACCGCATCGAGCTCGTCCCGAGCCACTGCGACACGACCGTGAACCTGCACGACGAGTATGTGTGCGTCCGCAAGGGCGTCGTCGAGGCGGTCTGGCCGATCCTGGCGCGGGGGAGGATCCAATGACGAAACGCGAGCTGATCACCAGCCCGACGGTGCCAGCGACCGGTCTGCCGTACGCGCAGGCCGTGCGGGTCGGCGATCTCGTCTTCGTGGCGGGTCAGGTGGCCCTCGGGCCGGACGGCACGGCGATCGCCGGCGACATCGCCGTCCAGACCGAGGCGGTGATCGCGCGCATCGACGGGATCCTCGCAGCCGCGGGAACGTCGCTCGCGAACGCGGTCGAGAACCTCTGCTTCCTCGCCGATGTGCGCCGCGACTTCGGGGCGTTCAACGCGGTCTACGGGAAGTACTGGGACACCGACGGCCCCGCACGCACGACCGTGCAGGCGGTGCTGCCGCGCGAGGGGCTTCTGGTGGAGATCCGGACCGTGGCGGCGATGCCCTGATATAGGTCCTAGCGGCGGCGCTTCCGGCCCTCGCCGCCGGCGAGGATCGCGCGAGCCTGCGCGGCCAGCGCCTCGGGCACGAGCAGATCGAACGCCGCCGAGGCGCCCATCCCGTCGTACGGCGCTCCGGTGTCGGCGCGGATGACCTGCACCGCGACGCCCTCGGCCCGGAGCCGCCCGGCCATCACCTCGGCCGACGCCTGGTCGTTCGCCTGGTGGATCCGAACGCCTGCCATCTCCGCGGTCATAGCAGGGAACCGGCCAGGGCGGGCCGCTGTAGGGGAGCTGACACGGCCGGATGTGGCCGGGAGGTGCTCCAGTGGTACGGATCGGGCTCGCGCTCCTGGTGATCCTGTCCTCGATCGGGCTCGCCGCCTCGGCCGCGGCGGCCGACTGCGCGAACTGCGTCGACACCGTCTCGCTCCAGACCCGGGACGGCCAGCCGTGGACCGCCGGGAAGCCGGTCACGCTGGTCGTCCACGTGACCCGGCACGCCGCGGGCGCCGTTCCGCCGAGCGCGGTCGCGGTCGTCATGCAGACCGACGGCGACCGGACCAAGTGCCTCGACGTCCCGCTGAAGCTCGTCTCGACCGATGGCCCATCCGGCCTCTACGCCGGGCTGTTCTTCCCGTTCCGCGCCGCCCGGTACGACGGCAAGCTCTCCGTCGGCGACGACGTCTCGGACGTCACGTTCGATGTGAACACGGTCGCCGCGGGCGCCGCGCCGGCCGGTGAGCTCCCGGCGGCCGATCCGATCGACACCTCCGCTGCGCCGCTGACCTTCGTCTCGTCCGCACAGCTCCCGCTCGTCGCCGGCGCGGCCATCGCTTTCTGGTCGATCGTCGCGCTCGCGCTCTTCGGCCGGAAGCGGCGCCTCGCGCCGGCTCGAACGATCTGATGCGCTCCGTCGTGGCTGCCGCCGTCGCCGCGATCGCGCTGATCGCGTGCGGCGGCGGTGCCGGCGCGGGCCGGCTCGGACCGGCGTCGCCGGCCCGCACGCTGGCCGCGTCGCCCAGCCCGACCCAGCCGATCATCAACGTCGACGACATGATGGGGCTCTACGCGACCCAGACCGTGTTCGTCGCCGACGCCGAGAAGATCAGCGCGATCACCCTGCTCAACCACTTCACCCGCTACACGATCCCGACGAACGGGAAGGCCCAGGTGGCCACCGACGACTACGCGACGTACGGCACGCCGCCGTCGGCGAACGCCGGTGGCTGGCTCTACGTCCTGGACGGCATCATCGACGTGCCCGGTCCGCTCCGCCTCCGGACGTTCGACCAGAGCGGCGTCGAGCGGGCGAGCCGGAGCGACATCGGCTCGGTCGCCTCGACGGTCCGATCGCTTGCCACCGCGATCGACGGTCGGGTGCTCGTGCTGAAGTCCGACGCGCGACACGCCTGGGTCGACGCGTACGCGTCGCTCACGCTCAAGCCGCAGGGCATCGTGATGGAGCAGCCCGGGTGCGGCGACCGACTCCTCGCGAGCGGCAGCCGCGTCGCGATCGTGTGCCTGGCGACCGGCCAGATCGCGGTCGACGGTCTGCGGGGCGGTGGCCCGACGGCGGTGGATGGCGTGCTGCCCGGCCTCGCCGGCGCGGCGATGGCCGACGACGGCACGATCTACGCGGTCACGGCGGATCGGCGGCTCGGGGTCGTCGCGCCCAACTCGACCAAGCTGTCGCTGCTGCCGTGGCCGAGCGAGTGGCGCGGCACGATACTGCCGGACTCGATCGCGGCGGCCACAGGCTCGAACCTGATCGTGCTCGCCGAGCTCGATGACGACGGAGCGTGGCTGCGGACGTTCCAGTCGAACAACCTGTCGCAGCGCCTGTCGCTCCGGCTTGCCGGACGGACCGCGGGCGCGCCGCAGTTCGGGCTCATGGCGCTGGCACCGTTCGCGTACTTCACGTCGGGAGGTGACGTCCGGCACGTGGAGCTTTCGAGCGGGATGCTGGAGACGATGACGACCGTGGGCCAGGGCGCGACCGTGGTCGCGGTGGTGAACCGCTAACGCATCGCGTCGAGCAGCGGCGTCACGTCGCGGTGGAACGTGTCGATGTCGACGAGCGGCTGCTCCGCGAGCGCCGGGATGCGCGCGTTCACGCCGTCCTCGTACGTCGGAAGCTCGGCCTGGTAGTAGATGCCCACCGGGATCGGCTCGGTCTCATAGCTGCGGGCCACCGCGGCGGCCTTCTTCCTGATGATCTCGGCCTTGTCGGTCACGTCCTGGACCTTGCCGTCGAAGCCCTGCTCCTCGAGCTTGTAGAGGCGTGACGTCTTCTCCGGCAGGTCCGCGCCCTCGTACCACTCCTTCGTGTAGAGGTCGTTGTACGTCGGGCAGGTCTGCAGGACGTCCACGAGCGCCGAGCCCTTGTGCTGGATGGCCTTCGCGATGATCCCGGCGAGGTACTTGGGCTCGAGGGCGTACGCGCGGGCGATGAACGTATAGCCGGCCGCGACGGCCATCGCGATCGGGTTGATCCCGTCCTGGATCGCCTGCTCGGGCATCGACTTGGTCTTCTTGCCCTTCCCGAGGGTGGGCGAGGCCTGGCCCTTCGTGAGGCCGTAGACGTTGTTGTTGTGCACGATGTACGTGAAGTCGAGGTTGCGGCGGCCCGAGTTCACGAAGTAGCCGGCGCCGATGCCGTAGCCGTCACCGTCTCCGCCCATCGCGAGCACCGTGACCGCGCTGTTCACGAGCCGGCCGCCGGTCGCGACCGGGAGGACGCGGCCGTGGAGCGTGTGGAACCCGTAGGCCTTCACGTAGTGCGGCGTCTTGCCCGAGCAGCCAATGCCGGAGAAGCACGCGACCTTGTCCGGGTCGAGGTTCAGCTGCGCGAGCGCCATCTGGACACCGGTGAGGATGCCGAAGTCGCCGCAGTTGTGAAGCGTCGCGCCGACGGTCAGGTACGAGTTGGCGCCTTCGACCTCGAGGTTGTGGACCGTCGCGTCGTA
>DASYXA010000005.1:0-26349 GCA_035935465.1 Candidatus Limnocylindria bacterium | reverse complement strand
AGAAGTACGTCACGTGCGCGTATTTCTCCGTCTCGGCGATGTGCAGCTGACGCAGCCCGTGGTCAGCGACGACCTGCGCGAGCGGGATGACGCTCGCCGGCGGGAAGGCCACGCGCACGTCGGGCAGACCCACCTGGTAATCGGTCAGCGCGACGAACGTCAGGCCGCGGGGCACGCGCCGTCGCTCGAATCCCCCGAAGTCCGGCTGCATGAGGGCCCAGGTGAGCTGCCGCGCGCGGTCGGGGCGGAAGTTGAAGAAGATGACCGCGTCGCCGTCCAGGATCGGACGGCCTCGGCCGACGACGCGCGGCTCCATGAGCTCGTCCTTGCACTCCCGCGCGGCGTAGCAGTCGCGCAGCGCGTCCTCGGCCGCCGGCACCGAGGGACCCTCAGCGTCGACGATCGCGCGATACGAGCGCTCGGTCCGGTCCCAGCGCTTGTCGCGATCCATCGCGTAGAAGCGCCCGTGCACCGTGGCGATCGGTGCGGCCACCTGGCCGATGAGCGGCAGCGCGCTCCGGGGCGGCATGTCGCGCCCATCGAGGAAGGCATGCACGAACACGTTGCGCACGTCCTCCCGCCGCGCGAGATCGAGCAGCGCGGCGAGGTGCCGCATGTCGGCATGGACGCCGCCCGTCGAGAGCAGGCCCATGAGATGGAGCGTGCGCTCGCCGCGCCCCGCTGCGCAGGCCGCCCGGAGCGCGGGGTTCTTGAAGAACGAGCCGTCGGCGATGGATCGGTCGATCGTCTCGAGCGCCTGCGGCTCCGCGTACCCGGCGCCCATCGTGAGATGACCGACCTCACTGTTGCCCATCACGCCGGCCGGAAGCCCGACCGTGGTCCCGCTCGCCTCGAGCGTCGCGTGCGGGTCGTCGCGGAGGATCGCGTCGAGCCGCGGCGTCGCGGCACGCGTCGCGGCGTTCGACGGCGAGTCCGGCGCCTGGCCCCAGCCGTCGAGGACGCAGAGCACGACCGGCCGGTAGGCCGCGGTCATGCCCCGAACGCCCGGATGATCGCCGCGAACTCATCGGACCTGAGCGACGCGCCGCCGACGAGCGCACCGTCGATGCCGTCCGCGGCCGCGAACTCCGCGACCGTCGCCGCCGCGACGCTGCCGCCGTACAGCACGCGGATGTCGTCGGCGGCGACGCCATGGACCCGCAGCGCGGTGCGGATCGTCCGCGCGGCCGCCGCGGCGTGCGCGCCGGTCGCGGGGCGGCCGGTGCCGATGGCCCAGACCGGCTCGTAGGCGACCACGAAGCGGTCCGCGGTGATGCCGCGCACGTCGGCCAGGTCGCGGTCGATCTGCCGCCCGAGGACGGCCGCGGTCTCGTCGGCCGCGAACTGCGTCTCGGTCTCGCCGACGCACAGCACGGCGCGCAAGCCGCCGCCGAGGATCCGCGCGAGCTTGCGCGCGACCCGCGCGTCGTCATCGCCCTGATCGCGGCGGACCTCCGAGTGACCGGCGAGCGCGCCGGTCGCGAGGCCGCGAAGCATCGAGACGCTGAGCTGGCCGGTGTACGCGCCGGCGTCCTCCCAGTGGACATCCTGCGCGTAGACGGCGACGTCGGTGCCCCGAAGGGCCTCCGCCACGGCGGCGAGCGCGATGGCCGACGGCGCGACGCCCACCGCGACGCGCGGCCGCGGCAGCGCGGCGACCGTGCGCGCCAGCGCCACGGCATCGTTCACCGTCGAGGGGTTCATCTTCCAGTTGCCGATGACGAGGCGGCCTCTGCTCACCCCTCGGCCTCCGCAACGAGACGGCGGAGCCGGGACCGAACGGCCCACTTGGTCGTGTCGAGCCGGCGCGCGAGCTCCGCGAGCGTCGCGGTCGGCGCCCGCAGCCGTGCGGTCGCCGCCTCGCGCAACGGCGCGGGCAGCCGGGCGAGCCGGCCGCGACGCTTGAGCGCGCGGATGGCCTCGGTCTGCTCGCGCGCGGACGCGACCGCGCGCCCGAGGTTCGCGGACTCGGCGTTCACGAGCGCGTTGGTGCGGCCGCGGACTTCGCGCGACACGCGCTTCGCCTCGAAGCGAAGCAGCGTCTCGCTGGCACCCGCGGCCCGCAGGTACGCGGCGATCGTCTCGGCGTCCCGGATCGTGAACACGAGCTGGCCGCGGCGCGAGCGGATGGCCGGAGCGAACCCCTCGCGACCGACCAGGGAGGCGGCACGGCGGACCTCGCCGCGCGGCGGGCGGAGCTCGAGCAGGTAGCCCGACGGGCCGGCCGAGACCGAGCCGCCCGCGAGCACGAGGCCGCGCAGGTACGTGCGCCTGCAGCACGCGCGCCGGAACAGCGAGCGCGGATCCGCCTCCTCGGTGCGGTGCGCAAGGCGTCGCGCGGGCGCGCCAAGATGGCTCGCGCGCGGGAGCAGCTCCGCGAGCACGCGCGCGTCACACGGCTTGACCGCGACGCGGGCGAGCTCGGCCTTCAGCTCGTCCGAGAGCGGCGAGCGCTCGCGGGCACCGACCCCGCGGGTCATGTCCGCATGTCCGGTTTGTCCCGATCGCGGTGCTCGACCACGACCTCGCCCGTCCACGAGGCGCCGAGCCGCCTCGCGACCTCGTCGGCGATCGCGACGGATCGATGGCGGCCACCGGTGCAGCCGAACGCGATCCCGAGGCGCGCCTTCTTCTCCTCCTCGTAGCGGGGCAGCGCGAACTCGAGCAGCGGCATCAGCCGGTCGAGGAACGCGTGCGTCGCCGGATGGCCGAGCACGAAGTCACGGACGGGCGCGTCGCTCCCCGAGAGGGGGCGCAGCGCGTCGATGTAAAAGGGGTTCTCCATGAACCGGACATCGAAGACGAGGTCCGCGCCCGGGGGCAGGCCGAACTTGTAGCCGAAGCTGGTGAGCTGCACGAGCATGCCCGAGGTGCCCTCGCCGTACAGCGAGTGGAGGGTGTCACGTAGATCCTTCACCGTGAGGAAGGTCGTGTCGATCACCTTGTCGGCCTGCGCGCGCAGGTCCACCAGGAGCCGGCGCTCCTCCTCGATCGACGGCTGCACGCCGCCGGTCGTCTCGAGCGGATGACGGTGGCGCGTCTCGCTGTACCGGCGGAGCAGCACCTCGTCCGACGCGTCGAAGAAGAGGACGTGCGGCCGCGTCCCGTCGCGGTCGAGCCGGTCGAGCTGCGCCGCGGCGTCGGCGAAGAGCGCGCCGCTCCGCGCGTCGACGACCATCGCAACGCGTGCGTGCCCGCCCCGGCGGGCGACCTCGAGCGCCGAGCCCATGAGCGCCGGAGGAAGGTTGTCGAGGATGTAGTAGCCGAGGTCCTCGAAGACCTTTCCGGCCTGCGACTTCCCGGCGCCGGACAGCCCGGTGACCACGACGAAGTCAGGGCGCGCGGTCACGTCCTAGTGCGGGATGATCCGCGAGGCGACGAAGCCGGCGAGCCCGATGACGATCCCGCCGATGATCGCGGTCAGGATCCCGTCCACCTGGAAGCCCAGGACCGGGATCGCCGACACGATGAGCAGCATCAGTCCGGCGACGACCAGCTGGAAGAGGCCGAGCGTCAGGCAGGTGATCGGCATCGCGATCAGCGAGATGATCGGGCGGACGAACGCGTTCACGACACCGAGGACGACGGCCGTCAGGGCCAGAGAGATCCACCGGTCGGCGTCGCCGTAGCCGTAGGCCGTGTGGCCGTACGAGATCCCGGGGATGAGGGCCGCCGCGACCGCGATGGCGACCGCGTTGATGACGACCCGGCCGATCAATCCCATCGCCCTGGATTATGCGGCTAGTACTGGTTGATGGTGCCGAGCCGCCGGATACGCCGGTCGGCCCGCCGATACGCCCAGAGCCCGCCTGGGAACACGATCGCCGTCGTCACGATGAGCGCCACGTATTCAAGGGCGGGGTCGAACAAGGGGCGGGTGCCGAGCCCCTCCTGCCGGACGAGATCCATCGCATAGGTCGCGGGGAGGAGGTACGAGACCGGCTGGAGCACACCGGGGAGCAGCGTGATCGGGAACGCCGCGCCGATCGCCACGCCGAACAGGTAGTTCGTACAGTCGATGAAGAAGTTCGCCTCCTTGATGAGCAGGACCACCGCTGCGAGGACGTAGGCGACACCGACCATCGCGACGATCGCGATGGCCACCGCCGGCAGGGCCAGCGCGATCTCGGGCCGGAAGCGCAGTCCGAAGAAGACGATGCCGATGGCGAAGATCGCGATCTGGCTGAACGCGAACCAGAACAGGCCGCCGAGGGCGCGTCCGATCACGATCGTCTCGCGCGACGTCGGCGTGAGCCACGTCGGCTCGAGCGTCCCTGCCTCCATTTCGTTCCGGATGGACATCGCCATCGCCCAGAACGCCGTGGCGACGAGTCCGCTCATCACGCCGCCGAGGAAGATGAAGCCCGCGAGATCCGGTGTGCCGATCGTCTTCTCGAGCCCCACGACGTGCCCGGCCACGGCGAACGACGCTCCGAACAGCAGGGCCGGCAGGATCCCCTGGTACAGCGGCGTGAAGATCTGCGACGCGACCTGGAACCGATAGCGCGACACGTTACGGATGTCCTTCCGGGCGATGGCGACGGCCGCGCGGAGCTCGTCCATCTAGTACCGACCCAGCATGCCGGTCCGCCGGGCGCTCGCCTCGAGCCAGCCGAAGGCGACGACGGCGAGGGCGCTGAAGCCGACCGCGAGGCCGAGCAGCGCGGCGGCCGCCGGCACCAGATCGCCCGGTCCCGCGGAGCGAAGGAGCGCGTTGCGCATCCCGTCGACGATGTGCGTCGGCGGCATCACCGTGGCCGCGGCCTGCGCCCAGCCGGGAAGCATCGCGATCGGGAACGTGATGCCGCAGAGCATCGAGAGGGCGCCGCGCGTGAACTGCACCGCCGGACCGATCTCGCCGAACCGCAGCACCGCCGCTCCGAACAGCGCGCCCAGCGCGTACATCGCGGGCACGCCGACGAGCGTGATCGCGAACGCCAGGAGCACGCCTTGGAGCGGCAGCACGACGCCGAACAGGAGCCACGCCGCGAAGCCCATGACGAACAGGTCGGCGACGATCCAGACGATGTTCGTGAGCGTCGGGCCGAACAGCGGCACCAGGCGTGACACCGGGGTCAGGAAGACCGCTTCGAGCGAGCCGCGGATCTGCTCCTGGCGCAGCGCGGTGCCCGGTCCCCAGAGCAGCGCGGAGAGCCACATGTACATGAGGTAGCCGATGAAGACGAACAGCGCGATGCCCGTCGTGCCCGCGCGGGAGGCGAACGCCTGCAGCGCCGCAGGATCGCCGCCGCCGGAGTACGCCTGACCCATCAGGACCCACACGGCCGGGAGCAGGACCGGCCAGAAGATCGTGCCCAGCAAATTGGTCGGGTAGCGGCGCATCTGCCGCAGCGACATCAGACCCGCGGCGCGGAGCGCCCGCAGATCGCCGGCGAGGTAGTCGGCGTTCATTCGCGCAGCGCGCGGCCGGTCAGCGAGATGAACACGTCCTCGAGCGACACCGGGACCACCTCGACGTGCTGGATCGTCCCGCCCTCGGTCCGCACCGCGTCGAATGCCGCGGGCACGAAGTCGCGCGCCGACGCGCAGTGCGCGGTCACGGCGAGCGTGCCGTTGTGCCGCTCGCTCCGGGCGATGACCCCGCTCCGCGCCAGGCGGGCGAGCAGCGGCGCCCATTCGGGCTCGCGGGCCCCTGTCGCCGCGGCATCGGTCATCCCGATCTCGAGGCGGACGACCTCCTCGGCGCGGATGCGCCGCTTGAGCGCGGCCGGCGTGTCGAGCGCGACGATCTCGCCGTGGTCGATGATCGCGATGCGGTCGCAGAGCTGGTCGGCCTCCTCCATGTAGTGCGTCGTGAGGAGCACCGTGCGCCCCTGACGCTTGAGCTCGCGCACACGGTCGCGCAGGTCACGCGCTGATTGCGGATCGAGCCCCACCGTCGGCTCGTCCAGGATGACGAGCGGCGGATCCGGCAGCAGGGCGCGCGCGAGCGCGAGCCGCTGGCGCATGCCGGTGGAGTACCGCTCGACGTAGTCGTCGGCACGGTCGGCGAGCTTCACCGCGACGAGCGCGGCGTCGATGCGCGCCCTCGTCTCCTTCGGGGGCACGTGATACAGCGCGGCGAAGTACTCGAGGTTCTCGCGCGCCGTGAGCTTCCAGTACAGGCTCCGCTCGCCCGAGAGCATCGCCCCGAGGTTCGCCCGGATCGCGCGCGGATCCGTCCGCACGTCGATGCCGAGCACGCGGACCTCGCCGCTGGTCGGCTCGAGGAGCGTCGCGAGCATCCGGAGGGTCGTGGTCTTCCCCGCCCCATTGGGGCCGAGGACGCCGAAGATCTCGCCGCGCTCCACGCGCAGGTCGATCCGGTTCACTGCGACGAACGTCTCGCGCGAATCGGGCTCGCGGCGGAGCCGCTGCCAGATGGTCCGGCGGCCCTTCTCGAAGACCTTGGTGAGGCCGTTGACCTCGACCGCGGGCGCGCTCACTCGACGACGATCATGACCCGGTCGTCGCCGTCCGCGATGTCGACGATCGGTCCGGCGTGCGCGATGTGCCGGAGCACGTCGTCCAGGTCGATGCCGAACTTCGCGAGCTGCTCGCGGACGAGCCCGCTCGCGGCGATCTTCGTCTTGCCCATGCGCGCGATCCCGAGCGGGATCGCGATGTTCACCTTCGACTTGCCGGCGGAGGTCACCGTGATCCGGAGCGTCCGGCGGCCGAGACCGGGTGGGATCGGGGCATCCGGGGGGAACAACGGCCGGTCGGCCGAGCCGTGCGCGGCGGGCCCGGGGTGGGGCGCGTGCTTCTCCTCGACGTCCCCGATGGCCTTGAGCAGGCGATAGGCCTGGTCGGCGTCGATCTTCCCCTCGCTGAGGAGCTTGAGGACCTGCTTCCCCTCTTCGGTCGGCATCAGCGATCGCGCCGCGCATCGAGCGCGGCCGCGGCGGCGTCGACGTCGACCTCGCCGCGCGCGACGCGCTCGAGCAGGTCGCGGACGTCCACCTCGGGCGCCGACGGCCGCTGGGGCTCCATCGGCTCGGTGCGCCCGACGTCGTCGGGCTGGCCCGCCTCGGCGGTCGGCGTCGTGTCGGGGGCGCTGCCGCCGGACGCTCGGATCGCGAGGTCGCCGCTCATCGTCTTGACGGTGACCTTCGACTCTGCGGCGCCGATCACGACGTGCTTGTCGCGGCGGCCGGTCACGTTGACCTCGCCCTCCATCTCGCTGTCGAGATCGCCGCTCATGCTGCTGAACCGGATGTCGTACGACCCGCCGGTCAGGCGTAGGTCGACGTCGCCGCTGATCGTCTTCAGCCGGTGCTCGCGGGCCTTGTCGAGCTCGCCGTCGATCCGGACCTCGCCGCTCACGGTGACGATCTCGGAGCCGTGGAGCCGGACCCGATCGAACGTGAGGTCGCCGCTCACGCTGTTCGCGACGAGCTGGCCCGCGTAGCCGGTGAGGGTGCCGTCGCCGCTCACGGTCTTGAGGCGCAGCGGGCCCTGCACGTCGTCGAGGCGGACGTCGCCGGACACGCTCTGCATGTCGAGCGGGCCGCGCGTGCCGGCAAGCTCGAGATCGCCGCTCACGGTGTGGGCCTCGATCCGGATCTCGCGCGGGACGGTGATCTCGAAATCCACGGCGACGCGCCCGCCACGGAAGAGGTCGGCCCAGCCGCGGTCCTGCTCGTAGAGGTGCGGTTTCAGCGTGACCTCGTTGCCCTCCTGGTCCATCCGCACCTCGACGTTCTCGAGGAGGCGCTTCGCGCGCTCCTCGCTCGTGCCGCGGACGCGCTTGCGGGCCGTGACGTGGATCGTCCCATCCGGGCCGACGGCGATCTTCGTGTCGCCGGAGACGTTTCGGACGAGCAGTCGCGGCAACGCGTCGACGGTGAAGTCGCGCTCGATCGTTTCCGAGTAGTCGTCGCCCACCCCGAGACCGCCCAGGTCGAAGTCGCCGGCATCGAGGTTGAAGCTCATCGAGTCACGGATCGTTCGACCGATCTGCCGGCCGAGATCGGTCCCGAGGCTGGCGTGCAGCGTCCGCCGGACGTCGTCACGCAGGGTGTGGCGTTCGTCGCGCGCGCGCTGCCGCTCCTCGCGCTGCGCCTCGCGCTGCGCCTCGCGCTCCTGGCGGCGCGTCTCGCGCTCCTGCTCGCGCATCCGGTAGTAGCGCTCGCGCGCCTGCTCGAACTCTTCGCGCGCCGTCCTGCGGGCGTCGTGCTCATCGCTCATCACTCAGCCTCCAACAGCGTCGCCGCGTCGTCCGGCGCGATCTTGCCCTCCGCGAGCTCACGCAAGATCTCCTTGCGGCGCTCGGTCTCCCGGTCCGGCTCGGCCTGTGACGGGAACCCCAGCGCGCGGATCACGGCATCGAGCCGCGATCGCACGGTCGGATACGAGATCCCGAGCTCGCGCTCCACGTCCTTGAAGTTGCCGCGGGCGCGGATGAACGTCTCGAGGAATTCGACGTGGTCCGCGCTGAGCGCCTGGAATCGCCCGAGCGTGAAGCTCCCCTCGAGCCGAGTGCCACAGCCCTCGCAATCGAGGCGCACGACGCGCAGGGACTCGTTGCAGATCGGACAGCGGCCGATGACCGGATTCGCCATGGCCCGACTCTGCGAGCGACCTATCTGATTGTCAACGCAAACTCAACGTTCTGTAGTGGAATATGCGGATCGTTGAGCTGGACCTCAACGGTCATTCGATGGCTTGCTTGATCCGCTCCGCGAGCGCGGGCCCGACGCCGGCAACTCCCGCGAGGTCCGCTTCGCTGGCCTCACGCATCCCGTTCAGCGAGCCGAACTGCCGCAGGAGCGCGCGCTTCTTGGCCGGCCCGACGCCCTGGATGTCGTCCAGCACCGACCGCACGGCGCGCTTGCCGCGGACCTGCTGGTGGTAGGTCACGGCGAACCGATGGGCCTCGTCGCGGATCCGCTGGACCAGGAACAGCCCCTGGGAGCGTTGCGGCAGCACGATCGGATCCGGTCTGCCGGGGACGAAGAGCTCCTCGCGCTCTTTCGCGAGCGCGGCGATCGGGATCTGGAGCAGGCCGGCGTCGGACAGCGCGCCGATCCCTTCGGCGAGCTGGCCCTTCCCGCCGTCGAGGATCACCAGGTCCGGGATCGGCCAGCCGCGGTTCGCGCGGCCAGGCCCGGTTTCGCCGGACCCGGGCGAGCCCCACTCACGGGAACGGGCGAACCGTCGTCGAAGCGTGTCCCGCATGTTGGCGAAGTCGTCGTTGCGGTCGCCGAGCTTGGCGCGGAAGCGCCGGTAGCCCTGCTTGGCGGGCTTGCCGTCCTCGAACACGACCATCGAGCTGACCACGCTCGTTCCCTGCACGTGGCTCACGTCGAAGCACTCGATCCGCTTCGGCGGCCCCTCGAGGCCGAGCGCCTGCTGCAGCTCGGCGAGGGCGGAGTCGGTCTTCCCCTTGTCGGCGAGCCAGCGCACGCGCTCCTGCTCGAGCGCGTCCCGCGCGTTGCGCACCGCGAGCTCGATGAGCCGCTTCTTCTTGCCGCGCTGCGGCACGTGGAGCTCGACCTGCGTTCCGCGCTTCTCCTCGACGAACGCGACGAACGTCTCGGCGTCCGGGATCGCCTCCGGCACGGCGATCTCCGGCGGGAACGTGGTGGCGGCGGCGTAGTGCTGGCGCAGGAACGAGCCGAGCACCTCGCCCGGCGTCGCGCCCTCGGCGCCCTCGAGGAAGAAGTGGTCGCGCCCGACGACGGTGCCGTCGCGCACGCGGAGGAGCTGCACCGCGGCGTCGCCCTCGGCGAGCGCGACGCCGAGCGCGTCGAAGTCGTCGCCTTTGTAGGCGTGGACCTCCTGGCGGTCGGTGGTCCGCTCGATGGCCGTGACCCGATCGCGCAGCAGCCCGGCGCGCTCGTAATCGAGCGACTCCGACGCGACCAGCATCTCGCGCCGCAGATCGCGCGCGAGGGCGTCGTAGCGCCCCTCGAGGAACTGCACGCTCCGGTCGATGGTCGCGCGATACTCCTCGCGGGTGGCCGCCCCGACGCACGGCGCGGTGCAGCGCTTCAGGTGGAAGAGGAGACACGGCCGCCCACCGGGAAGCGCGCTCGGCGGCACGGTCCGGCCCGGTCCGTCCTCGCCGGCGACGATGGTGAGCTTGCAGGTGCGGTACGGGAAGAGCTTCTGCAGGAGGTCGAGCGACTCGTCCACCGACTTCGCATTGGCGTACGGGCCGAAGTAGCGGGCGGTGCGGTCGCCCAGCGTCCGCGTCCGCAGGATCCGCGGGAAGTCCTCGCCGAGCGTGACCTTCACGTACGGATACGACTTGTCGTCCTTGAGCCGGATGTTGTAGCGCGGCCGGTGCTGCTTGATGAGGTTCGCCTCGAGCAGGTACGACTCGGACACGCTGCCGGTGAGCACGTACTCGAGGCGCTCCGCGCGCTCGACCAGCCGGACGTGCCGCACGTCGAGGCTCGGGCCGAAGTAGCTGCGGATCCGGTCGCGCAGGACGTCGGCTTTCCCGACGTAGAGCACCCGGCCGCGGGCATCCATGAACAGGTACACGCCGGGCGACTCGGGGAACGAGGCGGCCTGGGCGAGGAGGGTGGTGCGGCGGTCCGCGGCGTTCGGCATGCGAAAAGGATAGGAAGGGCCGGCGGGCATATGATTTCGCTCCGCAGATGAGGAGTTCCGAGCCGTGAAAGAAGCCACCGAGCCGCGCCGGTCCCGGCGCTCGGTCCAGTCGGTGGACCGCGCCCTCGATCTGCTGGAGGCGCTGGCCGGCGCCGACGGCGAGGTGAGCATCACCGCCCTCGCGGCGCGGACGAAGCTCCACGTCAGCACCGTCCACCGGCTCCTCGCGACGCTCCTCCGCCGCGGCTACGTCCGGCAGAACCCCGACACCAGCCGGTACTACGCGGGCGCGAAGGTCGCGACCCTCGCCGAAGGCCGCAGCCGGTACAACGAGCTCCGGCTCGCCGCGCGGCCGCTGCTGGTCGGGCTGGTCGAGGCGACCCGCGAGACCGCGAACCTGAGCGTCCTCGACGACACGATGGCCGTGTACATCGAGACCGCGGCGAGCCCGCAGGTCGTGCGGCTGTTCACGGTCGTGGGCAACCGCGTGCCGCTGCACGCGACCGGCGCCGGGAAGGCGCTGCTCGCGTCACTGCCGCAACCGCGCCGCGAAGCGCTCCTCGACCGCACCGAGCTGCGGCCGCATACCGGGAAGACGCTCATCGACCGCGCGTCGCTCGCGCGAGCCCTCGACGATGCCCGCGAGCGCGGCTACGCGCTCGACGACGAGGAGTACGACGAGGGGGTGCGCTGCGTCGCGGTCGCGGTCGGCCCGATCGGCGCGCCGATCGCCGCGATCTCGATCTCCGGCCCCGCGAGCCGCTTGACGAAGCAGCGTTGCGTCGAGTTCGTGCCGCAGATGCGGCGCGCCGCGGGCGAGCTCGCCGGCGTGCTCCGCGCGCGCGAGGGCGCCGGGGCGTGACCGTGGCGCCGGCGGTCGTCCGCGCCGGCCTCCGGGGTGCGGAGCTCGCAGCGTCGCTGCGGGAGCTGCTCGGCGACGAGAAGGTGCTCTGGGCTCGCGAGGATCTCCTGCTCTACGAGTACGACGGCGCCGTCGACACGGCGACACCCGATGCGGTCGTGCTTCCCAACGAGACGGCTGATGTCGCGAAGCTCGCGCGGTTCTGCGCGGAGCATGGCGTGCCGCTCGTGCCGCGCGGCGCGGGTACCGGGCTCTCGGGCGGCGCGATCCCGGTCGAGGGCGGTGTGGTCATCTCGTTCGCGCGGATGTCGCGCATCCTCGAGCTGGACGTGCCGAACCTGCGCGCGGTGGTGCAGCCCGGCCTGGTGAACCTGCATCTGTCGACCGCGGCTGCGCCGCACGGCCTGTACTTCGCTCCGGATCCGTCGAGCCAGAAGGCCTGCACGCTCGGCGGCAACGTCGCCGAGAACTCGGGTGGCCCGCACACGCTCGCCTACGGCGTGACGACGAACCACGTCACCGGCCTCGAGCTCGTGCTGTCCGACGGCACCGTCGTGCGGCTCGGCGGGAAGTCCATCGAGTCACCGGGGTACGACCTCGTCGGGACGTTCGTCGGATCCGAGGGCACGCTCGGCATCGTCACCGAGATCACCGTGAAGCTCATCCCGCTCCCCGAGGACAAGCGGACCCTCATGGCCGCGTTCCCGACGATGGACGACGCGTCGAACACGGTGTCGGCGATCATCGGCGCGGGGATCGTCCCGAGCGCGATCGAGATGATGGACCAGCTCTCGATCCAGGCGGTCGAGGCCTCGGTCGGCGCGGGCTACCCGCTCGACGCCGGCGGGATCCTCCTCGTCGAGGTGGACGGGGTGCGCGACGGGCTCGACGACCTGCTCGAGCGCATCGAGGCCATCTGCCGCGCGTCGCACGCGCAGGAGCTGCGCGTCGCGGCCACGGCGCTCGAGCGCGACAAGCTCTGGGCCGGCCGGAAGGGCGCCTTCGCGGCGATGGGCCGGCTCGCCTCGGACTACTACGTGCAGGACGGCGTGATCCCGCGCACGAAGCTCCCGCAGGTGCTCCGCCACGTGGTCGACGTCGGCGAGCGCTACGGCCTGCGCATCGCGAACGTCTTCCACGCCGGGGACGGCAACCTGCACCCGCTGATCATGTTCGACGGCTCGAAGGGCCCTGCGGAGGTCGAGCGCGTGAAGGAGGCGGGCCGCGAGATCCTCGAGATGTGCATCGACGTCGGCGGCTCGATCACCGGCGAGCACGGCGTCGGCATGGAGAAGAACTGCTACATGCCCCTCCAGTACTCGCCCGTCGACCTTGCGGTCATGCGCCGAGTGAAGGACGCGTTCGACCCGCTCGGCCTCGCGAA
This sequence comes from Candidatus Limnocylindria bacterium, assembly GCA_035935465.1. Classification (GTDB taxonomy): domain Bacteria; phylum Chloroflexota; class Limnocylindria; order P2-11E; family P2-11E; genus UBA4735. The sequence continues at coordinate 13,540 of DASYXA010000005.1, read as the reverse complement.
TCCCGGAAAGATGTTCCCCACCCCCGGGAAGTGCAAGGAGTTCTCCCTGAATGCCGCGCGTTGAGCGGCCCGCGACCGCGGAAGACTGCGCCGCGCTGCTCCGCGCGTGCGCGGCGGACGGCCAGACCGTCCGCGTCCGCGGCGGCGGGACGAAGGACCACCTCGGCCGGCTGTACCTGACCGCCGTGACGCTCGAGACCGCGCGCCTCGCCGGGATCGTCGACCACGTGCCCGAGGACCTCACCGTGACCGTGCGCGCCGGGACCACGCTGCGCGCGGTGCGTGACGCACTCGCCGCGCATGGCCAGTTCCTCCCGATCGACGCGCCGCACGTCGGGCGCGGCGCGACGATCGGCGGCGTCATCGCGGCGGACAGCAACGGCTTCGGCCGCTACCGGTACGGGAGCGTCCGCGACCTGCTCCTCGGCGTTCGGGCCGCGCTGCCCGACGGCACGATCGCGCGGTCCGGCGGGCGCGTCGTGAAGAACGTCGCGGGCTACGACCTCGACAAGCTGTTCATCGGATCGCTCGGGACGCTCGGCGTCGTCGTCGAAGCGACGTTCAAGATCCTCCCCGTACCGCCGGTCGCGCGCGCGGCGACCGCGACGTTCGCGACGCCCGGCGGCGCGTTTGGGGCGGCCGACACCCTGGTCCGCACCTCGCTGCGCCCGACGGCCGTCGTGGTCGCGCGCACCGACGAGAGCGGCTGGCGGCTCGTGATCGCCGCGGCCGGAGAGGCGGCACCCGTCGAGCGCGCGCTGGCCGAGCTCACGCGCGTCGCGGCCACGCGCGACGCGACGGCGACGGCGGCCGGCGACGTGGAGGCCGAGCTCGGTCCGCTTCGGGAGCTCGTGGACGCAGCCGAGACCGGCGCCGTCGTGCGCGCGGCGCTGCCGCTCTCGGCCCAGACCGCCTTCGCCGAGACCGCGCTGCACCTCGACCGCTCCGCGCGCGTCGTCGCCGACGCCGCGAGCGGGATCGTGCTCGTGCACCTGCGCGACGACGCCGGGCTGCCCGCCGCGGCCGACGCGCTCCTGGCGAACGCGCGCGTGCTCGGCGGCAGCGCGCGGATCGAGCGCGCCGCGGTTCCGGGGCTGGACCCCTTCGGTGGCCCCGAGCCGGCCGGCGCGTTCCTCATGCGCCGATTGAAGGACGCCTTCGACCCGAGCGGCATCCTCGAGCCCGCGCGGTCGGCGGTCGGATGACGGTCCGCCCGATCGGGTTCCCCACCGCCGACGCGCCGCTGCCCGACCTCATCTCGCGCTGCGTCCACTGCGGCCTGTGCCTCCCGACCTGCCCGACCTTTGCCGAGCTCGGCGTCGAGATGGACTCGCCGCGCGGCCGCATCCGGCTCATGAAGAACGTCCAGGACGGGCGGCTCGACGCGGACAGCGCCGCGTTCGCGGACCACATGGCCAAGTGCCTGGACTGCCGCGCGTGCGAGACCGCGTGCCCGTCGGGCGTCTCGTTCGGGAAGCTGATGGAGGCGGCGCGGTCGCAGGTCGTCGCCGCACGGAAGCCGAACGTCCTCGAGGGACTGCTCCGGCGCGTCGTGTTCCGCGGGCTGATCACCTCTCCGGCGCGGCTCGCGCTGTTCGCCCGGTTCGGCCATCTCTCCAAGCGGCTCGGCGCGCGCGGCATCCTGCGGGCCATCGGGCTGAAGCGGCTGGCCGAGCTCCTCGACCTGGTACCCGATCGCGCGCCGACGAGCGCGCCGCTGCCGGCGCGCTACCCCGCGGCCGGCACCGTGCGCGGCACGGTCGCGTTGTTCACCGGCTGCGTCATGCGCGCGGCGTTCAGCGCGACGAACGCCGCGACCGCGCGCGTGCTCGCGCGCAACGGCATCGAGGTGCTCGTTCCGGCGGTCCAGACGTGCTGCGGCGCGCTGCACGCGCACGCCGGGGAGCGCGGAGACGCGCGCGAGCTCGCGAAGCGGAACATCGCGGCGCTCGAGCCGCTCGCGGTCGAGGCGTTCATCGTGAACGCCGCCGGCTGCGGGGCCAACCTGAAGGAGTACGGCTGGCTCCTCAAGGACGACAGGGAGTGGGCCGCGCGTGGCGAGCGGTTCAGTGACCGGGTGAAGGACGCGAGCGAATACCTCGCCGCGAAGGGACTGGTGGCTCCTCCCGGGCCGGTCCGCGGCACGGCGGCGTACGACGACCCCTGCCACCTCCTCCACGGGCAGAAGATCGCTGCCCAGCCGCGCGCGCTGCTCGCGGCGATCCCCGAGCTCCGCCTGGTCCCCCTCGCGGAGGCCGACTGGTGCTGCGGGAGCGCGGGCACGTACAACGTGACGCAGCCCGAGCTGGCCGCGCGCCTCGGGCACCGCAAGGCCCGACACATCGTGCGCAGCGGCGCCGAGATGGTCGTGACCGCGAACCCGGGCTGCCAGATGCAGATCGAGGCCGCCCTTCGGCGCGAGGGCGCGCGCATCCCGGTGGTGCACCTCATGGACCTGCTCGACCGCGCGTACGCGTCGCGCTGACCCGCGCTAGCCTCAGGACATGGACCTCGGCGCGCTCGCGGTGGCGGCACTCCCCTCGTTCGTGGCCAGCGCGGTCGAGTTCGTCGAGGCGACGACGATCATCCTCGCGGTCGGCGTCACCCGGGGCTGGCGCGCCCCGCTCTACGGGGCGATCGCGGCTGCGCTCTCCCTGGCGGTGATCATCGCGCTGCTCGGCGTGACGATCGTCACCTACGTCCCGGAGCACGCGCTCAAGGCATTCGTCGGATCGCTGCTCCTCCTGTTCGGCCTTCGCTGGCTGCGGAAGGCCGTGCTGCGCTTCGCCGGCATCGTCGCGATCCACGACGAGGAGCGCATCTACCTCACCGAGGTCGCCGCGCTGCGGGCCCGCGGCGAGACGCACTCCGGGTTCGATCGGATCGGCGCGCTCGTCGCGTACAAGGCGGTCCTGCTCGAGGGCACCGAGGTCGCCTTCATCGTCATCGCGTTCGGCGCGGGCGGGTCCGCGGCGCTGAACGCGGCCGTCCTGGGCGCGATCGCGGCCGGCATCGTCGTCATCGCGCTCGGCCTCGCGCTCCGTCAGCCGCTCACGATGGTCCCCGAGAACTGGATGAAGTTCGGCGTGGGAGCGATCCTCTCCGCGTTCGGGGTCTTCTGGTTCGCCGAGGGCCTCGGTGCGCACTGGCCCGGCGACGCGCTGTCGATCCCGGTCATCCTCGCCGTGTTCCTGGCGGCGAGCTGGGTCTCCGCCCGGATGCTCGCCGTCATCGTGCCCGGCGGGGCCGAGGTGGCCGCGAAGAATGTGTAGCCCAGGTAGCCCCGGATGAGGGCCCTGCTCTCGACCGTGTGGGGCCTGCTCGTGGAGGACGGCTCGCTCGCCGTCGGGATCGTGGTCGCGCTGGCGGTCACCTGGGTCGCCGCGGCGGTCCTCGCCGACCCGCTGCGCGATCAGGTCGGCTGGCTGCTGCTCGCGGTGCTCGTCGTCCTCGTCGTGCTCAACCTTCGCGCCGCCGGCCGGCGCGCCCGCCGCCGCACCGCCGGGACGCCCTAGACCGACGGCCCGTCGCGGCGCCGGAGCTGCGGCACGAGCGTCACGATGCCGCCGAGCCCGGCGAGCACGACGAGCGCCGAGCCCGCCACCGCGAGCGGCGGGGTGAGGACGGTCGCCAGCACCCCGAGCAATGGCCCGTTCAGCACGCGGAAGCCCTGGGTGCCGAAGCTGTACGCGCCCATCACGCGTCCGCGGATGGAGTCCGGGGCCGCGAGCTGCAGGGCCGTGTTGTTGAACGACTGGGTGAGCACGGTCGCCGCGCCGATCGCGATCATCAGCCCGAAGGACAGGGCGTAGCTCGTCGACAGGGCGAAGACGAGGATCGCCGCGACCTCGACGACCGCGGCGACCACGATGATCCGGGCCGGGTCCCCGCGCTGCCGGGCGTACGCCATCCAGAGCGCCGCGGCGAGGGCGCCCAGGCCGCTCGCGACGAGCAGGAACGAGTAGCCGAGCGTGCCGGCCGCGAGGTAGTCGGTCGCGAACAGCACGAGCAGCGAGTTGAACGTGTGGCCCAGGAAGATGACCGGCAGCATCTCGACCCCGATGAGGCCACCGATCCGCGGCTTCGACCGGACGAACGCGATGCCCTCGCGGAGCGCGTCGAGCACCCGCTGCCGCGCGAGCTGCGCCTTCGGCGCGAGCCGGATGAAGCACGTGAGGAACACGAGGAGCGGCACGAACGTGAGCCCGTTCACGAAGAACCCCCAGCCGGGACCGAGCTGCAGGTAGATCACGCCCGCGATGGCCGGGCCGATGACCTGCGACAGCTGCCGCGCGGTCGAGTTCAGGCTCACCGCCGACAGGAGCCGGTCGCGGCCGACGATCGAGTGGATGAGGGTTTGCTGGGCGGGCCCGCCGATCGCGCCCGCGAAGCCATGCACCAGCAGGAGCCCGAAGATCCACCACTCCGTGACGACGCCGGTCAGGGTCGCCGCCGCGACGCCGAACGCCGCGCTCATCAGCAGGAGCTGCGCGACGATCTGGACCTTGCGGTTGTCGTAGCGGTCCGCGAGCGCGCCGCCGTACAGCGAGAACAGGGTGAACGGGATCCAGTGCGCGAACACCATCATCCCGAGCCAGAACGGCGCCGCCCCGAGGCCCACGAGCTGCACGACGAGGAGCCCGCGGATGACGTTCTCCATACCGTCGCCGGTGGACGAGATCCAGCTCGTGAGCCAGTACCACCGGAACGTGGGGACCTCGAGCGCCGCGAAGCGGAGCGGCCTGACCGGAGCGGTCTCGACGGGCGCGGACACCGGTGCTGCCACGGGGCCGAGCCTATCCGGTGGGGCGGCCCTCACGTGCGCGGGTCGCGTCGCGGACGGAGTCGATCTCCTTCGGCGGGCGCTCCTCGATACCGATCTTCGACCGGTCGCCATCGAGCGCGCGGATGATCTCGTCGAGCTTCACCTGCATCGCCGCCCGTTCCCGATAGCCCTGATGCTCGATCACGAAGACGAGCAGGAGCGTCGTGCACGTGAGGAAGAACGAGAGGTCGTAGCGCTGCTCGGGGAATCCGAGCCCGGGGCCGGCACCGACGTAGAGCGCGATCAGCGCGAGCGCGAGACCGAGCGCCCACGGGCTCGCCAGCGCCTCGGTGATCCAACGCGCGACCGCGGCGAACGGCTTGTGCATCGGGCCGGTCGCTGCACGAACCGGGCCGACACGCAGCCAGGCACTACGGGGTCATGAACAGCTGGGTGAACATGCGGCCGTACGAGCCGGCCGCGACGACCCCGATCCCGATCCGCGTGAACTCCGGCCGGAGGATGTTCTCGCGGTGGCCTTCGCTGTCCATCAGCCCGCGGTGCGCGACCGCCACCGAGTGCGCGTAGGCGAGGTTCTCGCCCGCGCGGCTGTACGAGATCTTCGCCGTGGCCAGGCGGTCGAACGGCGAGCCCGTCACCGGCGACTGGTGGCCGAAGTACTTGAGCCGAAACATCTCCTCCGAGTGCTGACGCGCGATCGGGACCAGGCGCGGATCGAGCGCCAGCGGGAGCAGGTCGCGCGAGGTCCGCTCCGCGTTCAGCAGCCGCAGCATCTCGTCCTCCGCGGCCGGATCGGCGACGAGGGTGAGCGCGTCCGGAAGATCGAGCGTTTGGCTCTGGTCGGCCCCGAGCTTCGTGACGACGAGCGGTGCGCCATCCTCGGGTCCGCCCGCCAGCGCGCCGAGCGCGGGCTGCACCGCCGCGACCTGCGCGACGAGCGCCTGCGCGATCCGCGACGCGTCGATGGACGCGCGGACGTCGTGTCCGACGGGCAGGACGAGCGCCGCCGTCAGCGCGACGGCGACGACGACGAGCGTCCGCAGGATCGAGGGCCCGACACCGAGCACGCGGTCGGCGGTGCCGAAGCGCCGGTCGGCGTGGATGCGCTTCACGAACGGCCTGACGCCGACGATCCCGAGCACACCGAAGGCGGCTTCGATGAGGAGCAGGACGAGGACGAAGGCGATCGTGCGCGCGAGCGGCGCCTCGAGGCCGGCACGCGCGAGGAGCGCCCCGAACGGACCCTGCAGGACGAGCGCGACCGGGATGGCGACGATCCACGTGATGAGGCCGTAGAGCGTCGCGACGAACCCAGACCGGACGCCGGCGACGGCGGCGTACAGGAGGGCGGCGACGATGAGGAGGTCGACCGCGTTCGGCACGCCGGCCTAGGCGATGCCGCGCAGCTCGCCGGTGGTCAACATCTCCCGCAGGTAGCGGCCGGTGAACGACCGCTTCACCTTGGCGACCTCCTCAGGCGTGCCCTCGGCGATCACCTCGCCGCCGGCCTTCCCGCCCTCGGGGCCGAGATCGATCACGTGGTCCGCGGTCTTCACGACGTCGAGGTTGTGTTCGATGACGACGACCGTGTTGCCCGCGTCGACGAGCCGGTGGAGCACTTCGAGAAGCTTCTCGACGTCCGCGAAGTGCAGGCCGGTCGTCGGCTCGTCGAGGATGTAGAGGGTCCGCCCGGTCGCGCGCCGCGACAGCTCGGTCGCGAGCTTCACGCGCTGCGCCTCGCCGCCGGAGAGCGTCGTCGCGGGCTGGCCAAGGTGGATGTAGCTCAGACCGACGTCGTTCAACGTCCGCAGCTTCGACTCGACCGCCGGCACGTTCGCGAAGAACGCGAGCGCCTCCTCCACGGTCATCTCGAGCACGTCGCTGATGCTCTTCGCCTTGTAATGGATCTCGAGCGCCTCGCGGTTGTACCGCTTGCCGCCGCACACCTCGCACGGCACGTACACGTCGGGCAGGAACTGCATCTCGATCTTGATGATCCCGTCGCCCGCGCAGGCCTCGCAGCGGCCCCCCTTCACGTTGAACGAGAACCGGCCGGCGGTGTAGCCCCGCAGGCGGGCCTCGGGCACGGCGGCGAAGAGATCGCGGATCGGCGTGAACAGGCCGGTGTACGTCGCGGGGTTCGACCGCGGCGTGCGACCGATGGGCGACTGGTCGATATCGATCACCTTGTCGATGTGCGAGATGCCCTCGATCGCGCGGTGCGCGCCCGGGCGGTCCTTCGCCTTCGAGAGGGCCTGCGCCAGGCGGCGGTAGAGGATGTCGTTCACGAGCGTGCTCTTCCCCGACCCGGACACGCCGGTCACCGACACGAACACGCCGAGCGGGATGCGGACGTCGATGTCCTTCAGGTTGTTCTGCTTCGCGCCGCGCACGACGATCGACTCGCGCTTCGGCGTCCGGCGGCGCGGCGGCACCGGGATCCGGCGGCGGCCCGCGAGGTAGGCGCCGGTGAGCGAGCGCTGCGACCGGAGGATCACGTCGAGCGGGCCCTCGGCCACGATGTGGCCGCCGTGCTCGCCGGCCCCGGGACCGACATCGATGACCCAGTCGGCCGTGCGGATCGTCTCCTCGTCGTGCTCGACGACGAGCACCGTGTTCCCGATGTCACGCATCCCGAGGAGGGTGCGGATCAGCCGCGCGTTGTCCCGCTGGTGCAGCCCGATCGACGGCTCGTCCAGGATGTACAGGACGCCCATCAGGCCCGAGCCGATCTGCGTCGCGAGCCGGATGCGCTGAGCCTCGCCGCCCGAGAGCGTCGTGGCGGCGCGGTCGATGGTGAGGTAGTCCAGGCCGACATCCTTCAGGAAGCCGAGCCGCTGGCGGATCTCCTTCAGGACCTGGCGCGCGATGGTCCGCTCGCGGACGCCGAGCGGTCCACCCCTCGGCTTGTCGAGGAGGTTCGACCAGTCGACCGCCTCGAGCACCGACATGCGGGACACGTCGACGATGTTCCGGTCGCCGATCTTCACCGCGAGCACCTCGGGCCGCAGGCGCGCTCCGCCGCAGGTCGGGCACGGCCGCTCGCTCATGTACCGCTCGAGATCGAGGCGTGTGAAGTCGCTGGTCGTCTCCTTGTGCGAGCGCTCCACCCAGCCGACGATGCCCTCGAACTCGACCTCGTAGCTCCGCTTGTTGCCGCTGCGGTTCTCGTACGACAGCTTCAGCGGCCCGCCGATCCCGTGCAGGATGGCCTCGACCGCCTTCTTCGGCAGGTCCTTGACCGGCGTGTCGAGCGAGAAGCCGACCTTGCGGGCCAGCGCCACGAGGATCGCCATCCGGTACGCGGCCGTGCTCTTCTCGCGCTGCCAGGGCAGGACCGCGCCTTCGCGCACGGAGAGGTCCGGGTTCGCGAGGATGAGGTCGGGATCGGGTTCGAGCCGCGTACCGATGCCGGTGCACGCCGGGCAGGCGCCGTGCGGCGAGTTGAACGAGAAGGTGCGCGGCTCGATCTCGCCGATCGAGAAGTCGCCCTCCGGGCACGCCAGCCGCTCGCTGAAGAGTCTCTCCTTCGACCGGGGCTCGCCCGGGGCCGGCGACGCCGGGCCTGGGCGCGCGTCCGCGGGTGACACCACCACGAGACCCTCCCCGAGGCGAAGCGCCGTCTCGACGGAGTCGGTGAGCCGCGACCGATCGGACTCGGCCTCGGCGCCGCGACGGACGACGAACCGGTCGACGACGACCTCGACCGAGTGCTTCTTCATCTTGTCGAGAACGATGTCCTCGGAGAGGTCGCGCACGAAGCCGTCCACGCGCACGCGCGCGAAGCCGCCGCGCCGCGCGGTGACCAGAAGCTGCTGGTGCTCGCCCTTCCGATCCCGCACGAGCGGGCCGAGGATGAGCAGCCGCGAGCCGTCGGGGAAGGACTGGATCTGGTCCACGATCTCCTGCACGTGCTGCGCGACGATCGGGATCCCGTGGTTCGGGCAGTGCGGCACGCCGACGCGGGCGAAGAGCAGACGGAGGTGGTCGTAGATCTCGGTCACCGTGCCGACCGTCGACCGCGGGTTCCGGGTGGCGCCCTTCTGGTCGATCGACACGGCCGGCGAGAGGCCCTCGATGAAGTCGACGTCCGGCTTCTCCATCTGGCCGAGGAACTGCCGCGCGTACGCCGAGAGCGACTCGACGTACCGGCGCTGCCCCTCGGCGTAGATCGTGTCGAACGCGAGCGACGACTTCCCCGAGCCGGAGAGGCCGGTGATCACCACCATCTTGTCGCGCGGGATCTTCACGTCGACGTTCTTGAGGTTGTGCTCCCGCGCGCCCTTGACGTGGATGTGGTCGAGGGGCATCAGGCGGTCGTCGGCGCGGCCGGCGTCGCGCGGACGTCCCGTACGACGAGCCACAGGTAGATGAGCCAGATCGGAAGGGTCACGAGGCCGCCGGGCAGCGTGTCGCCCACGCCCTGGCGGAAGCCGCCGTTCTGCTCGCCGGGCAGGATGAGGTACGACAGGGCCTGGTAGATCCCGGTGGGCAGGAGGATGACGGTCGCGATACCGAAGATCACGGTGCCGAGCAGCAGGTAGCCGCGCCGCAGCCCCGAGGTCAGCTCGTCGGCGCCCATGACGCTCCGCCGGCCGGCGAAGTGCGCGCCCCAGAAGAGGGCCCCGAACACGGTGAACGTCAGGCCCCTGATGAGGTCGTCGGCCCGCCGCCGGTCGAGCTCGCGGACGCGCTGCTGCGCGAAGTCCGGCTGGCCCGGCGGCGCGCACTTCACGGACGGGTCCGGGCTCGGCGGGCACGAGACCGTCGTCGGGAACGGCGTCGAGTCGCCGTACACGAAGGAATTGCCGAACGCGGCCGCGAAGCCGGCGGTGAGGATGCCGGAGAGCCCGACGACCAGGACGATGATCCCGGCCATCGAGGCGATGTACAGGTAGACCCGGACGAGGTTCCGCGGGGCGAGCTCCATCGCGCCGCGGCCGCCGCGCACGAGGAGCGCGATCGCCCCGACGATCGCGCCGAGGACGCCGACCGTGACGAGCACACCGAGCACCATCAGATCCCCCTCCGCCGCCGGATGACGCGCTTCGTCGTTTTCGCCGCACCGGGAAGCATGCTCTCGGGACCGCGCTCGAGCACCTGCAGGCCGCGGAGCTGCACGACCTCGTCGCGCAGCGCCGCGGCGCGCTCGAACTCGAGCTGCTTCGCCGCTTCCTTCATCTGCGACTCGAGGTCCTTCACGAGCCGCGCGAGCTCGTCCGGCGGCATCTCGCCGGCGGCGATCGGACGCCCGCGCCTCTCGTACTCGCCCTCGACCTCGGCGACCTGCTTGAGCCGCAGGCCGACCTCGCGGATCGCCTTCATGATGCTGGTCGGCTCGATGCCGTGCTCCCTGTTCCAGGCGATCTGGCGATCGCGCCGGCGCTCGGTCTCGTTGATCGCCCTGTCCATCGACGCGGTCCGCCGGTCGGCGTACATCACGACGCGGCCCTCGAGGTGCCGCGCCGCGCGGCCGATGACCTGGATGAGCGATCCCTCGGAGCGGAGGTAGCCCTCCTTGTCCGCGTCGAGGATCGCGACGAGCGTCACCTCGGGGAGGTCGATGCCCTCGCGCAGGAGGTTCACGCCGACGACGACGTCGTACACGCCGAGCCGCAGGTCGCGCAGGATCTCGACGCGCTCGATGGTCTCGATCTCCGAATGGAGGTAGTGGACCTTGATCCCCATCTCGCGCAGGTAGTCCGCGAGGTCTTCGGCCATCTTCTTCGTCAGCGTCGTCACGATGGACCGCTGGCCGCGCCGCACGCGCAGGTTGATCTCCCCGAGAAGGTCGTCGATCTGCCCTTCGGTCGGGCGGATGTCGATCTCGGGATCGACGAGGCCGGTGGGCCGGATGATCTGCTCGACGAGCACGGGCGTGCGCTCGAGCTCGTACGGCCCGGGCGTCGCGGACACGAACACCGTCTGGTCGAGCCGGTCCTCGAACTCCTTGAACGTCAGCGGCCGGTTGTCGAGCGCGCTCGGGAGCCGGAAGCCGTACTCGACCAGGATGTCCTTCCGGGCCTTGTCGCCGAAGAACATGCCGCGCGCCTGCGGGATCGACATGTGCGACTCGTCGATGAACATGAGGAAGTCGGGCGGGAAGTAGTCGAGGAGCGTCCAGGGCCGGCTGCCCGCCGGGCGCCGCGCGAGATGCCGGGAGTAGTTCTCGATCCCGTGGCAGGTGCCGGTCTCGCGCAGCATCTCGAGATCGAAGTTGGTGCGCTGCAGCAGGCGCTGGGCCTCGAGCAGCCGGCCGGCGTCCTGGAGCTCCTTCGTCCGGACCCGGAGCTCCGCTTCGATGTCCTTGACTGCCTCGTTCAGCTTCTCGCGGGGCGTGACGAAGTGGCGCGCGGGATAGATGTCGATGCGATCGCGCTCGGCGAGCACCTCGCCGGTGAGCGGGTCGAGCTCCGTGATGCGCTCCACCTCGTCGCCGAAGAACTCGACCCGCACGGCCAGGTCCTCGTAGGCCGGGTGGACCTCGAGCGTGTCGCCACGGACACGGAACTTCCCGCGCACGAAGTTCTGGTCGTTGCGCTCGTACTGGATGTCGACCAGGTGGCGGAGGACGGTGTCGCGCCGCATGCGCTCGCCCTTCACGAGGCGGACGGTCACCGCGCCGTAGTCGATCGGCGCGCCGAGACCGTAGATGCACGAGATGGAGGCCACGATGATCACGTCGCGTCGCTCGAACAGCGAGCGCGTCGCCGAGTGCCGCATCTTGTCGATCTCCTCGTTCCGTGAGGAGTCCTTCTCGATGTAGGTGTCGCTCCGCGGGACGTAGGCCTCCGGCTGGTAGTAGTCGTAGTACGAGACGAAGTACTGCACGGCGTTGTTCGGGAAGAACTCCTTGAACTCGCCGTACAGCTGCGCCGCGAGGGTCTTGTTGTGCGCGAGCACGAGCGCCGGCCGGCCGGAGTCGGCGATGACCTGGGCCATCGTCACGGTCTTCCCGGATCCGGTGACGCCCTTCAGGGTCTGCCACTTGTCGCCGCGGGCGAGGCCGGCGGAGAGCTCGGCCGCGGCGCGGGGCTGGTCGCCGGCGAGTGGCCAGGGCAGGACGAGGTCGTAGGCCGCCCGGCCGGCCGGGCGATCTAGAGGGACCTGGAGGATCTCGCTCGAGCTGCTCACCGGTGGACCTTCCCATTCTAGAACGCGTGTTCGATACGGCAGCGCCGGCGGCCCCGTGGGGTCAATGCTACGCCGCGGGCCCGCGCGCGAGGCGCGCCGAATATCGGCCGCGGGCGTTGTCCTGACAATGGGCCTATTGACCGTTCGGAAGCCCGGTTCCTAGGGTTCCGTGAAAAGGGGAAGGCGGGCGCGGATGCACCGGCTGCGGTCATTCCACCAGGCCGACGAGGGCCAGAACCTCGTCGAGTTCGCGCTGCTCCTGCCGATCCTCATGTACATCCTCATGGGGATCATGCAGTTCGGCCTGATCTTCGCCGTCTACCTGACCTTGAACAACGCCGTCCGCGAGGGCGCCCGCTGGGCCTCGATCTACGTGTACGACAACAGCTCGTCACAGGCCACGAACGACGCGGCCCGCAACGACGGGCTCCTGGATCGGGTGGTCGACGCGAAGGGGATCCTGGCCATGAACCGGACGAGCAATACGACCAACTTCTCGGCCTCGACGACCTGGACCAGCGGCACCTCGGCTTCCGGGGCCGGCGCGGCCTGCCTGGTGCCGACCGGGACGACCCTCGAAACGTGGTACGCGAACGGCGACACGCTCGTCTGCTACGACTACACGACGGCTGACGGGACGAACACGACCCGCAAGGGCTACTTCATGTACGTGGAGAGCTACTACCACCTCCAGGTGTTCATGCCGCTCCTGCAGCCGTTCCTGCCGGACGACCCGACCAAGTCGGGCGCGACCGGCGCCTGGATCCGTCTGCCCGGGCGGATCACGGTGGTCATCAATTAACCTTCCGGCAACGACGACCTAGAGGAAAGGAAGACCGTGGAAGACCGATCGCGGCGGCGCGCCCGCCTCGTGCTCATCGTAGGACTGCTGATCGCCGTGCTCGCGGGAGCGGGAACGTTCCTGCTGAGCTCCGGCTCGAAGACCGAAGCGCCCCCGCCGGTACCGACGACCGACGTGCTCGTCGCCTCGCACGACATCCCCTCGCGCACGGCATTGACCGCGGCCGACCTCAAGGTCCAGAAGTACCCGACCGACATCGCGCCGGTCGCGGCTCTCGCCAAGCCCGCGGACGTGATCGGCAAGATCGTCCAGGTCCCGATCAGCGCCGGCGAGCCGATCCTGCCGACGAAGTTCGCGGCGGCGGGCGCAGCGACGTTCACGGTCTTCCCGCCGAACGCGCAGCCCGTGGCCGGCCAGCCGATCGCGGCCGGCACGCCCGACTACCGCGCGCAGTCGATCACCGTCCCCGACGCGAACGCGGCCGGCGGCGCGGTCCAGGTCGGCGACATCGTCGACATCCTGTTCACATTCCAGTTCGACCCGGCGAAATTCCTCAGCGGTACGGACCCGAACCGCATCCCGGACTTCTCGTCGAAGATCGTCCTTCAGAACGTCGTCATCCTGGCACGTGCTGCGTCGGTGTACACGATCCGGACGGACGCCCAGACCGCGGAGAAGATCGCCTACCTGAACGCGGCCGGCGGGACGCTCCAGATGCTCCTCCGCGCGGCGCAGGACGAGCGGCAGGCATCGACGGTCGGTGCGACCTTCGGCGACGTCTACCGGTTCGGGATCAAGATCCCGCTCAAGACCGCTCC
>DASYXA010000004.1:0-3321 GCA_035935465.1 Candidatus Limnocylindria bacterium | reverse complement strand
CGGGGCGTGCGCGAGTTCCGCGAGACCGTGGAGGGCCGGTCCGGCGACACGGCCGCGCGCTTCTGCGCCGAATGCGGGCACCCTGGCGACGCGAGCAGCTCGTTCTGCGCGGCCTGCGGATCCAAGCAGGCGTAGGTCGCGGTCCCGGCTGCGGAAGGCGCCCCCGGGGGTGATCCCTCCGCTGCGCGTCGCCGGCCCCGCGCGGGCGCGGGCTCCGCGCAGCCCCGACCGTGGTGGACCCGGCTGGATTCGAACCAGCGACCCCTCGGATGTGAACCGAGTGCTCTAACCGCTGAGCCACGGGTCCGTGGCGCCGTGGTGTCAGTCTAGGACGCCGACCTCCCCGTTCGGGTGAATCCGGCCGCGCCTCCCCCGATGTCGTGATGGTCGCCCGCGCCGCCGGGCGCGATGGTCTGCGCACAACCAGGGGAGGGCACGTGGCCACGAGCGCGATCGGGCGGATCCATGGCCCGCACAGCCGCACGGCCGAGCCATGTCCGCTCTGCCTCGCGGCCGCGCAGCCGCACGCGCCGCGCCCGAAGGACACCCGGTTCAAGCCGCTCGTCGACGCGATGCTCCCGTGGCTGCTCGCGCTCGGCTTCACCGTTCCGCTCACCCTCGCGGTCGATGGCCCGCTCCAGGTGCTCAGTGCCGGCGTCGCGTGCGGCGTCCTGATCGGTGCCGCGTTCGCCTGGCAGCTCCACTGCCGCGACCGGGCGACCGGCCTCGCGGCGACGGCGCGCGTCCGCGCGGAGCTCGGTGCCGAGTCGGATGCCCGCGCGAATGCCGTGCTCGTGCAGTTCGAGTGGGCCGTGAACGACATCGCCACCCTGCGCACGAAGCTCGAGCGGGCCGAGCGTGAGGTCCGCGAGCATGCGCAGCACGCCTTCGCCGCCGAGCGCGACGTGCGCCGCCTCGAGCGCAACCTTCGCGAGCGTGATCGCCGGAGCGCCGTGCGCGCGGTCCGCGAGGCCGCCGTGCCGGAGCCCGTCGCCGCCGACCCGCAGTCGATCGCGCTCCGCTGCCTGTTGAACGACGTGAGCCCGCTGCCGTGGCTCGACCTCGGTGCCGACGATGCCGACAACCTGCCGTCGCGCGTACGCGTGTTCGAACGGGATGGCAACGTCATCTGTGTGAGCGATCCCGCCACGTACGACGGCGTGACCCAGAGCGCGTCGTTGAAGCTACCGCTGCCGCCGGATCTCGCCGCCGCGGTGCGGCGCGGCGTGTTGGACGACTACCGGTTCGAAGCGCTCGTCGCGCATCGGTGGGTCGCCGTGCGGCTGGTCGCGTCGCGGACCGCGCATCGCGACAAGCGCGGCCGGGTGTACCGCCCGGCCTGACCGCGCCTCTAGGGCAGGAGCGCGTTCACCGCGACGTCGCTGATCACCAGCAGCACGAGCATCACCGCGACGACGATCCCGATCCGCCGGAAGTCCTTCGTCACGAACGCGCGCTCGCGCGCGGCTTCCTTCTCGAGGACCGGCGACGGCTCGCCCGCCGCGCGCGGCGCACCCGGACGGACCGGCGAGCCCGCGCGCTGCGAGCCGCTGTACGAGCGCCGCGTCGCGGCAGGTGCGCTCGCCGGACGGTCGCCCGTCGCGGGACGCGCGACCGAACCGGCGCGGCGCTCGCGCGCGGTCCGTCGCTGTCTCTTCGGCATGAGCGACCAAGGATACCGGAACCATTACCGTGGTCGCCGCATGACGCTTGACCCGGCCGCGCAGTCGCTCGCGATCGTCGCGCTCTTCGTCGCCGTCGCCGGCCTGGCTGCCTGGCTGGTGCTGCTCCAACGCGCCGCGGGGCGCGTGCGCGCTCGCCTCCGGCGGATCCTCAGCGACAACGGCACCGCCGGGCTCGATGAGATCCTCGCCGCTCAGGCGGCACGGATCGACCAGCTCGGGGGCCGGGTCGACGCGCTGAACGCGCTCGAGCGCGAGCTCGAAGCCTCGTCGCGGCTCGCGCTGCAGAAGGTCGGCATCGTCCGGTTCAACCCGTTCCACGACAGCGGCGGCGACCAGTCGTTCGCGATCGCCTTGCTCGATCAGGGCGGGAGCGGTGTCGTGGTCTCGAGCCTCCACGGGCGGGCTGAGACCCGGCTCTACGCGAAGCAGGTCGCGGTCGGGCACTCGAAGCAGACGTTGTCGGACGAGGAGCAGCAGGCCATCCGCGCGGCCCTCGAATGACCGGGATGCAGAACGGCGCCGCGAGCGCGATCGCGATCCTCAATCCCGAGGCGGGGCACGGCAAGGGTCGCAAGCTCGCGACGACGCTCGCGCGGGTCTTCCGGGACGCCGGCCTGCGCATCGAGGTCCTCGTGACGCCGGGTCCGGCCGAGGCCGCGCGCCTCGCGGCGGAGGCGGCGGATGACGGCTATGCGACCGTGATCGCCGCGGGCGGCGACGGCACGGCCAACGAGATCGCGAACGGGCTCGTCGGCACCACGACCGCGCTCGCGCTCTACCCGCTCGGCACGGGCAACGATCTGGCCCGCGGCCTCGGCTACCCGAGACGCCTGCGCGACGTCCCGGCGTTCCTCGCCACGGCCAGGCGCCGGGCCATCGATGTCGGCGAGCTCAACGGCCGGGTGTTCGTGAATGCCGCGGGTGTCGGGATCGACGGCGTGGTCGCCGAGGGCGTGAAGGGCAGCTCGCGCTACGTGGGCTCGACCATCGGCTACTTCGCCGGCGCGCTCGGCGCGATCGCGATGTACCGGGCGATCCCGATGCGCATCACGATCGACGGCGAGTCGCGGGCCGGGCGGCACCTGATCGTCGTGGCCTCGAACGGCAGGTACTTCGGCGGCGGGATGCAGCCCGCGCCGAAGTCCGCGCTCGACGACGGCTGGCTCGATCTCACCGTCGCGACCGAGCTCGGCAAGCTCGCGACGCTGGGCGCGCTCGCGCGGCTGTACCGCGGCACGCACCACAACGGGACGACGGTCCAGGCGATCCGTGCCCGGCGCGTCGACATCGCGCTCGACCGGCGCGTCGCGGTCGAGATCGACGGCGAGGTGATCCACGCGAGCGAGGTCGCGATCACGATCCGCCCGGGCGCGCTCGCGGTGCTGACGGCGTGAGCGACCCGCGGCGCCGCGTGCCGTCCGTCGACGCCGTCCTGCGCGCGGTCCCGGCCGGCTCGGTCGAGCGTCGCCGCCTGGTGGCCGCGGTGCGCGAGGTGCTCGCCGACGCGCGATCCGGCAAGGCGGAGCTCCTCGACCCCGGCAGGTACGCCGAGCTTGCGCGGACGCGCATCGCGAAGCGCGACGCGCCGACGCTGCGGCCGGTCATCAACGCGACAGGCGTCGTGCTGCACACCAAC
>DASYXA010000003.1:0-3374 GCA_035935465.1 Candidatus Limnocylindria bacterium | reverse complement strand
ATGTCGATGGACTCACCACAGTCCGCCCAGTAGCCTTCGGCGCGCTCATAGTTGAGCTCACCAAGCTCGAGATAGCGGTTGTTGACGTCCGTGATCTCGAGCTCCCCACGCCCGGACGGCCGAAGCAGCCTGACGAGATCGAAGACCCGGCTGTCGTAGAGATATACGCCGGTGACGGCGAGCCGCGATGGGGGCACGGCCGGCTTCTCGATGATCCGCACCAGCCGTTGGCCATCCATCTCCGCGACGCCGTACGCGGCAGGGTTGTCGACGTCGGCGAGCAGGATGCAGGCACCTCGCGGGCGCTCGGAGAACCGCGAGACCGCCGGTGCGATCGAACGCTCGAAGATGTTGTCCCCAAGCATGACGACGACGGGCTCCCCGGCCGCAAAGTACTCGGCGAGACCGAGAGCCTCGGCGATCCCTCCGGCACGCTCCTGGTAGGCGTAGTCGAGATGTTTGAGCCCAAAGGCGCTGCCGTTCCCCAGGAGCCGCAGGAACTCCCCCGCGTGGTTGCCACCGGTGACGATCATGATCCGGTCGATGCCCGCGCCGACGAGCTGCTCAATCGGGTAGTAGATCATCGGCCGGTCGTAGACCGGAAGCAGGTGCTTGTTGGTGATCCGGGTCAGCGGGTCGAGCCGCGTTCCGGTGCCTCCCGCAAGGATGATCCCCCTCACGGCGGGAGCAGCCGCGCGAGCGGGATCGGGTGGATGAAGCGGCCTCCGCTGGAGATGTATTCGGCGTGGCGCCGCATGATGGCGTCAGCGTAATTCCAGGCCAGGAGCAGCGCGCAGTTCGGCCGCTCGTCATCCAGCGCATGTTCGGCTCGCACTGGGATGTGCGTCCCCGGGGTCAAGAGGCCCTGCTTCAATGGCGTGGAGTCCGCGATGAAGGCAATGGTCTGGGGGCCGATGCCGCAGTAGTTCAGCAGCGTGTTGCCCTTGGCCGTCGCACCGAGGGCCGCGATGCTCCGGCCTTCTTTCCCGAGCCGATCCAGCATCGTGCGAAGGGCCCCGCGCGAGTCGTCCACCCTCTTCGCGAAGCCGCGGAAGATGTCGTCGCGGGCGAGGCGCGCCTCGGACGTGACAAGCTCCTCGAGCTGCCTCGTCCGCGGGTGGCGGCCCCGGCGTCCGGCGAAGACCCGCACCGATCCGCCATGGATCTCGAGCCGCCGCACGTCAAAGAGCTCCATGCCCACGTCGGCGAACAGACGCTGCAGGGGGGCGAGGTGGAAATACGACAGATGCTCGTGGTAAACGGTGTCGTACTCGACGTGGTCGAGCAGGTCGGCGAGGTACGGCACCTCCGCGACGAAGACGCCGTCGTTGTCAAGGAGATGTTCGATCGCGCGCGCGACCTCAGCAAGGGCGTCGATGTGCGCGACCACGTTGTTCGCGACCACGACCCGGGCCCGGCCTCGCTCTTCGCGCACCTCCGCAGCGGCGTCGTAAGAGAAGAAGGCGTTCCACGTCTCGAGCCCAGCCTCGTTCGCGAGCCGCGCAATGTTGGACGCCGGCTCGATCCCGAGCGCCCGAACGCCACGCTCCTTGAGGGGCCTGAGGAGCACGCCGTCGTTACTCCCGATCTCGACGACCAGCGAGTCGCGCGGTGCGAAGCGCGCGACGAGGTCCTCGGCGAGCGCGTCGAAGTGCGCGAGCATCGGCGCGGACGCCGACGATGCGTAGAGGTAGTTCTGGAACATGACCTCGGGCGCAACGACCACGCTGAGCTGCGCGAGCCCGCAGACAAGGCAGCGCATCACCTCGAGCGGGAACCGAGGCTCCGGCTCAGTGATGCGCTCGGGTGCCACAAAGGCGTTCGCGAGTGGCGTCGTGCCGAGGTCGAGAAATACGTCCAGATCGTCGGAGCCGCAAATGCGGCAGGCGGTAACGCGATGGTGAGATCCGTTGGCGATCACGGGGTCATTGTCGGTCTCTCGCGTAGTGGCCGCATGCCTGCCGCGTGCCAGTACGGCGAGGCGTCGGACACGCGGACGTCGCTGAGCCCCGCGTCCTCGAGAAGGCGCCGGACTTCGGCGCGCGCGTAGCGCTTCTCGACGCTCGTCCCGAAGCGGTCCTGGCTGTCGTTGCGCATCGTCCGCAGCGACAGGTCCGCGTAGAAGCTCAGGGGAAGCGCTTCAGCTGCGCGCCGCAGGCCGATGGCCCCGAGCACCCGGGCCAGCCGTGCAAGAGGCCAGTACACGGTCACCGCGATCGCCGTCGACACGACGACGAGGAGCGGCTGCGGGAGCCGAGAAGACGCACGCCGGACAGCGTCGGCGACGCGGAACACCGAGCGGTACACGGTCGACCGCGAGTCGAGCGCGTAGTAGAGGTACAGGAGCAACGAGCCTCCCGGGCGCACGAGCTCGGCCAGGCCCCGCACCGCGCGCTCCGTGGGACCGACGTGGTGCAATACGCCAAGCGAATACGCGAGGTCGAACGACGCCGGCTTCAAGGGCAGGTCCCGAACGTCGGCTTGGACGCAGGCGACCCGGCCGGTGTCGCGGGTGTTCCGCTCGGCGACCTCGATGGAGCGACCGAGGTCGACCGCCACCACCCGCGGTCCGTGCCGCTGGACCTGGTACGCCCATCTGCCACCGCCGCAGCCGGCATCGAGCGCTACGCGGTCCGCGGCAAGCAGCTCCGCCGGAACGACGTCGAAATAGCGAGCGAAGACGAGCTCCTGCTCCGCGGTCCCGACACGAGGGAAGGCACGCCACTCCCGATCGAACCGCGCGACGACTCGGAGATCCGCCGCCCTGACCTCGGCACCGGCCGCGGCGGTGACCCATGAGCGAAATCGCGAAGCTAGCGGTGACTGCCGGAACCAGTCCGCACGCTCGGCGGCGAGGAGCGCACGAGCCTCTCCGACGAGGAGCCGCGGGATGCCGCCGATGACCGGGTAGACCTCGGGGCAGGTTCCGTCCACGTGGCCGAGGACGGCGTCGCGGTCATCGGCCGCGGCGTCGAGCGCCGCGAGCCGCCGGCGACAGACCGGACAGACAACGAGCTCGACGACCCAGCGCCACATCGACGACGACGCTAGTGGCTAGCGGGCCGCGGTGCTTTATACACGGCACTGACAATGAACATCCTCTTCGTCGCGAGCAGCATGGATGTGGGCGGCGTCGAGACGAACCTGGTCGTCCTGTCCGACGAGCTCACGCGTCGCGGTCATGCGGTCTGGATCGCATCATCGGGCGGTCACCTCGTGCCCGAGCTCGGGGAGCGCGGCATCGAACACCTCACGCTCCCGATCAGCCTGCGCCGTCCGCACCTGCTCGCAGTCGCGGCGATGCGTCTGCGGTCCATGATCGATCAGGAGCGCTTTGCCGTCGTCCACGCGATGTCCGCCGCCGCGAACGTCGC
>DASYXA010000002.1:0-22846 GCA_035935465.1 Candidatus Limnocylindria bacterium | reverse complement strand
CGAGCTTCCCCGGGCCGAACACGATCAGCCCGATCACCAGGATGAGGATCAGGTGGCTCGGCTGGAGCAGTCCTTCCAACACCCGGTTATCTTCCCACACCGGCGGCGACAGGGAGGGACCGCCCCCGGTCCGACCCGCACGCTGGCCCGCTAGGCCGCGCTTCTCTTCGCCTTCGCCCGCGCGGGCCGCTTGGCCGCCTTCAGCAGCGTCGGCCGGCGCTTCTCCGCCGCGCCGCAGACGGTCTCGATGATCAGCCGGGTCGTGACGTACGGATCGCTGTTGGCGTTCGGCCGGCGGTCCTCGATGTAGCCCTTGCGGTCCACGGCGACCTGCCAGGGGATCCGCACCGACGCGCCGCGGTCCGACACCCCGTAGCTGAACTCCTTGTACGAGGCGGTCTCGTGCAGACCGGTGAGCCGCTCCTCGATCGCGTACCCGTAGTTCTGGATGTGCAGGTCGTGGCGGGTCTTCAGCGCCTCGGCCGCGGCCACGCACGCGTCATAGCTCGAGCGCATCGCCTTGGTCGAGAAGTTCGTATGCGCGCCCGCACCGTTCCAGTCGCCGCGCACCGGCTTCGGATACAGCGTCGCGCTGATGCCGAAGTCCTCAGCGACGCGGTACAGGAGCCAGCGCGCGACCCAGAGGTGATCGCCGATGGCCGGTGCGGCGATCGGTCCGATCTGGAACTCCCACTGCCCGGGCATGACCTCGCCGTTGATGCCCGCGATCCGGAGGCCGGCCGTGATGCAGGCGTCGAGGTGCGCCTCGACGACATCACGGCCGAACACCTCGTCCGCGCCGACACCGCAGTAGTAGCCGCCCTGCGGCGGGGGGAAGCCGTTCTCGGGGAAGCCGAGCGGGCGCGAGCCGTCGAAGAACGTGTACTCCTGCTCGATCCCGAACCAGGTGTCGTCGGCCGCGTACTTCTTCGCGATCGCGGCGTTCGCCGCGCGCGTGTTCGTCGGGTGCGGCGACATGTCGGTGAGCAGGACCTCGGTCATGACCAGCTTGTTCTCGCCGCCCCGGATCGGATCCGGGCAGACGAAGACCGGCTTCAGGACGCAGTCCGAGTTCTTCCCCGGCGCCTGGTTCGTGCTCGATCCATCGAAGCCCCAGATCGGCGGCGCTTCGCCGATCGGCACGACCTTGGCCTTGGAACGGAGCTTGGGGGTGGGCTTCGACCCGTCGATCCAGATGTACTCGGCGCGGTAGACGCTCATGCGGACATCCCTCCCTGTTGCGTGGGGCTCGGCCGAGGCCGGCACAGCGGGCTCGGCCGCACGAACTGTAGGCACGGCGCGAGCGGCGCTCAGTTACGGGCGCGGCGCGGAATGGTGCGCGCTCGGTGTCGGCCTACCCGACCCTGCGCCGGGCGCGGCCGCCCCAGCGGAAATACGCGACCCCGCCGCCGGGTCCACGGAGGAAGTCGCCCAGCGACGGCGCGCCCGACGGCGCCGCGGACCGCACGGTGTCGGCGCCGGTGAACACCAGGTGCAGCGGGGGCGGCGTCGGCCGCTCGGCCACGCTCCCTTTCCAGGCCAGGCGCAGGACCAGGCCGCCGTCCTCGGCCGCAAGGTCGATGTCCGACAGCGGCGCCCAGTAGCGGCCCGCGTAGGGCGCCGGATCGGGCGGCGGATCCAGGGCCGGGAGTGCCGGGCGCGGCGGGATCCCGAGCCAGCCGCGCAGGAGCCACTCCTGCAGCTCCGCGGCGAGGCGGACGCCGTTCGCGCCGTTCGTCAGGATGACGAACGCGGCGCCGCGATCGGGAACGAGGGCGAGCTGGCTCATGTGCGCGACCGTGGCCCCGCCGTGCGACACCACGGCGATCCCGCCGCGATCCTCCACGAACCAGCCGAGGCCGACGTGACCCTGCTGACCCGTGGGGACCCGCGGCTCGCGCATCGCGCGCACGGCGTCGGCGGGCAGGACCGGCGTCCCATCCGAGGCCCTGCCGTCGGCGAGGTGGGACCCCGCGTAGCGGAGCAGGTCATTCACCGTGGAGCGCACCCCGCCGGCCGGATCGCCGCTGCTGCTGTCGCTCAACCGGTTGCGCACCCGCACCGCCCTCCCGTCGCGCACGGTGTGGCCGGCCGCGACCCGCTCGTACAGGACGTCGGCCGCGTCGAACGCCGAATGGTCCATCCCGAGCGGCTCGAACAGGAGCTCGCGCACCGCCCCGCGGTACGGCCGTCCGGTCACGACCTCGATCACCCGGCCGGCGACGATGAGCGAGACGTTGTTGTACGAGAACGTCCCGACCGGCGCGACCTGCTCGAGCGTGGCCATCGAGGCCACGGCCTTCGCGATCGCGTCGTCGCCCCGTCCGGTCGGCTGCACGAACTCGCCGAACCAGCCCGCCGTGTGCGTGAACAGATCGCGGACGGTGACGCCCGCGCTCACCGCCGGGTCGGCGACGCGGAACTCCGGCAGGTAGCGGCGTACCGGTGCGTCGAGCTCGAGCGTCCCGTCCGCCGCGAGCCGGGCGGCGACCGTCGCGGTCATCGTCTTGGTGATCGACGCGATCTCGAAGACCGTATCCGCGTCGACGGCCAGCGGATGGTCGACGTTCGTCACGCCGAAGCCCCTCGCCCGCGGCCCGTCGCCATCGAGCAGGCCGATCGCGACCCCCGGCACCACGTACGTGGCCATGGCCGCCTCGACCCGTCGCGTGAGCTCCTGCGGATCGGGTCCGCTCACCAGCTGCCGCCTCCCCCGCCACCACCGCCGCCACCGGAGAAGCCACCGCCCGAGAACCCGCTGGCGCCACTGCCGGCGGGCGTGGCGACGACGGTCGAGGCGAGCGACCCGGAGAAGCCCGAGAAGCTGGTCGAGAAGGCGAGCGCGTTGAACGGCCCGGAGCCGACGTAGAAGCTCGACACGGCCTGCGCGGTATCGAGGCCGGCGAACGCGCGCGTCCACCTGTCCACGCTCGCGAACATCACCGCGTACGGCAGGTACACGGTGAACAGGCCCTCCTTCTCGGCGAACGCGGCCCGATCGGTCTCCGCCGTGTCCATGTACCGCTTGAAGCCGAGGGCCTGCGCGTACAGCGCGGCGCCGGCGGCGGTGCGCGCCGGCATCGCGCGATTCAGCACCAGGAGCCCGATGCCGGCCGGCACCACGGCGAGCCCGACCAGGCCCCAGCCGAGGAGCTGCCCGAGCAGGAACACGAGCCCGATGCCGACGCCCGCGGTGACGCAGCCGAGGCCCGCATACGCCGTGCGCACCCGCGCTGGGTCGGCGACGAACCACCCGCGTTCGGTCGCGTCCCTGTACAGCAGCTTCTCCGCGGCGACGAGCGTCGGCTGGAATGTCCCTTTCAGCGACGAGAGCAGCACGCTGTCGCCGTCCGTGAACAGGCCCTCGAACAGCCGCCGCTCGTACGGCAGGAGGTCGTCCCCCGGCTTCCGCTTGTCGAGCATCCAGTCGGCGTGCCCGAAGAGTCCCTGCTTCGGGAGCTCGGTGATCACCAGGTACCCGCGCACGGCGAGGTCGACGATCGTCGCGACGAGGTCGCGCGGATCGGCGCGCTCGTCGACCAGCACGCCGAGCTGCGCGGGCCGCAGCTTGCCCGGCGGCTCGTACTCGGCGACGATCGCGCCGCGCGCCCGCCCGCGGTCGCGGCCCTGCGTCCACCAGAGCCGCCATACGAGCCAGAGCCCGACGATCAGGACGGTGGCTGCCGCACCGAGGGCGGCCGGCGCGGTCGAGAAGTAGCCGGAGAAGGTACGGGGCCGGCTCGTCAGGACCGGCGGGGCGACGGCGACCGCGCCGGGCCGCAACGCCGTGACGATCGTGAGCTGCTCGCCCGGCGCGAGCGGTCGCGTCGCCACGAAGGCGGCGCGGTCGGGCGTGTCCGACGCCCGGCAGGGCTCGGTCGAGCCCGTCGGGCCCTGGAAGCACGTGACCTTCTGGATCGCGCCGGCCGGCGCGATCACCGACGCGGACGCGATGAGCGTCGGCACGCCCCACTGGTCGCCGTTCACGTTCCAGTAGAGCTCATCGTGGTCGGCGAACCGGTTGAGCGCTCCCGCGACCGTGTAGCGGATGCGATAGGTCTGCCTTCCGCTCACCGTACGGTTCGGGTCGCCGATCCTGATCTCGGTGATCGCGTCGCCGGCGGTCACCTGGTACGGGATGGCCCGGCCGCCCTCGTCGGTGACGCTCTGCACCGCGAGGCGGTACCGGCGGTCGTGCGCGTCGTCGTACCGGTAGCGGGTCGGGATGTCGCGGAGGATCCCGTGCTTCACGAGGCCGCCGAAGTCCACGTCGATCGCCTCGAGGATCGCGAGCGACCCGTCGGGCCGGACCGTGATCTCGGCGCCGAACGCATCGATCGTCCAGCCGGTGTCGGCGGCTCCCGCGGGCGCCGACAGCGCAAGGACCAGCGCCGTGACCGCGACGAGTCGGAGGAGGCTCTTCACTCGCGACGATGCTAGTGTTGCCCCGACGCGCGGATCGCGCGATGAACCGATGGAGGTGCGTTCGATGACCGAGCTTGACCGGCCGACCCAGATCCGCACCTCCGGACGCGCCGCCGCCTGACCCTCGTCCTTCGGCGTCGTGACCGGACGGTCCACGACGATGTCGAAGGAGGCGCGATGCGATCCTGTCTTGCCGACCTCGGATGGGATCCCGCGTGGGAGGCCGTCCGCTCGACCTTCGCCCGCGACGATCTCGCGGCGGCGCGCGTCGCGACCCAGCACCGCGGCGGCTACCTGCTGTTCACCGCGAGCGGCGAGCTGCCGGCGGTCGTGTCCGGCCGGTTCCGTCACGACGCCCGCGCGCCGGCGGACTTCCCGGTGGTCGGTGACTGGGTGCTCCAGAGCGGCGGCGTCATCCACGCGCTGCTCCCCCGCCGGACCGCGTTCTCCCGAAAGGCGAATCTCGGCCTGATCGAAGCGCAGGTCGCCGCCGCGAACGTCGACGTCGTCTTCGTCGTGGCCGCGCTCGACATCGAGCCGAATCCGCGCCGGATCGAGCGCTACGTGACCGTCGCGTACGAGAGCGGCGCCGAGCCGGTGCTCCTGCTCAGCAAGTCCGATCTGTGCCCCGACCTCGACGCCGCCGTCGCCGCGGTCCGCGACGTGGTCCCCGGCACGCCGGTGCACGCCGTCAGCGCCCGGACCGGCGACGGGCTCGCGGTCCTCGACACGTACTGCCGGCCCGGCCGGACGACCGTGTTCCTCGGACCGTCCGGCGTCGGCAAGACCACGCTCCTCAACGTCCTCACCGGCACCGAACGCGCGACCGCCGCGGTCCGCGACGACGGCCGCGGGCGGCACACGACGACCCAGCGCGAGCTCGTGCTCGTCGCAGGACGGGGCATCGTCATCGACACCCCGGGGATGCGCGAGCTCCAGCTCTGGGACGCCGAGGCCGGGCTGGCGGCGGTGTTCGCCGACATCGAAGCGCTCGCCCGCGCGTGCCGGTTCGCCGACTGCGCCCACGCCGCCGAGCCCGGCTGCGCGATCCAGGCGGCGCTCGGGACCGGGCGGCTCGACGGGGAACGCTTCGCCGGATACCGCAAGCTCGAGCGCGAAGAGGCGTTCGTCGCGAAGAAGCGCGACGCGCGCCTCCTGGCCGACGAGAAGCGCCGGCACAAGACCGTCGCCCGCCGGCTCCGGCGGGACGGGTGGCGCGGCCGGGACTGATCCCGGCCGCGCGTCGGCTCAGCGGATCGCGACCGAGGTGGCACCGCCGGTCACCGAGACGGTGACGCGATCGTTCGCCGTCGCGTAGCCGGGTGTCTCGACGACGAGGCCGCTCTTCGTCACGCGCGGATTCGTCGTGCTGAGCGACACGAGTGCGCCGGTGACCGTGACCCGCGCCTCGACATCCGCCGGGATCTCGATCACGAGACTCGATGCGCCCCCGGCGGCCCGGATGGCCACCTCGCCGGTCGGACGCGGCAGGACGAGCGTGGTGCTCGACGCGCCGATGTTCAACCGTGCGTCGGTGACCACGATGTCGTGCAGGTCGAGGTCGAACTCCCCGGCTCCGGCGTTGACGTTGAGCGAGACCGGGAGGTCGTTCGCGAGCTTGACGGTGATGTCGTTGCCGCCGCCGATGCCCCCGCCGGCCTGGGTGAGCCGGATCTCGCCGCGCGGCCCACCCGAGTCGAGGGTCGCCAGACAGAGCTCGTCGTGATCGGCGGTCGCCTCCAGCGCGGCCGACGCGCCGCCGGTGAGGCGATAGCGGGCCGCCCCGCCACTCACGTCCAGCCGGTAGCTCTGGAGCGACCCGCGTGGGACGGAGACGGACGACCGTGGATCCGCGCAGCCGCTGTGCGAGCGACCGAACGAGAAGGTCGTGAGGCTGAGCGCGTTCGGCTGGGTCGCCGCGAGCAGGAGCCCGAGGCCGATGATGACCACCTCGGCCGCGAGGGTCCCCAGCGGCCAGCGGCGCGCGAACGCGATGTCGAGGCCGAGCAGGATCAGGAGCACCGGCCAGAGCGCGAGGAAGGAGAGGAACGAGACCGGCTGGATGAGCCCGTAGTTGCCGAGCAGGAAGACGATGCCGATGGCGATGAGGACGAGCGGCCAGAAGACCCCACGCCGCCGGGACCAGCGTGGCTCCGCGGTGGGCGTGGTCGGCGTGGTCATCGCCGGGTCCGCTGCGAGATGAGGTACACGCCCAGAGCGATGATGATCAGCGGCCAGATGTACTTCCAGTCGAGACCGCGGAGGACCCCGAGGTTGCCGAGCAGGAAGATCACGCCGACGGCGACCAGCAGGATGCCCACGGCGTTGCGGCGCCGCTCGGCGGCGGCCGGGTCCGCCACGACCGGTGCGATCGGCGCCGGCGGCGCGGTCGGATCGACCGGCGTCGCCACGTCCGTCGGCGGACGAACGAACGGTGTCGATCCACCGGGCTGGGGCATGAGGATCAACAGCGCGATGTAGATGAGGATCCCGACCCCGCCGAACGCCAGGACGACCATGACCACGCGCACGAACGTCGCATCGATGTCGAGGTACTCGCCGAGCCCGCCGCACACCCCGCCGATGACCCGGTTGGTGCGGCTCCGTTCAAGACGCCCTGACACTGACTGACTCCCTTCCAGTGGAACCGCGCTCATAGAGGGTCGCGAACACGACCGCCGCGAGGGTCGCGGTGAGGACCGCGGGATCGGTCGCGAGGGCGGCGGCCGGCACGAGCCGCTCCGCTACCGCCGCCATGACCGAGAGGCCGACGCCGAGCAGCCCGATCGGATCGAGATCCGCGAGCCACCTGAACGCCGCGAGCGCGATGACGGCCTCCAGCCCCAGACCCACCCCGACGAGGGCCAGGCCGCGCGTCACCCGGAGCGCCTGCTCGAGCGCCGTACGGCGCTCGGCCGCGGCGGCGATGGCCGTGGCGTCCAGCCGGGGCAGGTGCTCGTCCGGCTCGAGCCGCAGCGCGCGGCGCAGCGTGCGTTCGCCGAGGGCGTCGCGATCCTCCACGTCGTTCATACGCCCGAGGCCGGGACGGTCTTACGGAGGAGCTGTCTGGCCCTAAGCAGCTGCACGCCGACGGTCGACGGCGAGCGGCCGAGGACCGCGGCGACCTCGTCGACGCTGAGCTCGTTGAAGTACCGCAGCACCACCACCTCGCGGTAGAGCTCCGGGAGACCGGCCACCGCGGCCCGGATGCCGTCGCGGGACTCGCGGTCGAGCGCCTCGCGCTCCGGGGTCGCCGCGCGGTCCGCGAGCGAGGCGGCCTCCGCTTCGGGCGCGGAGCGGGCACGCTCGCGGGTCCGCGCGCGGCCGATGGTGATCGCCTCGTTGACCGCGATCCGGAGCAGCCAGTGCCTGATCGGGCGGCTCGGGTCGTACGAGCCGATCGACCGGTAGGCCTTCATGAACGCCTGGTTCGCGGCGTCGAGGGCGGCGTCGCGGTCTCCGAGGATGCGCAGGGCGGCACCGTACACGGCATCCTGATGCTCGCGAACGACATCCTCGAACGTCATGGCCTGGCGACCGACGGCCTCCGGCCGCGCCACCCGCAGGGGCGGTCGGACGGAGCCGCGCGCAGCGCTGAAGCTATGGGCCACCATCCTCTGCGCAGATACGCGCCGGCGCGCGGCTGATTACATCGCCCGGAGCCGGGCCGACGTGTGCTGTGGCGCGGAGAGGCGCTTGCGGGCCGACGTCGCGCCAGACTCGATGCGGATCGACGTCGGCGCGACGTGCAGGGTCTTGCCGAGCAGCTCCACGAGCGCGCGGTTCGCGGCGCCGTTCACCGGGGCGGCGGTGACCCGGACGACGAGCGCACCCTCGCGGATGCCCGACACGCTCGAGCGCGAGGCGCGCGGGATCAGGCGGACGGCGAAGTGCGCGCGGCCGCCACGCTCGTCGATCGCGAGCTCCGGATCCGCCGTCACAGCGCGGGCGGGAGGATCCCGAGGAGCAGCCGCTCGGCGAGCTGCAGCAGGATGAGCGCGACGAGCGGCGAGAAGTCCATGCCCGCCGCCGCCGGAAGAGCGCGGCGGATCGGCGCGAGGATCGGCTCGGTCACCGAGAAGATGAAATCGTTCAGGCCCCACGGCAGCCGCGTCGGGATCCACGACAGCAGCACCCGGCCGAAGATCACGATCGTCAGGCCGAGGTACAGGACGTTGATGAACGCCTGGAGATACACGACGAGGAGGCACCCGGCGCACATCGGCTAGCGGTCCGGCAGGTCCAGGCGGTAGCGCGACGGCGTCGGGCCCGACTGCCCCTGGTAGCTCGAGCCGAGCTCGGGCGAGCCGTACGGGCGCTCGGCCGGGGACGACAGCCGGAAGAACGACAGCTGGCCGATGCGCATGCCCG
Organism: Candidatus Limnocylindria bacterium; assembly: GCA_035935465.1. Lineage (GTDB taxonomy): Bacteria > Chloroflexota > Limnocylindria > P2-11E > P2-11E > UBA4735. The sequence continues at coordinate 14,050 of DASYXA010000002.1, read as the reverse complement.
GGTAGAGCGTGATCGGCAGGTTGTTCACGTTCGAGAGCTCGAGCGTGATGTGGCCGTCCCACGCCGGATCGATGAACCCCGCGGTCGAGTGGATGAGCAGCCCGAGCCGGCCGAGACTGCTGTTGTGCGTCGGGATAAACGATCGCGTCGCGAGGAACAGGCCGCTGGGCGCCGCGACCTCGATGCAACGGACAGGAACGGTCGCGACCTCGCGGACGTCGACGATCGCCCGAAAGCGGTGGAAGATGCCGCCGGTCTTTTGGCGCGCGCGCTTCCGCGGAAGCCGGAACACGGGCCGATCGGGCGTGAATTGCACCTCGAACTTCGGGCCGCAGTCGACGCCGTTCAGGACGGCACGCTTCCGCGCGAGCGTCGGACGGAACCCGAGGCTCGCGACGAGTTCGCAGTATTCGGTCGCCAGCTTCTCGCGGATCGTCGTCAAATCGCAGCGACCGATGCAATCCACGTAGCCATCCGTGTCCATAAGGCCCTCGAGCAGCGCGCCGCGTTGTTCGATCGACGCGCGGAGATACTCGACAGGGATGTGCTTGTTCCCGAGCAGGCCGAGGTTTCGCAGTCTGCTGGAGAGCGAGGCATTCCTCTCGAATTGTCCCGTTTCCGCGTTTCGCGAATGTCCAGTCCCCCCGATGCGGTACTGGATCGGGCGAGTCCGTGCGGCAGTGACGTGTTCACCGGCTGCCGCAAGCTCGTCCAAGATCTCGGGGTCCGCACAGGTCACCTCAGCCTTGGTAGTGGTCCCATCGCCAAGCCACACGCCGAGGACGTACGGATCGATCGGAAGATCGCGTGTCGGGTACCAGACTGGACGGCCGAGCAGCACGTGATGATTGCGCTCTTTCCCGGCGCGCAGCGTCCGGCCGATCTGACCGGTCGTTACGACGCCGGGCCTTCGACCGGCACGCCCTCGGCCCTGCGTCGTCGTCGTCAGCCACTGGTGATCGATGTCGGTGACAACGGTCGTCCCATCGGAGAAGATGACCTCGCGGCACGGCCGATCGAGCATCACAGGAGAAGCTGCGACCGTAAGCGTCGGCTGCCCCATCTCATCGAAGACCGTGTCTCCGCGCGAGATCTCGCCAAGGAGCCTCCAGCCGAGAGGTGTGGGTATCTGGGTGTCGATGGCAAGCGCCTTCCCCTCCACTCGGGAAACGAGATCGTCGGGCAGCCGGATCCGCTCGCGGGTCGAGCCGAGGACGAATTCGTTCGGGTGGAGGATGAACGGCGAGTCCCCCACCTCGACGAGCTCCGTGACGTCGTCGAGCGGGCGCGCAAGGTCGATGTACGGATGGTGGCTCGAGCGGAAGACGCGGAACCGGTGGTCCAGCCGGATGTCGAGGCTCGCCGGCTGGATGCACCGCGGGTCGAATGGATCGATGCCGATGCGGCCGCGCTCGATCTCGGCGCGGATGTCACGGTCGGAGAGGACCATCAGCCGCTGAGGATACGAGCGCGGAGCGCCCCCCATGTCGCGACGGCCTCGTCGGCCTCGGGCACCGGCTCCCGCTCGTAGCCCCAGAGCACCTGGATCGTCCGCGCGCCGGCCGCGCGGCCCATGCGCATGTCGGTCCGCGTGTCGCCGACGACCACCGTGCGCCCCGGCAGGACCCCGAGCCGCTCCATCGCGAGCAGCGCGAGATCCGGCGCGGGCTTGTGCCGGTCGGGCGGGACCGAATCGCCGCCCAGATACAGGTCGAGCTCCGCCGCGATGTCGAGGCCACGCAGGATGCGCTCGCAGTCCGCGGCGCGCTTGCCGGTCACCGTCGCCTGCAGCAGCCCGGCGGCATGGATGGCGCGCAGCGTCTCGCGCGCGCCCTCGAACAGCCGCGTCGCGGGGATGACGACCTCGTCGTAGAGCGCGCGGTACTCCGCGCGGCACGCGAGCGCGTCCGCAGCGGTGAGGTCGGGCCAGGCCAGGCGGAAGATCGCCTCCAGCGGGAGGCCGGTCATGCCGCCGACGACGTCGAAGCCGAGCGGCGTGCCACCGCGACGGGTGATCACGGTGTTCGCGGTGTCGACGACGAAGCGGACGGTGTCGGTCAGGGTGCCGTCGAGGTCCCAGCAGACGAGCTGGAACGGAGGCTCGCTCAGCGCCGGCGCTTGCGTCCGGCGGCGGGGACCGGGACGACCTCGATCGGGAGCTCGGTCTGCTCGGCGACCTTGCGGTCACGCGAGACCTCGCGCCGGCGGTCGAGCGCCGCGAGCTCGTCCCGGAGCGCGGTGAGGTCGTCGAGCTTCGCGTACACGATGCGGAACCGGATGTAGCTCATCGGGTCCACGTCGGCCAGCCGCTCGAGCACCATCTCGCCGATCCGTCGCGAGCCGACCTCGGACGCGCCGCTCTGCTTCAGCGTCGCCTCGATGTCGTCGATGAGCGCGCCGAGCTTCTCGGGCGAGAGGCTCTTCGAGGCGGCCTTCTCGATCGCGCTGGCGAGCTTGCGGCGGTCGAACTCCTGGCGGGACCCGTCGCGCTTGAGGACCTGGATCCGCGCCGATTCGCTGCGCTCGAACGTGGTGAATCGCTCCTCGCAGCGGTCGCACGCCCGGCGGCGGCGGATCGACGCCCCATCCTCCGCCTCGCGGGAGTCGACCACGCGGGTGTCCGGGTTGCCGCAGCTGGGACAGCGCACGTCCACAAGATATGGGAAGACCGCCACTAAATCTAGTGGCGGTCTTCCGGTTGTAGCCAGCCAGATTACTTGGCGGCGAGGGCTTGGTCCGAGCCGACCCGTCGTTCCCGGCCGCGCTGCCAGGCAGCGCTGCCGTTCAGATGGGCGCGCGACGGATCCAGCTAATGGCCGATGCCAAGAAGGAACAACAGGATGATCAGCGCCAGCGGGGCACCGAGCAGCCACAGCAGAATGAGGATCATCGTTCTCTCTCCTTAGATGGTCGTCCGGCGGATGTCGCCGGCAGCGGTCCAGCGATCGGCGCGGCGGTAGTGCCCGCGCGTCGCGGTGTTCCAGATGTCGAGCTTGTCGCCGGACCCGATCCAGGCACCGATGACGGCGCCCATGAGCCCGATGAGCATGCCGAGAACGCTCCCGACCGCGGCGTTGCGGATCGCGATCGCGGCGTTCGGGTCGACCGGACCGCTCGCCGGCGCCGGCGCGCCGGGCGGGGTCATGTTCCCGAGGTATCCGCCGGCGAGGCTGTTCGCGTTGCTCGCGAGCGCAGCGAGGAACATGACCATGGTCATGACGACGAGCCAGGCCGCCACGCCGTGGAGGATCGCGGGCTCGGCGAGGCGCGCGCCGCTCATGCGCGCGGCCACCCAGGCACCGAGGGCGCTGGCGAGGAACGCCCCGAGCACGCTGAAGATGACGGTCGCCGCGGGCACATCCGCCCACTTGAGGACCCGCGCGTCGACGGCCTTCTGCGCGCCGACGGCGACGGAGATGAAGCTGAAGAGCACCGCGGCGATCAGCATCGCGAGGGCACCGACCCAGACGGCGCCCCAGTCGAGGTGCCACCCGGACCACGCGTCGTTCCAGTACGTCCGCCGCACGGCCACCGGCCGATCCATCGGTCTGTCCATGTGTCTCCCCCGCGGGTCGGCGGCCGGTCTGGACGCGGCCGCGTCACCGAGCATTCGGACCTGCCACGATGCAGACGCAGTGCCAGCCTGGGGGTCCGATGACCGCTCGTGCGTAACGAAAAGCGGCCAGCCCGCAGGCCGGCCGCTTCGCTCCCGTCGTTACGCGCGCGCTACTTGCGGCGGAGGAAGCTCGGCACCTCGAGGTCATCGGTCTCGTACTTCTTCTCGGGCTTCGCGGGCGCGCCGTTCGTGACGGCGACGGTCTCCCGCTCGGCGGGCCGGGATTCGACGGTCCGCTTGTACAACGGCTGCTCGATGCGCTTCAGGGGCCGCGCGGGGTCGAAGCCCGTGGCGATGACGCTGATCTTCACGTCGTTACCGATGCGCTCGTCGATGACCGAGCCGAAGATGATGTTCGCCTCGGGATCGGCCGCCGCATGGATGATCTCGGCCGCCTCGTTGACCTCGAACAGCGTGAGGTCGGGGCCGCCGGTGATCGTGAACAGCACGCCGCGAGCGCCGTCGATGGACTGCTCGAGGAGCGGCGACATGATCGCCTGGCGTGCGGCGTCGGCCGCGCGGGTCTCGCCGCTGCCGTGGCCGATGCCCATGAGGGCCGAGCCGGCGTTGGTCATGATCGTCTTCACGTCCGCGAAGTCGAGGTTGATGAGTCCGGGCACCGTGATCAGGTCGCTGATGCCCTGGACGCCCTGACGGAGGACGTCGTCGACGATGCGAAAGGCATCGACCATCGTCGTGCGCTTCTCCGCGACCTGGAGCAGCCGGTCGTTCGGGATGGTGATGAGCGTATCGACCTTGTCGACGAGGTCCTGGATCCCCTGCTCCGCGAGGAGCCGGCGCTTCGCGCCTTCGAACGCGAACGGCTTCGTCACGACCGCGACGGTCAGCGCCCCGATGTCCTTCGCGATCTCCGCGATCACCGGGGCCGCGCCGGTCCCCGTCCCACCGCCCATGCCGGCGGTGACGAAGATCATGTCGGCCTCTTTGAGGGCCTCGTAGAGCTTCTCGCTGTCGTCCTCGGCCGACTTACGGCCGACCGACGGGTCCGCGCCAGCGCCAAGACCCTTCGTGATCTTGTCGCCGATGCGGAGCTTGTGCGGTGCGTCGGAGAGGAGGAGCGCCTGCGCGTCGGTGTTCACGGCGATGAACTCGACACCCATGAGCTCGGCGCGGATCATCCGATTGACCGCGTTGGATCCACCACCGCCGACGCCGATGACCTTGATGAGCGCGAAGTTCTCGATATCCGACCGTAGCGGCATGAGGGGCAGCCTCCTTCGGAAGCGTGATCTCCATGTCGCTGCCCCTCCCCCGAGTGCGTACATGGGGTGTATTCAGTTGTCGCGACTATACGCCTCAACTCAATACCCAGGCGAGCGTGACGGCCTGTCGTCGGTGCGCGACGCGCGGTTTCGCCGGGAGTCAGCCGTCCGCCCGGGCCGCACCTGGCCGGCAGATCGACCCGGTGGTCAGGGCAAGAGTCCGCGGAACAGCTTCCCGATCCGGCCGGAGAAGCCATCGAGCGACCGGGAGCCCGGGTGGTCGTCGTCCAGGGTCCAATTCTTGGCGCCCCAGAGCAGCAGGCCCGAGGCGGCGGCGTACGGCGGGGTCGAGACCTGGTCGGTGAGGCCGCCGAGGTTCTGGGGGCCCACGACGCGGGCGCTCATCCCGAGCTGGTCCCGGGCCGCGCGGTTGATCCCGGCGAGCATCGCGCCGCCCCCGGTGAGCACCAGGCCGGACTGGAGGCGGTTCGTGGCCCCCGCGGCGGCCACTTCCTGCTGGACGGCCTCGAAGATCTCGTTCAGCCGGGCCTCGATGATCTGGGCGACCGTCCGCCGAGTGACGCCGTGCGAGAGCTCCTCGCCGATCGAGGTGATCTGGACGACCTCGTCGGGATCCACGTCCACCGGGAGGGCGCTCCCGTGCTTCAGCTTGAGGCTCTCGGCGATGTCGGGGGTGACCCGGAGGACGATCCCGAGGTCGCTCGTGATCGACTTGCCGCCCATCGGGATCGTCGCGGCGTGGGCGATCGAACCGTCGTGGAAGACCGCGAGGTCGGTCGTGTCGCCGCCGATGTCGAGGAGGGCGACTCCGAGCTCGCGGTCCTCGTCGGTGAGGACCGCCTCGGCCGTCGCGAGGGGCGCCAGCACGAGCTCGTCGATCTCCACGCCGGCGCGCTGGATGCACTTCGTGAGGTTCTGCACGCCGGACTGCGACGCGGTGACGATGTGCGTCTCGACCTCGAGGCGGACCGCGCTCATCCCGATCGGGTCGCGCACGCCTTCCTGGCCGTCGACGACGTAGCCGCGCGGGATGACGTGCAGGATCTCGCGCGTGTTCGGGATGGAGACCGCGCGCGCGGCCTCGATGGCGCGAAGGGTGTCCTCGCGACCGACGTCCCGATGATGCCCGGATACGGCGACCATGCCGCGGGAGTTCTGCGAGCTGATGTGGTTGCCGGAGATCCCGACGAACGCGGAGCGGACCGTGAACCCGGAGAGGCGCTCGGCCGCCTCGACCGCGCTGGTGACGCTCTGGACCGTGCGATCGATGTCGATGACGACGCCCTTCCGCAGGCCGTCGGACGGAGCCTGGCCGAAGCCGATGACGTCGATGCCGCCTGCGCGGGAGACCTCGCCGATGAGCACGCAGACCTTCGTCGTACCGACGTCGATGGAGACCAGGACGGTCTGCTCAGGCACTCGGTGCTCCTCGCGTCAGTTCTCTCCCGTTCCCCACACGCGTCGCGCAGCGCTCACAGGAAGTGTCGCCGGATGACCGCCACATTCTGGAATATCCGCCAGCCGAATGCGAATAGCGCGACGAGGTAGAGGTCGATCCCGAGCCGGTCACCGAGGAACGCGAGGCCAGCGGCGAGCAACGCGTTCGTGTAGAAGCCCGAGAGGAAGATCCGCGTGTCGAAGTGGCCTTCGAGCTCGGCACGGAGCGCGCCAAGCAGCGAATCGAGCGCCGCGAGGATGCCGACCGCCGTGTAGCGCGCGAGCTCGATCGGCAGGCTGAGCTTGAGGGCGAGACCGAGCAGCACCCCGGCCAACAGGCCGAGCAGCGGAAGCCACATCTATCGACCGGGGCTCGGCCGAGGCCGGCGCAGGCGGGCTCGGCCGCACGACAGACGCACTACTGGGGGCTGAAGACGATGCGATCGGGACTGCGCACGTCGACGTAGTCTAGCCGCCGCGTCGGGTCGTCCGAGAGCACGTTCTTCGCGTTCGAGAGCTTCTGCTCGAGCTGGTCGGGCGACCCGAAGCGGATCTCCCACCCCGCGCCGGTCCGCACGACGAGGCCCTGCACCGGGTCGACGTGCACCTCGGGCCTGGTCGCGTCGGCGCGGAGCTCGCCCGGCGCGATGCGCGCGAGACGGAGCGCCCCTGCGACCACGGCCGGGTCGACGCAGCGGCCGCCCGACGTTCCCGCGCACGCGCGCGTCGCGTCGCGATCGTCGATCGCGCGGAGCGCCGGCGCGCCCTGCGGGTCGGCGGACGGGAACAGGACGCCGTCGGCGTCGACGTACCACTCGACCGCGCCGATGACCCAGCGGCCGATCGCCTCGCGCTCGACGACCCGGATCCGCGCGGCGTCGGGGAGCGCGAGGCGCACCTCCGCGTCGCGCACGGCCGGCAGCTTGAGCAGCGCGGCACGCGCGTCGACGGTGCTCGTGGCGAAGACCGGCCGGCCGGCGAGGCCGACGGCCGCCGTCACCGCGCCGACGGTCAGATGGCGGGTGCCGGACACCGTCACCGTGTCGATGCGCGGGGAGCCCGAGAGCCCGACGACGAGGAGCGCCGCGGCACACGTCGTCGCGAGCGCGGTCCAGCCGGACGGCCGGCGGATCGGCGGCAGTCGCGACCGGGCCGGCCGGTGCCTGCGCGCGCCGCGCGATCTAGCGACGGCGCGGCTCCACGGCCCAGCCGACGAGCCGGTCGACGAGCTCGCCGTATGAGATGCCGGCGACCTGCGCCGCCTTCGGGACCAGGCTGTTCGGCGTCATGCCGGGCATCGTGTTCACCTCGAGCACCGCCATCCGCGCCCCGTCCCACATGAGGTCGGTGCGCGAGATCCCGCGGCATCCGAGCGCGCGATGCGCCCGCACGGCGAAGTCCTGCGCGCGGCGCGCGACGTCGTCGGGGATCGGCGCCGGGCACAGCTCGTCCGACGCGGTCGAGTCGTACTTCGCGCGGTAGTCGAACGACGCGCGCTTCGGCACGATCTCGATCACCGGCAACGCCTGCAGCTCGTCGAGACCGATGACCCCGACCGTGAGCTCCCGCCCGCGGATCCGCTCCTCGACGAGCGCGCGCCGGTCGAAGCGCAGGGCCTCCGCGATCGCGGCCGGGTACTGCGCGGCGTCGTCGACCAGCGACAGGCCGAAGCTCGAGCCGTTCTCGACCGGCTTCACGACGCTCGGTGGCGCGATGGACGGGCGGTCGTCCACGCTCAGCACGACCTCGCCGTCGGGCACGTCCAGGCCGTTGGCCGCGAGCACCGTCTTCGCCATGACCTTGTCCATCGCGAGCGCGGATGCGAGGACGCCCGAGCCGGTGTACGGGATGCCGAGGAGGTCGAGCACGCCCTGGAGCTTGCCGTCCTCGCCCCACGGTCCGTGGAGCGCGATGAACGCGACATCGATCCGGTCGCCGGCGGGGCTCGCCGACAGCGCCGTGGTCGCGGGCACGAGCGCGGACGAGGCCTCGCGCATCTGGGCCTGCATCGCCGCGGGCAGCTCCTGGTCGAGCGCCGGCAGCGCCTCCGGCGCGCCGCCGCCGGTCACGGCGCGGGCCGCGAGCGCGCGCTGCTCGTCGCTGAGCGCCGGGTTGTTCGCCATCAGCGCGAGCGGATCGAGCATGACGACCTCGTAGCGCTCGGGGTCGAGGTGCCGGGCGATCTGCATGCCGCTCACCAGCGAGATCTGCCGCTCGGCCGACGCACCACCCATCAGGACCCCGACCCGGAGCTTCTTCTGGGTAGCCATCAGTCGTCCCACTCTCCCACGAGCTCGACCTCGGGGACGAGGTCGACGCCGAACAGGGCCTTCACCTCGGCCTGGCAGCGCCGCATGAGCGCGCGGACGTCCGCCGCGGTCGCCGCTCCGGCGTTCACGATGAAGTTGGCGTGCTTGTCGCTGACCATCGCGCCGCCGATGCGCAGGCCCTTGAGCCCGGCTGCCTCCACCAGCCGCCCGGCGTGGTCGCCGGGCGGGTTGCGGAAGATGGAGCCCGTATTCGGTTGCGCGAGCGGCTGCGTGGCGATGCGCTCGTTCGCGATCTCCTTGATCCGGCGCACGGCCGTCTGGCGATCCCCCGGCTCGCCGTGGAACCGGGCGCGCAGGACCATCGTCGGCGTGCCCTGGAGCGCGCTGGTGCGGTAGCCGTAGCCGAGCTCGTCGCGATCCGCGGTCCAGATGTTGCCGTCGAGGTCCAGGAGGCGGGCATCCAGCAGGACGCTCGCGGTATCGGACCCGAAGGCCCCGGCATTCCCGTGGACCGCGCCGCCGACCGTGCCGGGCACGGTCGCCATCCACTCGAGGCCGGCGATCCCGTTGCGCGCCGCGACCGCGGCGACGCTCGCGAGCGGCGTCCCGGAGGCCGCGTCGAGGACCATCCCGCGGGCCGCGACGTCGGTCCAGGCGTTCGCGAGGACCACGCCGCGGATCCCGGCGTCGGCCACCAGCAGGTTCGTCCCGCCACCCAGGATGAACGTCGGCAGCTCCGCCTCGCGCGCGACGCGCACCGCGCCGACCAGGTCGTCCTCGCTCCGGACGCGGACGAAGTAGTCGGCCGGCCCGCCGATCCGGAGCGAGGTGTGAGCGCGCATGGGCTCGGCCCGCCCGCCGCCGAGCTCGTTCACGCCGGGCTCGGCGACGCGAGGAGCGCGAGCAGCCGCTCTCCGGCCGGCCGGATGTCGCCTGCCCCGAGGATCAGCACCACGTCGCCACGGCGCACGCGGCCGGCCAGCTCGCGCGCCGCGGCCAGGGCGTCCGCGGCGTACGCGGCGCCGGCCCGCTCGGCCAGCCGCCGCGCGTCGCCGCCGGCGTTCCGCTCGCGGGCCGACGCGAAGGTCTCGACCACGACCCGCTCGTCCGCGGTGGCGAGGGCCGCGACGAACTCGTCGAAGAACGCCGCAAGGCGGCTGGGCGTGTGGGGCTGGAACACCGCGACGAGCCGGGACCCGGGGGGGACCCGCGGACGGAGCGCCGCGATCGCGGCCCGGACCTCGGCCGGGTGGTGCGCGTAGTCGTCGACCACCGTCACGCCCGCGGCCTCGCCGAGGGGCTCGAGCCGCCGAGCGGTGCCGTTGAAGCCGTGGAACGCGTCGGCCGCCGTCGACAGCGGGATGCCGCACGACACCGCGGCAATGACCGCGGCCGCCGTGTTGAGGGCGTTGTGCGCGCCGGGCAGCTTCAGCGTGACGCGCCCGCGGCCCGGCGGTCCGGTCAGGAGGAAGGTCTGGCCGGCGGCCGTTTCGACGCGCTCGCCGATCCGGTAGTCCGCCGCCGGGCCGGCGCCGTAGCGGATCGTCCGGGCCGCGCCGAGGGCGCGCGCGCCCGGGTCGTCGGCGCAGGCGATGAGCACGGCGGTCTGGGCCGCGAACCGGGCGAACGCGTCGTCGTAGCCGGCCTTCGTCGGGAAGATGTCGAGGTGGTCGTGGTCGACGTTCGTCACGACCGCGATGGCCGGCCGGAGCGCGAGGAACGTGCGGTCGTACTCGTCGGCCTCGATGACGAGCGTGCGGTCGCGGCCGGCGTAGGCGTTCGTGCCGATATCGCGGAGCGGCGCGCCGCAGATGAGCGACGCGTCGACGCCACCGGCCCGCAGCGCGGTCCAGGTGAGCGCGGTCGTGGTCGTCTTCCCGTGGGTGCCGGCGATCGCGATGACCCGCTCGCCGCGGGACAGCTCGCGCCAGGCGTCCTCGCGCTTCCACACCAGGATGCCCGCGCCGAGCGCCGCGTCGACCTCAGGATTCGCGTCTCCGTACGCGCTCGAGCGCAGGACCACGTCGGCACCGCGCACGTTGGCCGGGTCGAACGACCGGTACACGGTCGCGCCATCGCGGGCGAGCGCCTCCGCGAGCGGCCAGGCGCCGGTGTCGGATCCGCTCACGGCATGGCCGCGCGCGAGGAGGATGCGCGCGACGGCGGACATGCCCGTCCCGCCGATCCCGACGACGTGGATGCGCACTACGCGCAGCCCGCGAGGGCGAGCACCGCGCGGGCGACGGTCTGCGCGGCCAGCGGGCGGCCGCCGGCCTTCGCGTTCGCGGCCATCCGCGACAGGCGCGCCGGATCGTCGAGCAGCCCGGCCACGGTCGAGACGAGGCGGTCCCCGTCGAGGTCGCTCTCGGCGAGGATGAGCGCCGCGCCGAGGTCGGCCGCGGCGCGCGCGTTCGCCGCCTGGTGCGCGTTCATCGCGGCGCCGAACGGGATGAGGATCAGCGGGACCCCGAACGCGAGCGGCTCGGCGATGGACGACGAGCCCGCGCGGCCGACGACGAGGTCCGCCGACGCGAGCGCCGCGCCCATCTCGTCGTGCAGGTAGGCATACGGTCGGTAGCGCGCGCGATCGGCCTCGGGCAGCGCCGCGCGCACCGCCTCGGCCTTCGCGAGCTGGGCCGGCCCGGTGTGGTGCACCACGGCCGCCCGCCGCACGAGCCGCGCGAGCCCGGCCGAGACCGCGGCATTGATCCGCTCCGATCCCTGGCTGCCGCCGGTCACGAACACGACCGGTCCGGCCTCCGGCAGCCCGAGCGCGCGGCGACCCTCGGCCTTCGTCCACCGGAGGAGCGATCCCCGCACCGGGTTGCCGGTCACCGTCGCGCGGCCGCGGGGCATCGCGTGCAGCGCGGGCTCGAATGTCAGGCCGATGCCCGACGACCAGCCGGCGACCGCGCGGAGCGCGCGCCCGGGGATCGCGTCGCCGACCCAGAGGTAGATCGGCACGCGCAGGAGGCGCGCGGCGAACAGGACCGGCAGCGCGCTGAAGCTGCCGCTCGTCAGCGCGACCGTCGGCCGGGAGCCGATCAACTGGATGAGCGCGTCGAGCGTCGCGACCGGCAGGAGCAGGGCGTGCAGGAGCAAGGCGAGCCTCGAGTCGGGGTCGCGGAGCGACGGCAGGGGCGTGCCGTGGAAGCGGATGCCCGCCGCGCGGGCGAGCTCACCCTCGAGACCGCGACGTCCACCGATGAACCGGAGCTCGACGGTCGAGAGCTCGTCGAGCGCCTCCGCCACCGCGAGGAGCGGGCTGACGTGCCCGGCGGTCCCCCCGCCCACGAGCAGGACCTTGCACCGGCGCGCGGGCGGCCGCGCGCCCGCCCGCTTGCCGTCCAACGTTCAGCAGGATACCGACGGCCACGAGACCGACGCAGATCGAGGAGCCGCCGTACGAGATGAACGGCAGGGTGATCCCCGTCATCGGCACGAGCGCGGCGACGACGGCCATGTTCACCCAGGCCTGGAACACGAGCCAGACCGTGACGCCGGTCGCCAGGAGCGTCCCGGTCTGGTCGGGCGCCGAGAGCGCGGTGCGGATGCCCTTGAACGCGATCACGAGGAACAGCAGCACCACGGTCAGGGTGCCGAGCAGGCCGAGCTCGTCGCCGAGGACGGCGAAGATCGAGTCGGTGTACGGCGCGGGCAGGAAGCCGAACTTCTCCTTCCCGGCCCCGAGGCCCTCGCCGAGCGGCCCACCGAGCGCCAGCCCGTAGATCGACTGGATGGTCTGGAACCCGGCCCCCTGCGGCTCGCTCCAGGGGTCGAGGAACGTCGTGAGGCGCAGCAGGCGGTACGGTTGGACGACCGCGACGGCGGCCACCGAGATCGTCGCGAGCCCGCCGAGCGCCACGAATTCCGCGATGCGCGCGCCGGCGATGAAGTACATCGCGAGGCCGATCGCGACCACGACGATGGCCGTGCCGAGGTCGGGCTCGGCGATGACGAGCGCCGCGACGCCGGTCAGCACCGCGACGAATGGGAGCGTGACCGACCAGCGGCCCACGAGCTCGCGCTTCGCCGCCAGCCAGAACGCGAGATAGATCACCAGCGCGAGCTTCGCGAGCTCGGCCGGCTGCAGGCCGGCGAACGACGACACGCGCAGCCAGCGCGACGCACCACCGACACGCGTGCCGACGCCGGGCACGAGCACGATCGCGAGCAGGACGACGGCGAGCGCGAGCCCGGGCAGCGCGAGACGCCGGTAGCGGTGGTAGTCGATGCGCGCGACGACGACCATCGCGGCGAGCCCGATGGCGACCCAGGCCGATTGCTGGACGAGGAAGTAGCGCGGGTCGTCCTGCGCGTCGAGGGCCTTGATCCCGCTGGCGCTGTAGACCATCGCGAGCCCGATCGCGAGGAGGCCGAGCACGACCGACAGGAGCATGAGGTCGTACCCGGTGTGCGTCGGGAGGCGAAGGCGCCTCATGCCCGCGCCGCCTCGAGCGCGCGGACCGCGGAGCGGAAGACCTCGCCCCGCTCTTCATAGGACGAGAACATGTCGAACGACTGGCCGGACGGCGAGAGCAGCACGACGTCTCCCGGCCGCGCGAGTGCCGCGGCCGTGCGGACCGCTTCCGGCAGCGTCGACGCGCGCTCGACCGGCAGCGGCTTGCGCGCGGCACCGGCGAGCTCGAGCGCAGCCCCGATCTCGTCGGCGGACTGGCCGATGAGCACGACGGCGCGCGCGTCCCGCACCACGGCCCGGGCGAGCTCGGTGAAGTCCGCGCCCTTCGACACGCCGCCCAGGATGACCACGGCCGGCCGGCCATGCGCGACGAGGGCCGGGATGGTCGCGTACGGCGTGGTGCCCTGCGAGTCGTTCACGTACAGGACGCCGCCGATCTCGGCGACGCTCTCGAGGCGATGCGGCAGCCCGCTGAACGCACGCAGCACCCCGGCGATGGCATCGGCCGGGATGCCGTGGATGTCGCCCGCGACGACGGCGGCCAGGGCGTTCGAGACGTTGTGCCGGCCCGGGACGCGCAGCTCACGCTCGTGGAGCACCGGACGCTCGGTCCCGCCGTCGACCAGAGCGAGCGTGCCGTCGGACGTCCGGTAGGCGCCGCGCTTCGGGCGCAGCGCGAGCGAGTATCCGCGCACCTCCGAGGGGATGCCGGTGTGGAGGGCGACGGTCGTCGGGTCGTCGAGATTCAGCACGGCGATGTCGCGGGGGCCCTGCCACGCGAGGATGTGGCGCTTCGCCGCGATGTATGCGTCGCGGGTCCCATGCCAGTCGAGGTGATCCTCGAGGACGTTCGTCACGACCGCGATGTGCGGGCTGCGGCCGATCGTGTCGAGCTGGAAGCTGGAGAGCTCGAGGACCACGGTGTCGTCGGGCGCGATCGTCGGCAGCAGGTCGATGACCGACGTACCGATGTTGCCGCCCGCGACGACGCGCCTTGGCCCGTGCTCGAGGATCCGGGAGATGAGCGTGTAGGTCGTGCTCTTGCCCTTGGTGCCGGTGACGC
>DASYXA010000001.1:0-5132 GCA_035935465.1 Candidatus Limnocylindria bacterium | reverse complement strand
GCAGCTCGGTCGACGCCTTCGTGCGCGCCTCGAGCTCGGCCGCGGCGCGCTGGATCCGCCAGAAGGTGTTCTCTTCGACCAGCTCGAGCGCGACGAGCGATGCGAGGCGGCTGAGCCGCAGCGATTCCTCGTCGCTGAACGGACCGCTCACGCGCACGCCCGCGAGCGCGCCGATCCGGTGCTCGCGCCATGCGACCGGGACCGCGCGCATCGCCACCGCGACGCGGCCATCGAGCAACGGCACGCTCACCGCGCCGTCGCCGGGGCCGCCACCGAGCGCACTTGCGAGCAGCGACACCTGCGGCGTGCCGCCCCAGGCGGACTCGGGGCTCAGGTTGTGCGCGGCGTACGTGACGAATGTGTCGCCGTGCGGCCGCAACACGATCGCCAGCCCGTCGGCGTGCGCGAGCTCGGCGAGCATCGCGATGCGCGTGGGCCAGAACTCACCTTCGCGCTCGACCGTCATGTGACCCCTTCATCTGCGACCGCCCGCGGGTGATCGGGCCGCCTTGCAACGGTCATTGAGCCTGATTCCACGGCCCGCGGCTACCCGCGCTCGGGGGTGTTCAGAAGGACTGAGATATACCCCGACCGGGTGGCGGTCGCGATAATCGCCGCATCGCCCGGCCGAAGGTCCTCATCGTCACGGCGCACCCGGTCATCGGTGCGGGCATCGAGACCGTGCTCCGGCTGGAGGACGTCTACGACCTCCAGCGCGTCCCGAGCCTCGCCGACGCACGCTCCGCGGCGACGTCCTGGCCGGCCGACGCGGCCCTCATCGACGGGATGCTCCTCGACGGGCACCCCGCCGACCTCGAGATCCCGTTCACGATCCTGTCCGGCGACGCCGCGAGCGGCGAGCGGCTCGCGGCCGAGACCCCCGGTGCCCGTGGCTGGCTCCTCAAGGACGCGTCGCCGCCCAAGCTGGTCGAGGCGATCGACCGGTCCGTCGGGATCGTCCGCGTCCGCAGCGACGTCCGCGGCACGCTCGGCATGATCGTCGCCGTGGTCATCGTGATCACGTTCATCGCCGCGGTCGTGCTGTTCGCCTGGCGCTTCTTCCTCAGCTGACGGATCGACCGCCGATCTCCCCAGTCCGACCGCCGGCGACCGCCGGATCTCCGCCGCGCCGCCGTTCCCACCCGGCCACGCCGCGGGTCACCGGCCGAAGAGCTTGGAGATGAGGCCGCTCCTCTCGGCGGGCGACTCGACATCCTCGACGACGGGGGTCGGATCCTTCATCGTGCGGACCGGATCCTCCGCGAACATGTACGGCAGCGTCGCGGTGATCACCGAGCCGCGGCCCGGCTGGCTCAAGACGGTGAGCGTTCCGCCGATGCTCTCGGCGCGCTCGCGCATGCCGGCGAGCCCGAAGTGGCCGCTGTCGGTCGCGGTCGCCATCGTCGGCTCCGTGTCGAAGCCGACGCCATCGTCCTCGACGATCACCGTGATCTCCCGTTCCCCGTAGGTCAGCCGCAGCTTCGCGGCATTCGCCTGCGCATGCTGCGCGACGTTGCGCAGGGATTCCCCGACGATCCGCATCACCGCGCGCTCGAGCGGCGGCTCGAGCTCGCGCTCCGCGCCCTGCTCCTCCATCTCGACCCGCAGGCCGGTCTGGCGGCGCACGTCGTCGACGAGCCGCGCGACCGTCGACGGGAGGTTGATGTCACCGCCCTCCTTCGCGCGCAGCGCCGACATGTACTGGCGCACCTCGGCGAGCGTCGCGCGCGCTTCGCGCGCGGCCTTCGCGAGGCTCGCGCTGAGCGCAGCCGGGTCCTTGTCGAGGGCCCGCTGGCAGGCCTCGAGCGTGAGCACGACTCCGGTGAGCTCCTGGGCGATGCCGTCGTGGATCTCCTGGGCGATCTTGCGCCGCTCGTTCGCCGCGATGACCTCCTGCGAGTCGCCCGCCGCGGTCTTCTGCATCTGGCCGGACAGGTACTCGCCGAGCGTGGTCCCGAACTCGATCTCCGGGTCGCTGTACTGCCCGCTCGCGCGCCCGAGGACGAGCGCGCCGAGCTGGTTGCCGTGCGATCCGATCGGCGCGAGCACGAACATCGTCGCCTCACCCGCCGCCCAGTCCGGCCGGCGCTCGTCGCCGGCCGCGAACCGCGCGGTCGCGAGCTGCTCCTCGCGGAGCGCCATGGTCATCGCGGGCCCGATCCCGGACACCGGGATCACCTCCGGCAGCGGATCGGGGTACCCATGTCCGGCCCGGAGCCGCACGCCGCCGCCCGTGTCGAGCGCCCATACGCCGACGACGTCGTTGTTCAGCATGCCCGCGATCATGTCGGCCGCCGTCTCGAGATCCTGCTGCGGATCGTTCCCCATCGTCGCGAGCCGTGAGAGCTCGTACAAGACCAGGGCCTGCTTGCGGTCGTCCTCGGTGCGGCGCATCGCGTCGGCCGCGACAAAGGACGACGCGATCTCGCTGGCGACCTGCTGCAGCGAGTCGACCGAAGCCTGGGTGAACCGCTCCTTCGTCGCGGCGGAGTGCTTGACGTTCACCACGCCGATCGTGCGATCGGCGGCGCGCAGCGGAGCCACGATCGACTCGCCGATGGTCGGGTCGTTGCCGCTGAAGCGCTGGTCCTTGACCTGCCCGGTGAGCAGGAGCGGCTGGCCGGTCTTCGCGACGTAGCCCGAGATACCCTCGCCGAGCTTCTTGCGGTCCTTCTTCGCCGCGTCGCTCAACCCGAGCGAGGAGCGCACCGACAGCTGTCCCGCGTCGTCGGCGAGCATGATCGAGACGCCGTCCGCGCCGAAGAGCTCGGCGAGCTGGGCGGTCGCGCGCTGGAGCAGCTCGTCCGGGTCCTGGGTGTTGCGCGCGAGATCCGCGATCTTCGCCTGCGCCCGCAGGCGCGTCTCCAGCTCGGATTGCTGCGACTGGGCGCGCCGGAGCGCGGTCGCCTCGGCGAGCTCGAGCCCGACGAGGTCCGCGAGGCGCTCGACCTCGGCCGAGTCGCGCTCGTCGAAGGAGCCGCTCGCGCGAAGTGCCGCGAGCCCGCCGACGAGCTGGTCGTTCCAGACGATCGGCGCGACGAAGATCGTCGAGGCGGCACGGCCGTCAGCGAGGGGCAGCACGACGCTCGCCTGGGCGGACGTACGCGAGTCGAGCGCGGCGCGGATGAGCGGGCCCGCGACCGCGCCGTTCCAGCCCGGATCGGCCGGGATGTTGTCGGCGGCGTACGTGACGAAGCCCTCGTTCTGCACCTCGAGGACGACCGCGACCGCGTCCGCGCGCGCGAGCTTGCAGAGGAAGGCCATCCGGGCCGACCAGAAGTCCGCGTCCAGCCGCACGCTCATCTGCCGATGTCTCGCCGGTCCAGGCCTACGCGATCGACGACGCTTCGGTATCGATCCGCAGCTCGAGGACGTACCCGGAGGTCGACACGATCCGCAGCCGGGGGTAGTCGAGCTTCGTGACGGCGGTCGCGAATTCATCGACCGTCATCGGATGCCGAAGTCCGATCGCGAGCGTGGCGACGCCATTGCGGAAGTCGCGCGCGTAGACCGTGCGGACGACCGACATGCCCTGCAGCCGGCGCTCGAGCTCGACGAGCCGCGGGAACGACGAGATCGGCGAGAGCACCACCTGCACCTCGCCGATCGGCTCGCTCGGGGCAGCGGTCCACGCGCGCGCCGGCTCGGCCGCGGCGGGCGCAGGGGCGGCTGCTGGGGCTGGGGCGGGCGTCGGACCGGCCGTCGGCGCGGCGGCCAGGGGCACGACGTCTTCGTCCTCGACCACGGCCGATGGCGGCGGCGGGACGACGGTCGGACGCGGCATCGCCTGGGGCGGCGCCGGCGGTCGATCGATCTGCGGGTTGTAGCTCGACGGCGGTGCGACGTACGGCTCCGGGGGCGTGACGAGGCGATCGGTCCACTCCCGCGGCGCGTGCTGTGGTGCGGCGACCGGTGGCGGCGCGGCCGGGGGCTGAGCCGCCGGCGCCCGGGAGATTGGCGGGGGGACGGTCGGAGCCGGCACGCTCGCCGGACGGGGCGCCTCCGCCGGCGTCGGGGCGGCCGCTTGGACCACGGGCGGCGTCGACGCACGGATCTCCGCGACGAGCTCTTTGAACACGCCGCGCAAGGCGTCGGCTGCGGCGGTGCGCATCTCGGACATCGGGAAGCTCGTCACGACCGGCGCGGACGCGCGGGACGCCGGGGACGCCGACGCCGTCGCGTCATCGATCGCGCGGCGGAGCGTGTCGCGCTCGATCCGCATCGCGTCGAGCTCCGCGACGACCGCCGGCCGCTGCGCCCGCGCCTCCTCGGCGATCGCCTCGGCGGTCACGCGCGCGCGCTCGCGGATCTGGTTCGACGCGCGGAGCGCTGCGGACAGCGAGTCCTGGACCTGGGCGTCGAAGTCCTCGTACACCGCGACGCGCCGGCGGGCGGCCTCGAGCTCGCCTTCGAGCTGGGCCACGCGGAGCGAGAGCTCGCGCACGCGCGCGGCCAGCGAGCCGATCATGTCGTCGGCGGCGAGCGGCGTGCTGTCGCCGGGACCTGCCTCAGCCAAGGCTGCACCTCTCTGCGGCCCGCCGGCCTGCCCGTCCGGAAGCAAGCTCGCGCGGGGTCTCGGTGGACGCACGGCGCGTGCCGCGACCGTTCGTGGGAGCAAGCGTACACAACGAAGGCAACTACGTGAAGGTCAGGTGAGCTCGCCGGAGCCGCTGATCGCGACGAAGCCGTCGACGACCGCGGGGTCGAAGCTCGTTCCGGCGCCGCCGATGACCGCCGCGAGCGCCTCGGCGGGCCGGAGCGCCGCGCGGTACGGCCGTTCGCTGGTCATCGCGACGAACGCGTCGGCGACGCTGAGGATCCGCGCGCCGAGCGGGATCTCGCCGCCGGCCAGGCCGTCGGGGTATCCCGTCCCGTCCCACCGCTCGTGATGCCCGCGCACCATCCGCGACGCGTCGCCGAGGAACGCGAGCGCGGCGAGGATCGTCTCGCCCAGGAGCGGGTGGCGCCGGACGACCTCGCGCTGCTCCTCCGTCAGTGCCCCGGGCGCGTCGAGGACGCGACGATCGATCCCGAGCTCGCCGACGTCGCGGAGCAGGGCCGCCACGTACAGGTCGTCGCGGCCCTCGGGATCCATCTCGAGCCGCTCGGCGATCGCGCTCGCGATCCCGGCA